>CALURT010000005.1 GCA_944323245.1 uncultured Bacteroidales bacterium
TGATAAAAACGGATGGAGAACTTGTGCGAGCCTTTCAGTTCTTTATCATTACTCTTCAAGTCCATAACCCAACTCTTGAAACAGGTTCAACAACTCCTTTTTGCTTTCTGCCTCCTGCCGGAGCAGCTCGCTCATCTCGTTTTGCAGCCGCTTCATCTGGCTGTCGAAGTCGATACCTTCGTCCCGGTTTTTGAATTCAATGTATTTGCTGGGTACGAGCGACCAGCCTTTTGCCTCGATTTCTTCAAGCGTAGCGGAATAACAGTATTCGGGTACGTTGCGATAAGTCTGTTCATGACCTTCGCGTTGCCAGTTATGGAAGTTTTCGGCTATCTGTGCAATCTGTTCCCCAGAGAATTGGATGTATTTTTTCTCAAAAGGTTCTCCCCATTGGCGCAAATCGATGAATAGCACTTCATTCTCCCGATTGCGGTATTTCACTAATTCGCCGTTCTGCTCCACCGTACGGGCTTTGCGATTGCCGGCCAATATCCAAAGTGTCACGCTGATGTCGGTAGAATAGAACATATTACGAGGCAGGATGACAATGGCTTCCACTAAATGGTTCTTCAACAACTGGCGACGGATATTCAGTTCCGTACCGTCACCGCTTAATGCACCGTTTGCCAATAGGAACCCCGCCATGCCGTTGGCAGACATCTTGGACACGATGTTCAGAATCCAGCCGTAGTTGGCATTGCTTGTCGGAGGTACTTCATATCCCTGCCAACGCGGGTCTCCCGTCAATTCATTCTCCGCACGCCACGACTTCTGGTTGAAAGGTGGATTGGCCATGATGAAATCGGCCTTCAAGTCCTTGTGCTGGTCGTCGTGGAATGTATCGGCGGCACGCTCGCCCAAGTTACAGGCAATACCCCGGATGGCAAGGTTCATCTTTGCCAACTTGTAGGTGGTGTTGGTATATTCCTGCCCATAGACGGAAATGTCTTTCTTGTTGCCGTGGTGCGCCTCAACGAATTTCATGCTCTGCACAAACATACCGCCCGAACCGCAACAAGGGTCATATATCTTGCCCCGATAGGGCTGTATCATTTCCGCAATTAGATTGACAATCGTCTTGGGCGTGTAATATTCGCCTTTACCCTTACCTTCGGCTATGGCAAACTTGCCCAAGAAGTATTCGTAGACACGACCTATCAAATCATGTTCCTTGTCTTTTTGCGTATCTATCTTGCCTATCACATCAAGCAGGCTTGCCAGCTTGGTGCGGTCAAGCCCCAATCCGGAATAGTAATTGCTGGGCAAAGCTCCTTTCAATGAAGGATTGTCTTTCTCCACTTGTGCCAAAGCCGCATCTATCTTGATGGCGATGTCGTTCTGCTTGGCATTCTCTACCAGGTAATCCCAACGGCTGACTTCATCCAGATAGAAGACGTTCTTGGCATTATAGAACACCGGCTGGTCCACAAACGCGTCCTTATTATCGGCTATCAGTTCATTGCGCCGTTCCACAAAGCGGTCGTAGGCGTATTTCAAGAATATCAGGCTCAACACAACATGCTTGTATTCCGAAGGTTCGACCGACCCACGCAACTTGTTGGCAGATTCCCAAAGGGTTTCTTCTATGCTTTTTTCTTTCTGCTCTTTCTTTGCCATGATGTTATTCTTCTGTTCCGATGTTCTACCAAATACTATTTGTAAAGATAGTAATTACTCACCAAAACCATTCAAACTTTGACAAGAAATAGCTCTTATGATTGAAATACGAGTGCCGTAGTTCTTTTATGGAGGGCGTATTGGATGTTTTAATGTGCCGTAAAAGAAGGCTCTATTCCACCGACTCGGGATCGAGGAGGTTGTTGAGAAGGGCGTACACCGTCAGTCCGGCAATCGACTTGATCCCGGTTTTGGCCGAAATGTTTTTCCTGTGGGTGATGACGGTATGGATCGAAATGCAGAATTTGTCGGCTATTTCCTTGTTCAGCATGCCTTTGGCCACGCAGACGAGGATTTCCTTTTCCCTTGATGTCAGATCCTTTACGTCCTGCTGAGTAGAAGAGGATGACGACTTGACGGCTTTCCGGAGTTTTTTGATTATTGCGGCCGGACTGTCGTAAATGCTGATGACGGCGTCGTACTGCTCTTTGGCCTCCTCTTCAAGGCTGTAGCTCGGCAAGGCTACGATTGCCGCATCTGAAAACCTTGAAAAATACTGCCTGACATCGCCGCGGGACGGATGTCCGAACAGAATCGGATCGACGATGATGACGTCGGCCCCGATGTTCCTGAACATGAGTTCTCCCGGATGCGACAACTCGGACATGCAGCCTTCCACATGAAATTCCCCCGAGTCGTTGAATACGCTCACGAGGCCTTCGGCCATGATTTTGGACGGTATTACAAGAAAAACCTTCATACTGCGGCTCCGTTGTTTTCAATCATGTTCATTACAGGAACAAGGATATTGTTCTCTATGGCGGTGTGGATGTCAAGGTCCTCTGCCAACGAGAAAAGCTGCATCAGGACACGGCCGGCAAGTTCGCTGTCGCAGTTTTCGGGAAGATATTTCAGGACGATGTTCTTGAGGTCCTCCAATTTTTCTTCTATGTTGCTGTGCTGTTCCCGGAATTCCGCTATCGTGTATGAGCCGTCCGCCGTACCGTCGAGCATGGCCCTGACGTATGGGAACAATGTCTGTTCTTCGTAATCGAAATGGTTTTCCACCTCCTTCCTGTAACCGGCGAGGAATGAAAGTATGATTTTTTTCTGTTTGGTGTCGCAAGGCTCCACAAGCTCCTTCATCGCCTTTTCGATTTCCATGAAACCGTATTTTATGTAGGAAGAATGGGAATTATGAAGATAATCGACGATGATTCCGGGCCTGATGGCGGCTATCGAATTTTTGTCCGGGACGAATTCGGGAAGGGAATACATGGTGCATACCAAAATGAACGTAGCCGTGTCCACTCCGTTCATGCTGCATACTTCCGCCACCGAACGTTCTCCGAATCCTACCTTGATGCCCATCCTGCTGATTACCGTAAGCAGTCTGTAATCGAGATTGACAAGGTCTGACATTTTCATTTCCGGGGAGAACATGGTGTTCCTCCATTCGTGCTTTCTATCCATATCCAAAACAGTAAAAGAAGCCGGCCTCCATGAATCCGCCTCCCGACGAATTTTCGGAACCGGCCTCGTTTTCCAACATTTACAATAATCTGAACATTTCAACGATATGGCCTGAAATCTCATTTACAGTTGCAAAGATACGACCGTCCGCCGAGTCTGTCCATCCCCAAAAATAGGTAAATTCCTCCGATTTTATCATCAATGGTTATGAAAACCTGTGGCAGACCCATGCAATTCAGCGACAATCCTGACTGCAATCCTGCGGAAACCGTTTCCCGTCACAGGAACAGCAATGCAATCCTGTACACGATGAATGCCATTATCCATGCGAGGATTATAGTATAGACGGCCGAACCAATGGCCCATTTCCAGCCTCCGGCTTCCTGTTTTATCGCTACGAAGGTGGCTATGCACGGGAAATACAGCAGCACGAACACCATGAATGCCAACGCTGCGGCCGGGGTGATGGATTTCTGCAAGGCTCTCTGCAGCATCGTGTTCCCTCCCTCGACGACTTCGCCGGCCGTCCCGTCAGCCAAGACTGCCGTATCTCTGTTGCTATCCCCGTCAGGGCCTCCGGCCGAAGATACTTCCTCTGCGCTGTACATCACACCGAGAGAGCTGACTACCAATTCCTTGGCCCCTATTCCCGAAAGGATGCCCACTCCCATTCTCCAGTCGAAACCCAAAGGTTCGAGGACGGGGGCAATGGCCTTGCCTATATATCCGATGTATGAATTTTCCTGCTGCTCCGCCACGGTATCGTATTTCTTGTGGTTAGGGAAATATCCGAGGAACCAGATTATTATCGAGCAAACGAGGATTATTCCGGCCATCTTGTGCAGATACTGCTTTCCCTTTTCCCACGTGTGCCTGAATACCGATTTGGCCGTCGGGACCCTGTACGGCGGAAGTTCCATCACGAACGGCAGGTCGTCATCCTTGATGAACCGGCTCATGACTTTCGCCGAAATCACGGCGAGGACGATACCGAGAAGGTAGATTCCGAGCATGACCGCTCCTCCGTATTTCGGGAAGAACGCCCCCACTACGAGAATGTATATCGGAAGTCTCCCGGCACAGGACATAAGCGGGATGATGAGAATCGTAATGAGTCTGCTTTTCAGGCTTTCGATTGTCCTTGTGGCCATGATGGCGGGTACGTTGCAGCCGAATCCCATTATCATCGGTATGAAGGACTTGCCGTGCAGCCCCATCTTGTGCATGAGTTTGTCCATGATGAATGCGGCCCTTGCCATGTAGCCCGAATCCTCAAGCAGGGAGATACAGAGATACAGGATGAGGATGTTCGGCAAAAACACCAAGACGCTTCCGACTCCTCCGATTATTCCGTCCACGACAAGGTCCTTGAGAGCGCCTTCCTTCATGTATGTCGATACGAAGTCTCCGAATTTTTCGACAAGCCATTCAATCCATTGCATCGGATATTCCCCGAGAGTGAACGTGCATTCGAACACTAAATACAGAAGCAGGATGAAAATCGGGAAGGCGAACCATCTGTTCGTGACCACTCCGTCTATCCTGTCGGTGATGTTCCTGCGTTTTTTCCTTGTGGTGCAGGGCTTGTATGTCTCTGCAAGCGCACCTTTTACGAACGCATATTTTGCATCGATGATGGCAGACTCGGGAGTTGTTCCCATCATCGATTCGAATCTCTTCTGTTCTTCGAACCTTGCGGCGATGATTTCGTCCCTGTTGGCAAGTTTCTCGACGGTTTCCGTCACGTCCTTGTCGTTCTCTAAATATTTTATGGCAAGGTATCTCGTTGAATATCGGTAGCGTATGTCCTCGTTTTTCTGAATCAGGAGTTTTATCCTGTCGATTGAATGCTCCAATTCGGCCCCGTGGTTGATGTGGATATGCCTTGCCAATTGCGGGTCTGCGTTTTCATAGACCTTTATCACGGTATCCAAAAGTTCGGATATTCCCCGGCCGGTCTTGCTTACCGTCGGTATCAGAGGCATTCCGAGGAGCTGGCCCAATGTCTTTATGTCCAATTCATCCCCCTTGGCCTCCAATTCGTCGAACATGTTCAGGGCCATAACCACCCTGAGGTTCATGTCGATAATCTGGGCCGTGAGGTACAGGTTCCTTTCCAAATTCGAGGAATCCACGACGTTTATCACCACGTCGGGAGTGTTTTCGACCAGATTCTTCCTGACATACAGTTCTTCGGGGCTGAATCCTGACAATGAATACGTTCCGGGAAGATCCACGAGAATGAATTCGTAATCCTTGTGTCTGAGCCGTCCTTCCTTGGCATCTACGGTCACGCCGCTGTAGTTCCCGACATGTTCGTGGCTGCCGGAGGCAATGTTGAATAGCGATGTCTTGCCGCAGTTCGGATTACCGACCAACGCTACCCTTATCACATGCCCGCGCTCTTCGGCCAAGGCCTTCATCTTCGCAGCAAGGATGTCGGCATCTTCGCACGAAGTGTCTTCCTGTGAAAAACCGGATGCGCGGTTCGGTGTCTGCTCTGCCGCCAATGCTTCGGATTCTCCGATGACTTCTATCATGGCGGCCTCTTCCCGTCTCAGGGAGATTTTATAGCCGATTACTTCATATTCTATAGGATCCTTCAGGGGAGCGTTCATGACGACGTTGACCACATTCCCGTTGATGAATCCCATTTCAAGGATTCTTTTACGGAAACTGCCGTGACCGTTGACCCTGACGACCACCCCTCTTTCCCCGGTCTTCAATTCAGAAAGTTTCATGTTTCAGACAATTTGGCCGCAAAGTTACGCAAAAACTTACTATCTGAAATCATTATTTATTGGTATGCTGTACCTACCAAGGTATATTTTTTGTAATTTTGCCGCACTTTTGTTTATTTCGGTATTTTTATGAAAGGAAAAGATTTTCTCAGGGATACATACAAGGGTTCTCAATACATCGTCGTGAAAATCAAAAAGTTCAGCTGGAAAACATGGTTGGTGATAGCTGCTGTAGTCGCTGCAGTCGTCGTCGCCGTTGTGTTGCTGACAAGGCCGGAAGAGTATGAAGAGGATGTTCCGGTGGTTTCTACAGAAGCCGTTTCTACCCGTGACGTGGAGATTTACGGCGAATATCCGGGAACCGTAAGAGCCCAGCTTTTCGTGGAAGTCAGGGCGAGAGTAGAAGGCTATCTTGAAGAAATGCGCTTCGAAGAAGGTACTTATGTCGAAAAGAACCAGGTACTTTTCATAATAGACCCGAGACAGTATCAGGCCAAGGTGGACCAGGCCAAGGCTTCTTTTGCCCGCAGTCAGGCCCTTGAGCTGAAAGCCGAGCGCGACCTCAGCAGGATACGTCCGCTTTTCGAGCAGAATGCGGCGAGCCAGCTGGATCTTGACAATGCCATAGCCGCATACGAAAGCGCTACGGCCGAGGTGCAGATGAGCGAGGCTGACCTCACGCAGGCGGAACTTGCCCTCGGCTATACTACCGTCAGATCCCCTATCAGCGGATACATCAGCGAGGCATACGTCGATATAGGAACACTCGTGGGACCGGGCGGGCAGTCGTTGCTTGCCAATGTGGTGAAAAGCGATACCGTATTCGTCGAATTCAAGATGACGGACCTCGACTATCAGATCAGCAAGGCGAGAAACGTGAACATAGGCCAAAGGGATTCCACGAGGAAATGGGATCCTTACGTCACTATCACCCTTGCTGACAAGACGGTGTACAAATACAGGGGACTCGTGGATTTCGCCGATCCTCAGGTGGACTCCAAGTCCGGAACGTTCTCCGTCAGGGCCGAAATGCCGAATCCTCAGAGGGAATTGCTCCCGGGCCAGTTTACCAACGTCACCCTGCTTCTCGACATCCGTGAAGATGCAGTGGTAGTGCCGACGAAAGCGATAGTGACGGAAAAGAACGGTGCATACATATTCGTCCTCAGAAACGACGGGATAGCCGAAAAACGCTTCATCGAACTCGGACCGGAAACGGACAATATGACCGTGGTGGAAAGAGGCCTTCTGCCTGGTGAAAGAATAGTCGTGGAAGGTTACCACAAACTGACCCACGGAATGAAGGCAAGGGCGGTCAACGAGGAAGCAGACCATCAATAACTGTCCCGTAAACAAAGGAGAACGAAATGAAATCCGATTTTTTCATAGACAGACCGGTCTTCTCGACCGTCATATCGGTGATAATCGTCCTTGTGGGCTTCATCGGTCTGACGCTGCTGCCGATAGACCAGTATCCTAAAATAGTCCCGCCGGTGGTCAAGGTATCCGCTTCCTATCCGGGAGCGAGCGCCCAGACCGTGGCCCAGGCTGTCGCCACCCCTATTGAACAGGAATTGAACGGAACTCCGGGAATGCTGTACATGGAGTCTACCAACTCCAACTCGGGAGGATTCTCGGCTACAATCACTTTCGACATATCCACGAATCCGGATCTTGCCGCCGTCGAAGTGCAGAACAGGGTCAAGCAGGCCGAGGCAAGGCTTCCTGCGGAAGTGGTCCAGAACGGTATTTCCGTCGAAAAGGAGGCTTCGAGCAGGCTGATGACTGTCACCATTCTTTCCGACGACCCGAAATTCGATGAAATATACCTGAGCAACTACGCTACGCTGAATGTCCTTGACATGCTGCGAAGAGTGCCGGGAGTGGGACGTGTGTCCAATGTGGGAAGCCGCTATTATGCCATGCAGATCTGGGTGCAGCCTGACAAGCTCGCAAGTCTCGGTCTCACGGTGCAGGATCTGCAGAAGGCTCTGAAAGACCAGAACAGGGAATCCGCAGCAGGAGTGCTCGGGCAGCAGCCTATCGACGGAGTAGACGTGACGATTCCTATTATCGCCACGGGAAGGCTTTCTTCCGTCAGCCAGTTCGAGAATATCGTGGTGCGGGCAGGTGCGGACGGCTCCATAATCAGACTGAAGGACGTGGCGAGGGTTTCGCTTGAAGCCCAGTCCTACAATACCGAGAGCGGTATCAACGGCGGGAATGCGGCCGTAATGTATGTGTACATGCTGCCGGGGGCGAACGCCATGGAAGTTGCCGACAATGTCAAGGCCACCCTTGAGGAAATCAGCAGGAATTTCCCTGAAGGCATTACCTACGATATACCTTTCGACATGACGACTTATATTTCGGAGTCGATTCATGAGGTGTACAAGACATTGTTCGAGGCGCTTTTCCTCGTTATCCTCGTCGTTTTCCTTTCGTTGCAGAGCTGGAGGGCCACGTTGATTCCGGCCATTGCCGTGCCTATTTCCCTTGTGGGAACATTCGGCGTCATGCTTGTTTTCGGATTTTCGCTGAACATGATGACGCTGCTCGGTCTTGTGCTCGCCATCGGTATCGTCGTGGATGATGCCATTGTCGTGGTGGAGAATGTGGACAGGATTATGGAAGAAGAACATCTGTCGCCGTACGAGGCCACGAAAAAGGCAATGGGAAACATAGCCGGGGCCCTGATAGCCACATCTCTCGTGCTTTGTGCAGTGTTCGTTCCTGTCAGTTTCCTGTCGGGAATTACCGGCCAGCTGTTCAGGCAGTTTACCGTGACGATTGCCGTATCCGTGATAATTTCCACGATAGTCGCCCTGACCCTCAGTCCGGTGATGTGTTCCCTTTTCCTCAAACCGGCCCGTCAGGGAGAGCAGAAGAACATAATATTCAGGAAAATCAACGAAGGACTTGCTGCAGGCAACAATTTCTTCAGCCGGATAATCAGGGCCTGTCTTGACCATTCCGGCCGGACATACGCCGTTTTCGGGGTGTCGATTGTGCTTATCTGGCTTATAGGCAGCGCTTTGCCTCAGAGTTTCATGCCGAAGGAGGACCAGGGGTATTTCACCGTGGAACTCGAACTCCCAGTAGGGGCGACCCTTGAAAGGACGAGAGCCGTCACGGACAGGGCCATGGATTTCCTTATGAGACAGCCGGATATCCAGTATGTGCTGAATGTGACAGGGTCCAGTCCGCGTATCGGTACGAGCCAGTCGAACAGCCAGCTCACAGTCATCCTCAAGCCTTGGGACGAAAGGAAGGAGACCGACATAAACAAGGTCATGAGCATGATAAGGGATACCCTTTCGCTTTATCCTGAAAGCAAGGTGTACATCAGTACTCCGGCCGTGATTCCGGGCCTCGGTACTTCCGGAGGTATTTCCATGGTTCTCGAAGCCAAGGGCGATGCCGGATACGAAGATTTGCACAGGGCGGCGGACACGCTTCTGTACTACGCTTCCAAGAGGAAGGAACTGACAGGAGTGTCGGCAAGCATGCAGAGGGATATTCCCCAGCTCTTTTTCGATGCCGACAGGGACAAGATACAGATGATAGGCGTGCCGCTTTCGGACGTGTTCTCCACGCTGAAGGCATTCACGGGCTCCATTTACGTCAATGACTTCAACATGTTCAACCGTGTGTACAGGGTCTATGTCCAGGCTGACGCCCCGTACAGGGAACACAAGGAAAACCTCAACCTTTTCTTCGTGAGAAGTTCGAGCGGGGTGATGGTCCCTGTCAATGCTCTCGGCACCACTTCATATACGACGGGCCCCGGTTCGATCACGCGTTTCAACATGTACTACGCCGTGACGATTACGTGCGAAGCGGCCCACGGCTACAGTACCGGACAGGCCATGGACGTTCTCGAAGAGACCGCACGCGAACATCTTCCGGACAATATCGGCATCGAGTGGAGCGGATTGTCCTATCAGGAAAAGAAAGAGGGAGGACAGACGGGCCTTGTGCTCGGCCTCGCCCTGCTCTTCGTATTCCTTTTCCTTGCCGCACAGTATGAAAGCTGGTCGATACCGATTGCAGTCATACTGACCCTCCCGATAGGAATCGCCGGGGCATATCTCGGTGTCTGGATTCTCGGTTATGAGAGCAATGTCTACTTCCAGATAGGTCTCGTGATGCTCGTCGGACTTGTTGCCAAGAACGCCATCCTCATTGTGGAATTTGCAAAGGACGAAGTGGCGAAGGGCGTCCCGCTCGAAGCCGCCGCATTGGATGCGTTCAGGTTGAGGTTCAGGCCTATCGTGATGACGTCGTTGGCATTCATTCTCGGCATGCTTCCGTTGGTATTCGCTTCCGGTCCGGGCTCTGCAAGCCGTCAGAATATCGGTACGGGAGTCTTTTTCGGAATGATAGTCGCCATTCTTGTCGGCATAGTCTTCGTTCCGTTCTTCTTTGTACGGATTTACAAGCTGAAAGAAAGGATTGCGGCACGCAAAAGGAAAAAACAGATGCAGAAACATGAAAAAGGAAGCGGTTCTTCCGCAGCTCTGATGATTTCGGCGATTCTGCTGATCGGCGGCATGTCGGTTTCATGTTCGCCGTCGAAGCATTGCGCCGAGCCGGAACTGGATCTTCCGGAAACATATACGGTTACCTCGGGAACTGATTCCCTGACATTGGCGGACGTGGAATGGTGGAAACTTTTCCCGGACACCACGCTGCACAATCTTATCAACGAGGCCCTGACATACAACAAGGATCTTCTTGTGGCGGCCGAGCGTCTGAAAGAGATGGAATACAGGTACAGAATCCAGAAGTCGAAACTCTGGCCGTCCCTTTCCGCCAACGGATACGGAGGAAGCGAGTACATGAATTACGACCGGAGCGGCATGTCGCCGGATCCGGAATACGGACTGAAGCTCAACTTTACATGGGAAATAGACCTGTGGGGCCATATCCGCTGGGCGAACAGGGAAAAATTGGCCGAATACCTCGCTTCCGTCGAAGCGCAGAGGGCATTGAGAATATCACTTATTGCAGAAGTGGCGAGAGCCTACTTCGAACTTCAGGCCTTGGACAACGAACTGCAGATTGTCAGGAAGACATTGGAGTCGAGGGAT
Source organism: uncultured Bacteroidales bacterium (assembly GCA_944323245.1). GTDB lineage: Bacteria > Bacteroidota > Bacteroidia > Bacteroidales > UBA932 > Cryptobacteroides. The sequence goes on from CALURT010000005.1 coordinate 10,925, forward strand.
GAAGGCGTGAGCAAGGCCAAGCTGAGGCTCGACGGCGGTCTGACATCCGATATCCCGTACCAGCAGGCGTTGGTGGAAAGGGCTACTACCGCGGCCCTCGTCCCTGATCTTGAAAGGCAGATAGCCATCAAGGAGAGCGAGCTGGCCTTTATCACGGGTTCATATCCGAAGGTCATGGAGCGTTCCCATGTACCGTTGGAACTGTCATACCGTAGCGAAATCCCGATAGGTGTGCCGTCGCAGCTCCTTGAGCGCAGGCCGGATCTGAGACAGGCGGAGCAGGATCTGAGGGCAGCCGAAGCCGCTGTCGGAGTCGCACAGGCCGAGCGTTTCCCTACGTTTACGATTTCCCTTGCCGGAGGTACGGAGACCAACATTCTCAAAAACATCATAAGTGCACCATATTATATGTTCAATACGGCCGTTGCCGCACCCCTGTTCCAGTTCGGCAGGAGAAAGGCCAACTTCAAGGCGGCGATAGCGGTGTACAACCAGAAGAAATTGGAATATGAAAAGAGCGTGATGCAGGCTTTCAAGGAGGTTTACGATGCTACCGTAAGCTATAATTCGGCGATAAGGAACACGGCTCTGAAGTTCGACCTGCAGGAGGCTTCCAAGCAATATGTTTCACTGACGAGCCTGCAGTATATAAACGGGGTCATCGGCTATATCGATGTGCTCGATGCCCAGAGAAATTATTTCAGCTCGCAAGTAGAGCTCAGCAATGCCATAATGAACGAGTATCAGGTCCTTGTGGACCTTTACAAGGCTTTGGGCGGCGGCTGGAACTATGAAGGCGAAATCCAAAAATACGAAAAAGATGATAAAGGTAGGTGACAGGATTCCTGATTTCACAGTTGTGGACCAGGATGGCAATACCGTGACGGGAGATTCCCTTCTCGGTAAAAAGGTTGTATTGTATTTTTATCCCAAGGACAGTACTCCCGGTTGTACGGCCGAGGCCTGCAATCTCAGGGACAATATCGGAAGTCTGAAGGCTGCCGGCTATGAAATCTACGGAATCAGCAAGGACAGCACGGCTTCCCACAGGAAATTCATCGAGAAGAACGCGCTTCCTTTTACCCTTCTTTCCGACAAGTCCACCGAAATGCTTCAGGCATTCGGAGCGTGGGGCGAAAAGAAGATGTGCGGAAAGACGGTTGTCGGGACATTGCGCAAGACATTCATCGTTTCCGCCGAAGGTATCGTGGAAAGGATCATCGAAAAGGTGGATACCAAGAATCACGCATCGCAGATTCTCGGATAGGCATTGCTATACGGTCACAGGAGTAGTGCCTTTCTGTTTTTTTGTGGAAGGCCTTCCTATGAGCTGTATGTCGACATGGTCGATACGGAAACCGCGGAATCTGCGTTTGCTCAGATGCTTTTCGACCATTTCGAGCAGGTCGTTGTCCAAGACATCCTTATATCTGTGGTTTTCGCTGTCGTATATGTGGATATGCTTGAATGTATTGACGTCGAAGTACATCTTGTTGTTCGAACTCATCCTGTGATGGTATATGCCGAGCAATGCGAGGTTGGCAAGTATGTTGTAGACGGAGGCCACGGTGACTTTGGTATCCCCGTGTTTCCGGATTTCCTCGGTGACCATATCGGCAGAGGCGTGGCCCAATTTGAGCATGGCCTCATGGACTGCGAGTCTCTGCGGGGTGGCTTTCAACGAGTGCGCTTTAAGAACACTTCGGAATTGTTCGATATTCGAATTCTTATTGGTACTTGTCATAAATCTTCTTACTGCTGAGAAAGTGCAAAATTACTGTTTTTTTGGCTATTGACAAAATTAAAATTGAAATATTCAAAATTAAAAAATTGTAACGGAAAAATACGGTCATGAGGAAAAGAAAATCAGAGGTCCCGAAATACAGCTCGTACGCACTTGTTACGGGTGCTGCAGGAGGAATGGGACGGATATATGCGGAAGCTCTTGCCAAAAGAGGTTACAATCTTTTGCTCGTGGATATAAACAGGGACGGATTGGCAGAGACAGATACTCTTATACGACAGACTGTCAAGGAGTTGTATCCTGATAATGCAGAGTGCGGTTTTGAAACCCTCGTTATCGTACAGGATTTGTCGGAGCAGGACGCCGCAGAGAAAATATTCGCCGAAGCGGAGTCGCACGGATGTGTCGTGGATGTGCTTGTCAATAATGCGGGGGTATTGTTCTTCAATGATTTTACTGCCGTGCCGGAAAAGAAGATTTCCGTCATGATGATGGTGCACAATTATACTCCTGTGATGCTGTGCCGGAAATTCCTGCCCGGGATGAAGGAACGGGGCAGGGGATATATTCTCAATGTATCATCCCTTGCCGCATGGATGCCGTGGCCGGGAATCGGCATGTATGGGAATACCAAACGTTTCGTCAAGGGATTTTCGAGGATGCTGGGAGTGGAATGTGCAGGCACTGGGGTCAGTGTGACAGCGGCATTGTTCGGAGCTGTCGATACTCCGCTTTACAATCTGAAGCCTTCGCTGAGGAAACTCGCAAGGAGGCTTTTCGTAATGATTGCGCCCGAAAAGGCGGTCGAAAGGGCATTGAAGGCTACATTCAGACGCCGGAAGACACTCATGCCGGGATTCATAAACTATATATTCAGGTTTTTCATAGTCATCATTCCGGATTTCGTCCTTGTGTATGCCTTGTCGCGGGTACGTCGTATTTGGGCTCGGAATGCGAAAAAATAAGTATATTTGTCGGTTGCAAAGGAATATTTTATGGAAAATATCAAGTGTCTTATAATAGGAGGCGGTCCTGCGGGCTACACGGCTGCCATATATGCGGCCCGGGCGAATCTTGCTCCTGTCCTGTATGAAGGACTGCAGCCGGGCGGACAGCTTACGACCACTACCGACATCGAGAATTATCCGGGGTTTGAAAATGGGGTTTCAGGCCCGGGACTTATGGTAGCCATGAGGACTCAGGCGGCAAATCTCGGAGCGGACCTGCGCAGCGGAATAATGGCCCGTGCGGACCTGTCGTCCCGTCCGTTCAGAATCGGATTCGATGACGGGACGGAGGTCTCTGCAGAAAGTCTGATAATAGCCACCGGGGCTACGGCCAAGTATCTCGGGCTGCCGTCGGAAGAAAAGTTCAGGGGTATGGGCGTATCGGCCTGCGCCACCTGTGACGGCTTCTTCTACAGGGGCAGGACGGTTGCCGTGGTCGGAGGAGGGGATTCCGCCTGCGAGGAAGCGTCCTATTTGGCGACATTGTGCCGGAAAGTATACATGATAGTCCGGAGGGATGTCCTCAGGGCGTCTGCCGCCATGCAGGACAAGGTGAAGTCCACGCCGAACATAGAGATTCTGTGGAACTGCAATGTACGCGAGGTCCTCGGAGGCCTGTCCGGCGTGACCGGGGCTCTTGTCGAGCGCAAGGGAGAGGGGACGTTTACATTGGACATAGACGGTTTTTTCCTTGCCATAGGGCATCATCCCAATTCGGAAACCGTTTCCGCATGGGTGAATGTCGACAAGGACGGATACATCATTACCGAGGGCAAGACATCAAGGACGAATGTAGAGGGTGTATTTGCAGCGGGTGATGTGCAGGACCCTCTTTACAGGCAGGCTATAACGGCTGCGGCATCGGGATGCAGGGCTGCAATGGATGCCGAAAAATTCCTTAATGACATACACTATAGTTCCGAAAAATGAAAAAGATACTGATTATATCCCTGCTGTCTGCCGCAGCATTCGTTTCATGCAAATCCCAGTATGAGACACTGCTCAACAGCAACGATGTGGATGCCAAGTATGAAGCGGCATTCTCATATTACAATTCCGGAAAATACTCCAAGGCGGCAGCCCTTTTCGAGTCATTGGCCGTATTGACCCAAAGGACGGAGAGAGACGATACCGTGCAGTATTATTGGGGGATGAGCAACTACATGGCCAAGGACTATTATACGGCCGAGACCAATTTTGACAAGTTCATCAACGAATTTCCGAGAAGCCCGTTCGCTCCGGAGGCAAGGTTTCTGAGAATCGACTGCCTTTACCGTTCCACGTTGAGGTACGAACTCGACCAGAGCCCGACCTACAGGGCTTTGGAGGCGATTTCGCAATACATGAAGGAATATCCTGCTTCGGTGCATCTTGATGAATGCCGCGCCATGATGGATGATCTGGATTTCAGATTGGATACAAAGGCATACGAGGGAGCGAAGCTGTATTACAAGATGGAGGATTACATTGCTTCCCGCGTGGCTTTCAGAAATGTCCTGAAAGACGATGCCGAGAACGTGTACAGGGAAGACATATTGTATTATATAGCGATGTCTTCATATAAATACGCACAGTTAAGTATATGGCAGAAGCAGCGCGAGCGTTACATGGTATTCATCGACGATTATCTCAATTTCAAGGGCGAGTATCCGGATTCGGACTATTCGAGGGAACTCGACCTCCTTTACCGGAGGGTGCAGCGTTTTATGGACCGTTCTTCCGGCGAAGAGATGATCGGGCAGACGAAAGCCGACGAGAAATTCCTCAAAAAACAGCTGAAAAAAGAAAAATCAGCATCAAGGAAAGAAAAAAATTGAAACTCCGTCGGATCTGCCATGTATAATTAAATGGACGGATAACCGAACCGTCGCTTGTAAAAAGACAAAAAATAATAAGATTATGACCAAAAAGGTACCTACCAACACTGTGACAAGGGATCTCTGCGACCTTGCAAAGCCTACCGGCAACATTTATGAAACCGTCGTCATCCTCTCCAAAAGGGCCAATCAGATAGCACTGGCTGAAAAAAAGGAGCTTACCAAGAAACTTGAGGATTTCAAGAACGACAGGGATACGATGGAAGAGGTTTTCGAAAACAGGGAGCAGATCGAGATTTCGAAATATTATGAAAAGCAGCCTAAGCCTGCACTCGTAGCCATTGCCGAATTCGAAGACAATGAGATTTTCTACAGGATGGCTAAAAACGAGAGTGAAGAACAGTAATGCTTAAACGGCTTCAGGTCAGGAACTATGTATTGATAGACTCGTTGGAGACAGAGTTTCCGGCGGGCCTTGTCATTATTACTGGTCAGACCGGAGCCGGAAAATCCATTCTTCTCGGTGCGCTTTCGCTGCTTCTCGGAGCCAAAGCCGATGCATCCGTCATAGGGACGTCATCGGACAATTGTGTCGTGGAGGCCGAGTTCGCAGTCCGGATTAGTCCGCAGCTTGCCGCATTCCTCGAGCAGAACGAAATCGATGCAGAGGACGGCTCGCTTGTCATCAGAAGAGTGGTAAATCACAACGGACGGTCGAGGGCTTTCGTAAACGACTCTCCTGTCAATATCTATACATTGGCCGGGCTGGCTTCATACCTTGTCGACATTCATTCCCAGCATCAGACCGCATTGCTGACAGACAGGAAATTCCAGTTGTCAATATTGGATTATTTTGCCGGAAACGGCAGCGCCCTCGATGCGTACAGGGAACTTTACAGACGTTACGAGGCTGTTTCTTCGGAATTGGAGGCGCTTGAGGAAAGGACGAAACGTGCGGCGAGCGAGTACGAATACAATCTTGCCCGTTACGAACGTCTTGAAAAGGCCGCTCTGAAACCGGGCGAAACCGAAGAATTGGAAGCGGAGCAGAAGCAGCTCGCCAATGCCGAAGACATCAAATCAGCCTTGTGTTCCGCTCAGGACATGCTGTCGTCGGTGCTCTGCGACGGTGAGGAATATACCGTCGCTTCATTGCTCAAGGATGCAGGCCGCAGGATAGAGAAGATTTCCGGATACGTCCCGGCACTGTCTTCGTTGGCGGAACGGTTGGAATCCTGCAGGTTGGAGATAGAAGATGCGGTGGGGGAACTTGACTCGATCAATTCGAATGTGGAGGTGTCTCAGGAGAGGTTGGAAGCCGTTGATGCCCGACTTTCCCTGCTGTACTCGTTGTTCCAGAGCTATTCCTGCCGTACCGTAGAGGAACTTATTGCCGAAAGGGACGCCATTGGCCGTTCCTTGACGGATGCTTCTTCCGACGAAGACAGAAAGGAGGCTTTGCGACGTGAAAAGGACGTCCTTTTTGCGGATTTGCAGGCTAAGGCCGGAGAGTTGTCCGAAAGAAGAAAGGAGGCTGCGGCAAGGTTTTCATCGGCCATATCGGAATCCGTGAGGGGGCTTGAATTGGAGAATGCGGAATTCGTGGCGGATGTCCTGCCGTCCGGATTGTCCTCTTCTGGCGTGGATGCTGTCAGGTTCAGATTTTCGGCATCGGGAGAAAACCTTGCAGATGTGGCCAAATGTGCTTCCGGCGGTGAAAGGTCGAGGCTGATGCTCGCCCTGAAGGCCATGATGGCGAAATTCACGGAGATGCCTACCATGATTTTTGACGAGATTGATACCGGCGTTTCCGGCAGTGTGGCTGACAAGATGGGCTCGATGATATGCGATATGGGCCGGAACATGCAGGTGTTTGCCATCACGCATCTTCCACAGGTTGCGGCAAAGGGCGACGCCCATTATTTGGTATCTAAAGAAAATGTCTCTGGACGGGCCGTGTCTTCCGTCAGACGGCTTACGTATCAGGAACGCGTGCAGGAAGTGGCGCGCATGCTGAGCGGCTCGGTTCTTACGGATGCTGCCATAGCCAATGCAGAAGTCCTGCTTTCACAGTCCCGTAATTAACGGGGAAATCCAAAACTGACTTTATTTTATCAGAGTAATGCTGTAGTCGGGGCCGTACACTACGCGGCGGACCGCATTGTTCACGTAACCTTTGCCCGGAGCCTTCCTTTCAAACCTGAAATTGGTCTGGAGCATGGATGCTTCCGTTTCCCCGAGTCTGTCCGTCAGCCTGTCGCCGTACTTGCTGCAGCAGTCCAACAGGAAGCATGCGGTATCATAACCCTGAAATGCATACGGAGTAGGTTCGGTATTGAAGAGAGCCCTGTATTCCATGAGGAATTTCCTGACGTCCTCCGAATCGTAGTCGATGAAATATGACACTGACGTATGCAGGTTGACGTTGTGGAGATTGTCGGTTTCTATAGTCTCGAAACTCCTTATCCTTGACGGGCCGTACAGGACGATATCGTATCCGTTGTATATCATCAGGTTCAGATTGCGGATCACGTCATTGACGAATGCCTCGCTTTCAGACAGCACGAGTACCTTGTTGCCTGTTTCCGGATTCATGAGACCTTCGAGGGATGTCGTGATTTCACGCCCTTCAAGGATGCTGTATGAAAACGACTTGTACGGAATCCCGGTATTCTCAAGCATCTGGCTTGCGATGACGTTCTCCTCGGACATTTCATATCCCTTTTCGTGGATGACTATTACCTGGTCGGCCGGAGTCCTGTCTTCGTTTATCCAGTTTACCAAATCCCTGATTTGTGCCGCCGGTGATGACGGAGCCTGTATCAGGTTCGGATATGTCAGCGTAAGCTGCTCCGATCTGTGGTCCAACGGGGATACCACGACGGTATTTGCAGGGGCCACATTGAGAAGCCTGCCGATGTCTCCGGAAGATACCGGTCCCAATACGATGTCGCTTGACTGCAGCCTGTCCAAGGTGATGTGCAGATTGCCGTCGGCAATGTCATATACGCTCAGGCTTATGTCGGTCCCGTTTTCGCCGAGCTTTTTCACAGCCATCAGCGTACCGCAATAATAGTCGATATTGCCGGTGCTCGGCCTGCTGTTTTCACCTGAAACATTGAACGGAAGCATCAGTACGGCGTTCACTTTCTGTTTTTTCGAAAAGCCGGGAAACAATACGGATTCGTGTCTTTCCTCCGATACCGGCGTCCCTGTCATAGTGCTGTCCGGCTTCTGTCCGGGAGTTTCCGGTCCGGAAGGAGCGGAGCCGTCTATAGGAATCCTGAGTTTCTGCCGGCTGCTGAGTTTCCTGCCTTTGAGCCCGTTGGCCTGCATGATGCTCTCGACGCTTACCCCGTATTTCTCCGCAATCACATCCAGGTCTTCGAACCATCTGACTGTGTGGATGATGAAGTTACCGGATTCCTCTGTCTTCTTCTGCTGCTTTTTCTGCGCCTTTTCGACCTTTGCCTTCTCCACTACCGGTATGAGGATGATGGCATTCTTTTTCAGTCCGGTGTCTATCAGGGACGGATTGGCGGAATAGATGTCCTCGACGTTTACCCCGTATGCCTTGCAGATGGAATACAATGTCTGCCGCTCAAGCACGATGTGCGAGTAGTACAGTTTTCCGTCCACCCGGACCTTTTCCTTTGAAATCGTGACGGGAGTAGGTACATAGTCCTGTGCGTAAATGCCGTTGCCGGACATCATGACGGACAGGCACAATATGAAAATCAGAAGTTTATGAGTTTTCATCCGTAGCGTTTTATAATTCGTTGCTGAATCTTGTCAGAGCGTCGCAAAACGCAGTCCACGACAGCCGTTTCTTTTCCTTTTCAATGTTTCTGATACAGTTTTCCCTGATTTCAGGGTCACTGAAATAGCGGACGATTTCCTTCCTTACCGCTTCAGGCGATATCGAGTCCGCCACAAGTCCGGTCCCGGTATCTCCGATGGCTGCCTTCAATCCTCCGGTGTCGGTCACTATCATCGGTACGTCGAAATGATAGGATATGGAACTGATTCCGCTTTGGGTGGCCGTCCTGTAAGGCAGGACCACAACATCTGCCGCCGAGAAAAAATCGGTGACTTCCGAATCCCTTACATAGTGCAGATATGTGTGGATGCGGTCTCTTCCATCCTTGCCTATAAGCTCCTCATATCTGTCGAAAGAGCCGTACGGCTCGCCTGCTATTATCAGTCTGTACTCTTCTCCGAGTCCGCTGAAGGCTTCCAAAAGTATGTCAAGCCCCTTGTATTCCCTTATGAGGCCGAAAAACAGGATATTCCTGCTCCCGTGCGGGATACCGAGTGCATCCTCGGCTTCTTTCCTGTCCCGTTTCCTGCCGAAATGGGAGTAGAGGGGATGCGGAATCGTAACCGCCTTTTTGCCGGGCCTGATTTTTTCGAGGTCTTCCTTTACAGCGTCGCAGAGGGTCACGCAGCCGTCGCTGCCTCCGAGAAAATACTTCGTGAACGGCGTATCGAAAAAATGCCTTTCATGCGGGATGACGTTGTCAAGAATCGAAACCACCTTGCAGTTCTTCCCGATATGGCGGGTCACATATCCCAACGACGGTGCGAAAAACGACATCCAGTAACGCACTATCAGCAAATCCGGTCCCCATGCCCTGATTTTTTTCAGAGTCCTGATGTAGGAGAACGGATTTACAGTATCAAGCACCCGTTCGCTTTCGACGGGTGCCGCTTCGTCATTGTCTGTCACATACTGTGTTTTTCCCGGGAAAAGGAAGTCCGGATACTGTCTTTTGAAATTGAATGCCTTGACAGTATGATTTTTCTTCAACTCCGTGTACAGACACGCGTTGAACTGGGAAATCCCACCCCTGTACGGGTAAAAACAGGACAGTATGGCTATTTTCAATTATTTGTTGTTTTTGTTCTTGTTCTTGATGTAATCCTCGTTGAGTTTCAGAATCACATCATCGGTAATGTCGAGTGTGGTGTCGGCTGTGATTACCGGAACGCCCCTCTGGTTGGTCAGAATCATGGAATACTGCTTCTCCTCGTTGTATTTGTCAAGGAAAGTCTTGATGGCATCCGCAATCTGGTTCATCATTACGGTCTGCTCTTCTATGATTTCGTTGTTCTTGGTGTTGGCATACTCGTTGAACTCCTGTTCCTTCTGTTGGAGCTGCTGACCCTGAACTTCAGCTACCGATCTGGTAATCAGACCCTTGTTAAGTTTTTCCTGAAAGGCGATCATTTCGGATTCCAGGCTCTTGCCCCTTCTTGTCACTTCGTCCTGGATATTCTTGGCTTTCGCCTCCACTACTGCTCCGAGGTCATTGGCCATGTCGTATTCGGCTACAATTCTGTCAAGGTCTACGTAAACGATGCCGCCGGCTACGGGAGTTCCCAATGAATCCGCTTCCGATTTGACAATGTCCTTTTTCGTCTCTTTCCCGCCCGAAACGGACAATACTCCGAAAACGACAGCTACCGCCATTGCCACGATGCTGAAAATTAAAGGTAGATGTTTCATTTAAGTGAAATTATTTTGTTAGTAATGTTTGTTATTGTCAATGCGTCCTGCAAATATAACAATTTAATCATAAAATCCGTATCTTCTGCAGGTATGCCTCCACGGTTTTCTCCAACCCCATGTAAAGCGCATCGCAAATGATTGCATGGCCGATTGATACCTCGTCGGTGAAGGGGATTCTCCTTATATAATATTCGAGATTGTCGAGATTGAGGTCATGTCCTGCATTCAGCCCGAGCCCGCATCTGGCGGCTTCGTTTGCGGCAGCCACGTATGGAGCAATGGCTTTTTCCCTGTCGGCGGCGTACCCTTTCGCATAGCCTTCTGTGAAAAGTTCCACGCGGTCGCATCCGCATTCAGCGGCTCCTGCAGCCATTTCCTGCAGCGGATCTATAAAAATCGACGTCCTGATGCCCTTTTTCTTGAATTCTGCGCAGATTTCGGTCAGGAATCCCTTGTTTTCCAATGTATTCCATCCGGCGTTGGAAGTGATGGCATCGGCGGCGTCCGGGACAAGGGTCACCTGCGCCGGCACCACTTCGAGTACGAGGTCCACGAATGCCGGGATGGGATTGCCTTCGATATTGAGTTCCGTGGTCAGCACCGGTTTCAATGCCCTTACGTCAGAATATCTTATATGTCTCTCGTCCGGCCTCGGGTGTACCGTAATGCCTTCGGCTCCGAAACGTTCGCAGTCCAAAGCGGCCTTGATTACGTCCGGCATGTTTCCGCCGCGGGAATTCCGCAACGTGGCTATTTTGTTTATATTTACGCTCAGTCTTGTCATTGTCGTCTCTATTGCAAGGATTCGGCAAAAATAGACATAATTGTTCAATTATGTGAAAATAAAGTGTAATTTTGGAGTCGCAATCACCTCAGCGGAACAGCAGACATGAAGATAGCGGTTTATTTGAAAAAAAACGGGATTGAGGCGGACAGCCGTTTTCTGAACCTTATGGACGGTTTCAGGCGGGCCGGCTGTGACGTTTACAGGGTTTTTGATGAGGGCACGGTATCGGAGGATACTGACATGCTCGTGGCCGTGGGCGGAGACGGTACATTCCTTTCCTCGGCGGTCATTGTCGGAAATTCGGGCGTTCCCGTATTCGGCGTAAATCTCGGCAGGCTTGGTTTCCTGTCGGAGAACCAGCCCGAAACCGCCGTGGAAAGCATTCTGTCGGGCAATTATTCAATAGAAGAGCGGACGCTGCTCAATATCGTTTCCGAAAACGGAGATGGCGTATTGGACGGCATGTATCCTTTTGCGTTGAATGAAATCACCGTACACAGGTCCGGGCCGGCGATGCTCGGGGTGGATGTGAGCATAGACGGCAGTCCGTTGCCGACGTATTGGGCAGACGGTCTGCTCATAGCCACAAGTTCCGGGTCCACAGCCTATTCGTTGAGCGTCGGAGGCCCCATAGTATTGCCTGAATCGAAGGTCCTGATAGTTTCCCCTATTGCTCCGCACAATCTCAACATAAGGCCTCTGATAGTTCCGGATACGTCCGTAATCGGGCTCTCGCTGCGTTCACGGGATGAAAAGGTGCTTGTCACTGCGGACAACAGGAGTATGGAAATCGATCCCGACGGGAAACTGCAGGTCTCTATGGCCCGATTTTCGCTCAAGCGTGTCCGGCTCAAAGGTTCCAATTTCATAAATGCCCTTACGACCAAACTGTTCTGGGGCGAAGACATCAGAAACGGAAGTGAAAGATAAAATGGAAGAAAATATCAGAATCCCGTCGCACGTCTCCATAATCATGGACGGAAACGGAAGATGGGCGCAGAAACGCGGCCTGCATCGCAGTGCCGGTCATGTGGAGGGCGTGGAAAGTGTACGTGCCTGTATAGAGGCTGCCGTGGAAACGGGGGTGAAGTACCTCTCACTGTATGCCTTTTCGGAAGAAAACTGGAACAGGCCCGAAAGCGAGGTCTCCGATCTGATGAACCTTATGGCGAAATCCATGCTGAATGAATTGTCGGCGATGCTCGGAAACGGCATCCGTTTCATCGTCCTCGGACACAGGTCGAGGCTTGATGCGGAACTCAACGCCCGGATTGACGAATGTATGGAGCGGACCAAGGACAATGACAGGCTGACGCTTGTCGTTTTTCTGAGCTATAGCGGAAAATGGGACATACTGCAGGCGGCCAAACGTTTTGCCGTCGAACTGGCGGACCATCCGGAGCGGAGGGAGGAACTTCTCTCCTGCGGGCCGGAAATATTTGACGGATACCTTGTTACCAAGGATATTCCGGATCCTGATCTGATAATAAGGACTTCCGGCGAGATGCGGATGAGCAATTATCTGCTGTGGCAGGGAGCCTATTCCGAACTGCTTTTCACCGACGTGCTGTGGCCTGATTTCAGGAAGGATGAATTCCGGAAGGCCGTGGAGGCTTATTCAAAAAGAGACAGACGGTATGGAAAAGTCAAATAAAATTACCTATCTTTGTCACTTTGTTTACAACGTTGAACTTTAAATTGAACAATGAAAATCGGACGACTCGTAATTCTTTGTGTTCTCGCCGCACTCTATTTTCCGCTGTCGGCACAGGAAGGCAAAGGGATAACCGTAGATTATAACAATCCGAAAGAATATATAGTCAGCGGCATTTCCGTAGAGGGTAACAAATATGTCTCTTCGAACAGGATCATCGATTTCACCGGCATGATGGAAGGCATGAAGCTGACCGTGCCGGGTGACGACGTCTCCTCCATCATAGACAGGCTCTGGCTCAGCACCTATTTCGAGGATGCCACCATTGCCATTGACTCGATTGTTCCCACAAGGGATTCCGCATACTTCAAGATTTCTGTCGTAGAGCGTCCGAGAGTGTCGGCGTGGACCTATTCGGGCATCAAGTCAGGGGAAAGGAAGGAAATAGAGGAAAGGGTGAATCTCAGACGAGGCGGGGTCTTTTCCGATTATGTGGCCAAAACAGCCACGGACATCATCCTGAGATATTACAAGGAAAAAGGCTTCCTGTTGGCCAAGGTGGACGTGCAGCCGCAGGTGGACAGCATGATCAAGGGTGCGATAAGGGTCAATTTCGCCATTGACAAGGGCAAGAAAGTCAAAATCAAGAAAATAACCTTCTCCGGAGACATAAGTCTGAAAGAGGGCAAGCTCGTACGGTCAATGAAGAAGACCAAAGATGCGAGACTTATCAACTTCTTCAGTTCCAAGAAATTCGACGAAAAAGAATACCCCAATGACAAGAAAGGGCTGATAAGCGCCTTCAACGAAGCCGGCTACAGGGATGCCCGTATCGTCAAGGATACCATGTACTACATCGAGCCGGACAGGCTGCAGATAGACTTCACCATAGACGAGGGAAAGAAATACTATTTCAGGAACATCACGTGGACGGGAAACTCGGTGTATTCCACCGATGACCTGAACAATATCCTGATGATCCGCAAGGGAGACGTCTATGACGTGGTGACGATGGAGCACCGTCTTTTCGGAGGCGGTAAGCAGAATGAATACGACGTATCCAAGCTGTACCGCGACCAGGGCTATCTTTTCTTCAACGTACAGCCTGTGGAGCTTAATATCGAAGGGGACTCGGTGGATGTGGAAATGAGGATTGTGGAAGGCAAACCGGCCACATTGAACAATATCATCATCAACGGCAACGACCTTACCAATGAAAGGGTAGTGCGCCGCCAGGTCTTTACAAGACCCGGTTATCTGTTCAGCCAGACCGATTTCGAGCGTTCGATAAGGGAAATCGCATCCATGGGACAGTTCGACCCTGAGGCCATTGCCGATCCTGCCACGGGATATTCCATCATTCCTAACCAGCTGACCAACACCGTTGACCTTGTGTACAACGTCACGGAGAAGCCGTCGAGCCAGCTGGAACTGTCCGGAGGATGGGGCGGAAACACATTCGTGGCCACTGTCGGAGTCAGCTTCAACAACTTCTCCACAAGGAGATTCTTCGACAAGTCGGCATGGCGTCCGGTACCTCTCGGAGATGCGCAAAACCTTGCCATACGTTTCCAGACCAACGGTACCTATTATACTAGCCTTTCGGCAAGTTTCATGGAACCGTGGCTGTTCGGCAAGAAACCGACGTCCCTGAGCATTTCAGCCTACTATACGAGACAGACCAATTCATATCTCGCCCTCGGAATGCTCAACAATGACGAATTCTTCGAGGTGTACGGTTTTGCAGCAGGAATCGGAAACAGGCTCAAATGGCCGGACAACTATTTCGTCCTCTACAACCAGCTGAGCTGGCAGACCTACCGTCTCCAGAACTGGCCGGGAAGTTTCATATTCGATACAGGTATATCGCATAACCTGAGCTACACCATAAGCCTGTCGAGAAATTCCACCGACCAGGTCATCTATCCTCGTCAGGGATCGGATTTCACCCTGTCGCTGCAGCTGACTCCGCCGTATTCTCTGCTGAGAAAGAAAAACAAGGGCGTTCTTGATGCCGACGGCAATCCTACGAGGGCAGCTTCATGGAGGGATGTGGATTACAACCTGCAGTCTTCCCGTGACCGCTATCGCTGGATAGAGTATCATAAATGGTCGTTCAAGGGAGCGATTTACACCAAACTTGTCGGGGACCTTGTGCTGATGGCCCGTGCGCAGTTCGGTTATCTCGGATATTACAACAGGAACTGGGGTTATTCTCCGTTCGAGGGTTATCTCGTCGGAGGTGACGGTATGTCGGGTTACAACACTTACGGACAGGAGGTGATTTCACTCAGGGGTTATTCGAACTACTCCCTGACTCCTATGACAATGACTCAGTACACTTCCCAGGGATATGCCTATTCGGGTAATGTCTATGACAAGTTCACTGTGGAGTTGAGGTATCCGGTGGTATTGCAGCCGCAGTCCACAATATTCGCCCTTGTCTTCCTTGAGGGAGGTAACTGCTGGTCGGACATCAAGGATTTCAATCCGTTTCAGATCAAGCGTTCGGCCGGTGTCGGCGTGAGGGTCTTCCTGCCTGTGGTCGGACTCCTCGGTGTGGACTGGGGATGGGGCTTCGACGATGACACCAACGGCCGCAGCCAGTTCCACTTCGTCATCGGACAGCAGTTCTGATAAAGGGTGTGCTTAGTAGAAAATATTAATGTAGAATAAGTTATAATTGATTTTATTATGAAAAAAATGATTCTGATCGCGGCTGCCGTACTTTTCGCAGGAGCCGCAATGTCGGCCCAGACAAAATTCGCACACGTGGACTTCAATGAACTTTTGCAGCTCATGCCAGAAACCGATTCGGCTATGGTACAGATGGATGCAGCATACAAGGAGGCAAACGATACCTACAATACCATGCTGGCCGAGTATCAGACCAAAGCCCAGCAGTTCCAGGAGAAACAGGCTACATGGACATCTGCAGTCAGGGACAGCAAGGCACGTGAACTTTCGGACATCGAAGCAAGGATCAATGATTTCAACCAGGCTATCCAGCAGGATATGAACCAGCTGAACCAGACTCTCATGGCCCCGATACAGCAGAAGGCCACTGATGTCGTGAATACTCTTGCCAAGGCAAAGGGCGTGATATACGTGTTCAATTCCACGTCCCTCCTTTATATAGATGAAACCCAGAGTATCGATCTTACTCCGGAAGCAAGGACAATGCTCAATATTCCGGATGACAAGACCATAGAATCCGTGATGGCGGCCCGTCAGGCCCAGGCCGAAGCAGCCGCTGCAGCCCAATAGAAAATATTTTTAACGCAAAACACGACATGCAACACAAAGTAATTGACGCCAAAGATGTTGTAATTCGTTTTGCAGGAGATTCGGGAGACGGTATGCAGCTCACCGGGTCTCTTTTTGCTGATATGTCGGCAATTTATGGAAACGAACTTTCTACATTCCCGGATTACCCTGCAGAAATACGCGCTCCCCACGGTACTGTATCGGGTGTATCCGGATTCCAGGTGCATTTCGGCTCCTGTCATGTCACCACCCCGGGTGACTTCTGCGATCTGCTTGTGGCGATGAATCCCGCGGCATTGAAATCGAACGCCAAATGGCTGAAACGTACTGCCATGGTCCTTATCGATGAGGATACTTTCGATGCCGAAGGACTGAAAAGGGCCGGGTTCACTACGGATGATCCCGTGTCCGAACTCGGAATCGGAGACAGGACGATAATCTTCGCCCCTATCACGACTCTCACGGAAGAGAGCCTGAAAGACAGCGGATTGGATCTTAAGGCCGTGCACAAATGCAAGAACATGTTCACGCTCGGAATGGCATCATTCATATACAGCCGTCCGGTGGAATATGTCTACGGCTATTTGGAAAGAAAATTCGGGAAAAAGCATCCCGAACTCGTCGCTCCGAACAAGAAGGTCGTGACAGACGGGTACAATTATGCAGCTAATATCCAGGCCATACCGAATACCTATACGATAGCTCCGGCAAACCTGCAAAAAGGCCGTTACCGCAATATCACCGGCAACCAAGCAGTGGCATGGGGCTTCATCGCAGCGTCAGAGAAGTCGGGAAGGCCTTTGTTCTGCGGCTCATATCCCATTACCCCGGCTACGGGCATATTGGAGGAATTGGCCATTCACAAGTATCTCGGTGTGACTACCATGCAGGCGGAAGACGAGATAGCCGGCATCTGTACGGCCATCGGAGCTGCATACGCAGGTGATCTGGCGGTCACCACTACTTCCGGTCCGGGGCTGTCCCTGAAATCGGAGGCCCTCGGTCTGGCCGTGATGACTGAGCTGCCGCTTGTGGTGGTGGATGTCCAGAGAGCGGGTCCTTCTACGGGAATACCGACCAAGACGGAGCAGACGGACCTTGCACAGGTGTTGTACGGCAGGAACGGAGAATGTCCTGTCGCAGTAGTAGCCGCACATTCGCCGGCGCATTGTTTCGATGCCGCCTTTACGGCAGCGAAAATAGCTCTCGAACACATGATGCCTGTGGTATTGTTATCGGAAGGTTTCCTCGGAAACGGTTCGGAGCCATGGCGCATACCTTCCATGAAGGATTATCCTGAAATCAGACCGCCTTATGCCACGGCAGCCGACAGTCCTTTCAGACCGTTCGAACGTACTCCGGAAACCATGGTACGCAAATGGGCGTTTCCGGGAACAAAGGGACTTGAACACAGGGTAGGCGGATTGGAGAAAAACCACGCGGGCGTCCTTTCCTCTGACCCTCTGAACCATGAAATCATGGTGAGGGAACGTGCGGAGAAGGTAGAACATCTTGCTGACGTGATTCCTGCTCTCGAAGTTGACGGAAGTGCCTCCGGCAGACTGCTCGTAGTCGGCTGGGGCGGTACATACGGGCATATTCTTTCCGCCATACATGAGGTGAGGGACTCGGGAAAGGAAGTTTCCCATGTCCATTTCGATTATATCAGTCCTCTTCCGAAAAATACGGAGGAAGTCCTTTCGGGATTCGACCGGATTCTTGTCTGCGAACTGAACAGCGGTCAGTTTGCGGATTACCTGCGTGCGAAATTCCCGGGGCATTGCTATCTTCAGTGCAACAAGGTGCAGGGACAGCCGTTCCTCGTGCAGGAACTTGTGGACGCGATAGAAAAAGCATTACAATAGTTCGGAGGGCAGATTATGGACAGATATACATTCAAGGATTTCAAAAGCGATCAGGAAGTAAGATGGTGTCCCGGCTGCGGTGACCATGCCGTTCTTGCCGCCCTTCAAAGGGCTTTGCCGGAAATTTGTGAAAAGACAGGCTGTGCGAAAGAGGATTTGGTGGTGGTTTCCGGTATCGGCTGTTCTTCGAGACTTCCTTATTATATGAATACGTACGGATTCCACAGTATCCACGGCCGTGCCACCGCAGTGGCGACCGGCATCAAGGTGGCGAATCCGAAATTGGCCGTATGGCAGGCCTGCGGTGACGGGGATGCCCTCGCTATCGGAGGAAATCATTTCATCCATGCCGTCAGAAGAAACGTTGACATCAATATAATATTGTTCAACAACAGGATTTACGGCCTGACCAAGGGGCAGTATTCCCCGACCTCGAAATTCGGTGCGGTCACGAAGACTTCCCCGTACGGGACTGTAGAGCATCCTTTCAATCCCGGCAGCCTTGTACTCGGCGCCAAGGGGACATTCTTTGCGAGAAGTCTTGATTCCGAGTTGAAACTCAACGAAGAAATCATGCTTGCCGCCGCCATGCACAAGGGAACATCGGTGATGGAAATGCTCGTGAACTGCGTCATTTTCAACGACGGAGCCCATGCACTCATTTCCGACAGGGCCACCCGTGCCGACAGGACGATAATCCTGAAACACGGCGAGAAGATGATATTCGGAAAAGACAGGAACAAGGGCCTCGTCTTGGACGGATTGAAGCTGAAGGTCGTGAAAATCGGTGAAGACGGAGTGACGGAAGATGACATCCTCACCCATGACGCACATAATGACAATATCGGCCTGCATACGATGCTTGCAGATATGAAATATCCGGAATACCCTGTGGCATTGGGAATTATCCGGGATGTAGAAGACATTACCTACGATAAGGCTGTTCATGACCAGATGGAGCAGGTGACGGAGAAATCGAAAATCGGTTGTATGGACGATCTCCTCGGAAGCGGCGCCGTCTGGGAGGTGAAATGAAAAGACACGGCCACAATGGCCGTTACAGTTAATAATCACATTTTATGAACACAACACAAATAATGACCGGACTCCGGGCCAAGTATGGCAACGAGAAGGAATATCTTCAGGCCGTACAGGAGGTTTTGGAAACAATTGAAGACGTTTACAACAAGCATCCCGAATTCGAGGATGCAAAGATCATCGAAAGGCTTGTCGAACCTGACAGGATTTTCACTTTCAAGGTGACATGGGTCGATGACAACGGGGAGATCAGGACGAATACGGGCTACAGGGTGCAGTTCAACTCTGCAATCGGGCCTTACAAGGGCGGACTGCGTTTTCATCCGTCGGTCAATCTGTCGATTCTGAAATTCTTGGGATTCGAACAGACTTTCAAGAATGCGCTGACGACATTGCCGATGGGCGGCGGCAAGGGCGGTTCGGATTTCAACCCGAAAGGTAAATCGGATGCGGAAATCATGCGCTTCTGCCAGGCCTTCATGCTCGAACTCTGGCGCAATATCGGTCCTGACACCGATGTACCGGCAGGAGATATCGGAGTAGGAGGCAGGGAGATAGGTTTCCTGTACGGAATGTACAAGAAACTCGCCCGCGAACATACAGGAGTACTTACAGGCAAGGGCATGACATGGGGAGGTTCCCTCATCCGTCCTGAAGCCACAGGTTTCGGAGCCGTGTATTTCGTACAGCACATGCTGCATCTTCAGGGCAAGGACATTGCCGGCAAGAAGATAGCCATTTCCGGGTTCGGCAACGTCGCATGGGGTGCCGCCACCAAGGCAACACAGCTCGGGGCGCATGTCATAGCCATTTCCGGTCCTGACGGTGCAATCTATGATCCTGAGGGAATGAATGACGAGAAAATCGCCTACATGCTTGAGCTCCGCCGTTCGAACAACGACGTCGTGGCTCCGTTTGCCGACAGGTTCCCGAGTGCGACATTCTATCCGGGTAAAAAGGCTTGGAGCATAAAATGCAACATAGCAATGCCTTGCGCATTCCAGAACGAATTGACAGGGGACGATGCCAAAGAACTCATTGCCAACGGTACATGGTGTTGTGCGGAAGTGTCCAATATGGGATGTACTCCGGAGGCAATTGCCGAATTCCAGAAAAACAGGATAATGTTCGCTCCGGGCAAGGCCGTGAATGCGGGCGGCGTGGCCACGTCCGGCCTTGAAATGACCCAGAATGCCATGCACATCAGCTGGAGCGCAGAGGAAGTGGACAAGAAGCTCCATGAAATCATGGCGAATATCCACCATGCCTGCGTCGAGCACGGAAAGCAGGATGACGGATACATCAATTACGTGAAAGGGGCGAACGTTGCCGGGTTCATGAAAGTGGCTACGGCAATGCTCGAGCAAGGTGTCATATAGAAGAAATGAGGCGATGAACATACCCGTTCCCAAACATTTCAACAAGAAGCTCGGACTGATGCTTCCGTTGATACTCTTGGTTACTGCATTCCTTTGGTTGGCTCCGGCCGACATCTTCGGTATTGACGGTCTTACTGTCGTGGAACAGAGGACGATAGCGATATTCGTCTTTACGGCTCTCATGTGGATGTTCGAGGTGATTCCCACGTGGACCACTTCGGTCCTGTCCATCGTGATAATGCTTCTGACCATTTCCGACAGCAGCATCTGGTTCATGAAAGGTTACGGCATCCCGTCGGAAATGGGGACATTCGTGAGCTACAAGGCTCTGCTCTCAACGTTTGCCGATCCGGTCATCATGCTTTTCCTCGGCGGATTCATATTGGCGATAGCGGCTACCAAGGTCGGGCTTGACCTGCATCTTGCCAAAGCCCTTCTCAAACCGTTCGGAAAACGTTCGGAATTTGTCCTTCTCGGCTTTCTGATGGTCATAGGTCTCTTTTCCATGTTCATGAGCAATACGGCTACGGCAGCGATGATGCTTACATTCCTTGCTCCCGTGCTTAGGACTCTGCCTCCTGACGGCAAGGGCCGCATCGGTCTTGCGCTTGCGATTCCTATCGCAGCGAATCTCGGAGGCATAGGCACGCCGATAGGTACTCCTCCGAATGCCATTGCATTGGGCTATCTCAACGATTCCCTTCACATGAACGTCGGTTTCGGGGAATGGATGCTTGTCATGGTACCTTACGTGATAGTCATGCTGCTGATTGCATGGGGCATATTGCTTTATCTGTTTCCGTTCAAGCAGAAGACCATCGAATTGCACATAGAGGAAGGCAAGCCGAAGACATGGCAGACATACGTCGTTTACGTGACATTTGCAGTGACGATATTGCTGTGGATGCTCGACAGGGTGACCGGTATCAATTCCAATGTCGTGGCCATGATTCCTGTGGGTGTATTCTGCGTTACCGGCATCATTACCAAGGAAGACCTGAAGGACATCAACTGGAGCGTATTGTGGATGGTCGCAGGAGGTTTCGCCCTCGGAGTCGCATTGCAGAGCACGGGTCTCGCAGAGCATCTCGTAAGCTCTATTCCGTTCGCCCGATGGTCGCCTATAGCAGTCATATTAGTGGCAGGATTCCTCGGATACTTCATTTCCAACTTCATTTCCAATACAGCGGCAGCCAACCTGTTGGTTCCTATTCTGTGTGCAGTCGGAGTGGGAATGGGAGAATCCCTTGAGGCTGTAGGAGGCGTGAGGACATTGCTCATCGGTGCTGTCCTTTCGACGTCCCTTGCCATGCTTTTCCCTATAAGTACGCCACCGAACGCCTTGGCGCATTCGACGGGACTCGTCAACACCAAGCAGATGGCGACGGCGGGCATATTGGTCGGAGTAATAGGTTATGTGTTGGGTTATGCCCTTCTGATATTCATTGGTGTTTAATTTCATCGACATGAAAAAACTTCTTTTTCCTTTTTTTGCTGCAGCCCTGCTTTCGATGCCGTTTGCGGCATACGGGGCAGATGCTGCAGCAAAGCCTGGGAAGCATTTCAAATTCTACGGCTTCATCAGGAATTATTTTGCATACGATTCGCGTGAAAGTGCGTCTGGGACAGGGGATCTTTTCTATTACATGCCGTTGGACAGGGATTTGAATGAACTCGGAGAGGACCTGAACGCTAAATCCTCATTCCGTTTCCTTGCTCTGACTTCCCGTCTCGGAGTGGATGTGGGAGGCTACAGTTTCGGAAAAATGGATCTGGGGGCAAAGGTCGAGACGGATTTCTACTGCATGAGCGGTACTACGGCCGTCCTGCGTCTCAGACAGGCATATCTGACTCTCGGATGGAAGGATTTACCGTTCACTGACAGTCAGAAAGCCTCGGTGACTCTGAAAATCGGCCAGGCATGGCATCCTATGGCTGCCGACCAGCCTGATGTGATAAGTCTTGCCACCGGTGCGCCTTTCAATGCTTTCAACAGGAGTCCGCAGGTGACGATGGATGCCGGTCTCGGCAGGAATTTCACGTTGACGGCTTCCGCAATTTACCAGATGCAGTATCCGTCCACAGGTCCTGCAGGTTCGTCCGCAAACTATATGATGTACGGTATCCTGCCGGAACTGTATGCAAGCCTGTCGTACCATACTGGAGGATTCCTTGCCCGTGCGGGAGTCAGCCTGCTCAGCATAAAGCCGAGGAGTACGGGAACTGCAAGCGTGGAGAATCCGGACATGCCGGGTACTTATATGCCGGTGGAAACCAATGTGTCCGACAGGATGACTTCGCTTACTCCGTTCGTTTATTTGCAATACAAGCATAAATTGCTGACTGTTAAAGCCAAGACTATCTATGCGGGAGCGGCGGACCATCTCAATCAGGTCTGCGGCTACGGTGTTGTGGCGAAACATGAGGCTGCCGGAGAGGACGGACATTGGGAATATGCCGCCACCCGTACCTCGTCATCATGGATTTCCACTTCCTACGGCAAAAAGCTGCAGGGAATGCTGATGCTCGGTTACATAAAGACGTTGGGAGCCGGAAAGGATTTCACGGACCTGACCGGTGACAGTTACTGGATGTTCAGCAAGGACGGTGGAAACTTCAAGAATCTTGCTTCGATGTACAGGATAGTGCCCACCATCGTCTATAATTTCGGCAAATTCGCCCTCGGTATAGAGTATGAACTCACTTCGGCTGAATACGGGGACACAATCAAGCCGAACGGTGCTGTGGCAGCCAACGGTGAAATCGTGAACGGTGTCAAGGCCACCACTCACATGATTACCAATCACCGTGTGCAGATGATGGCCAAATTCACTTTCTGACTTTAAGATTCCTTGCCTTTACAAGGCAGAAGACAAATGCAGCGAGGGCTATGACGCCGCCTGTGATGTATCCGATTACAGGCGTGAGGTGTAGCCCTCCGCTTATGTATGGCGCCACCATGAAATAGCTGAAGCAGATGAATGTCAGGAACGTGGCCGGTATGGAGGTGATCCAGTGCGGCTTGCCTTCCTTTATAAGGTACGCCGAGACCGTCCACAGGATGAGCATTGCTAAGGCCTGGTTGCAGATGCCGACGTAATTCCATATTGTACTGAAATCCATCATGCAGCAGAAATAGGCCACGATGAATATCGGTATCGAAATGACCAACCTGCGTCCTATTTTCTTCTGGTCGCTCTTGAAAAAATCCGCCAATGTCAGCCTCAGGCTTCGGAAGGCCGTATCTCCGGACGTGATAGGGCAGACAACCACACCTACCACTGCGATGATTGCTCCGACTTTTCCGAGCCAGCTCTTGCATATCATGTCCACGGCAATGGCCGGGGTGACCTTGGTCAGGACTCCGTCTATTTCGATGCCGTTCGTCATGGCATTGTTCAGCCCTTCAGCTCCTCCGAAATAGGCAATGGCTGCCGTAGCCCAAATCATGGCCACTATTCCTTCGGCTATCATTGCACCGTAGAAGACGGGCCGTCCGTATTTTTCGTTCTTGATGCAGCGGGCCATAAGCGGGGACTGCGTGGAGTGGAATCCCGAAATCGCTCCGCAGGAGATGACTATGAACAGCATCGGAATCAGGATGTTGTCCTGAGGATTGGCGTGGAAATTCCGGATGGCATCAGGCGTAAGTTCCTGAAGGGTGATGTTTCCTGTCAGGCCTCCGACTATGAGTGCTCCGCCGACTCCGAATGCCATGAAGAGCAGGGCGGCTCCCATGAACGGATATATCGAGCCGATAATCTTGTCGATAGGGAGGAGTGTGGCAAGGATATAATAAAGGAAGATTATATACAGCCACCATGTCTTGTCGAGGTTGGTGAGGGATTCCATGAGGTCGGCAGGGCCGGTCACGAAAGAGACTCCCACGGCGAGCAGGAGGAAGGATACGAGTACCATCATCACGTTCTTCATCCCCTTGCCCAAGTATTTTCCGGTGAGGTCCGGCATGTTCTCGCCTGCATTCCTTATGGAGAGCATGCCCGAGAAATAGTCATGCACGGCACCCATGAAAATGCAGCCGAAAACTATCCACAAGTAGGCTACAGGCCCGTATGCGGCACCCATTATGGCTCCGAATATCGGTCCGAGTCCGGCTATGTTCAGGAACTGTATTACAAAGACCTTCCATGTGGGCATGGGCTTGTAGTCCACGTCGTCCTCCATGGTCTCCGCCGGCGTCTTTCTCGACGGGTCAGCCCCGAAAAACCGGTCCACGAATTTTCCATACACGAAATATCCCGCAACAAGCAGCAGGATTGACAGGCAGAATGTAATCATACGTCAAATTTCATTTAAAGCAGTTCCAAAGATACGAATTTATCCGATTTTTTGACTATGTTTGTAACTCAATATCAGGAAATATGACATCGGCTCAAATAGACTTTGCTACATATTGTATCGGCAATCTTTCGGAAAGACTTGGATTGCCGCAGAAGTATGTTTATAATTGCCTTAAATCTTCCGGGATTTTGTCAGATTATATCATAAAAGGTTATGATGTGCTTCATACTTTCGGAAAAGGATTTTATGTCACCACGTTGCGTGAGCAAGCTGTAAAATATGCTCAAAGATTTATTCTCAGAGGTCAAAAGGCATATTTGAATATATTTGATTTCAATGAAAAATGTCAGGGTTATATTTTTCAGGTGATATAACCAAAGACGAGGCTTTGAGCAAGTTGAAATATGAGCAGCCGAAAGGCCATTGATGTCTTCTATAATTCCGAGTTATTGCCGCTTATCCAGTCCGGCATAGCGGATCTTCATTGCCGGAGCGACGAATACCTTGCGGAGGAAATTTTTGCGGAGTATGCCGCCGGCGACGGAAGATGATGAGTTTTAATAAATGTTGACTCGATAAACAATCGTGCGTTTGTCTTTCAAGCGGGCAAAAATAATTGCTGTTCCTTTGTCCAAGCCTTTAATTTGTCCATCAGAAGTTAATGATATAATAGAATGGTTATGTGTATGCCATTGTACAGGTTCTTCCGAATTAATGATTTTCAATTGACGAAGTATGCCGATTCGAATACTGATGGTTTGATTAGGACTCGAAACCTCGTTTATTACAACACGATAGACAGGAATTGAATTATCAATTTTCTTTTCTTCCAACGTAATTTTCACGGACTTGTCTTCGTTGTGCAGGAGGTCCACGGTCTGCGTTCTGCTTTCGTATCCGGCTTTCGATACGGTGATGGAATGGCGGCCCATGAGTATCTGCCTGACCAAAGGTGCGCTGCCGACGCTTTCCCCGTCTATGGTGACATCTGCCATTACCGGATCGGTCTCGATGTTCAGGGTAGCGTACAGAGGTACGGGAGCTCCGATGGTTTCCGTCCTGATTTCACCTTCGCTTACGGAGAAAGACTTGCTCTGTGACTGATGATTGTCTTTCCGTGCTTCAAGGATATGCGTCACGTCACTTGAAACACGACCTGTCCATGACCCGGTCCCCTTGAACTGATTGTCCACCCATATTTCCGCATTTCTGTCGTCCGATTTGCAGGTTACAGTGGCATAGATAGGAATCATGGAAACGTTGCATTGCACGGCAGACCCGTCCCCGTTCAGTTCTACAGTTTCTTCCGCAGGCTTGTAGTCTCTGAGAAGAAGCCGCACGGTATGGTTGCCTTTCTTGAATTTTTCATCAGAAACGTATGGTGTCGTCCCCTTGTGCACCCCGTCGATGAGCACGTCCGCACCGTTGTCAGGGAACGAGGATATTTTCAAGGTGTTGTATGCAGGAGCCAGTCTGACTGAAACGACATCGTTGGAAGCGTTGACTTCCACTGTCCCGGTCAAGGTTTCATAGAGACTGTGCTCGATTTTATAATGGTAGGTGCCGTAATTCAGCAGTTTGGCAAAATTCCCGTCCGAAAGGATTTCCGTAGCCATTTCATAGTCCGGAGTTTCCCCGATGGAAATCATGGCATCGCCGGGAGAAATGCTCATTTTCAGATAATTTGACTTGACATTTGCCGTCATTACAGTGACGAAATTGGCATCTGAAGCTATTGTAAGCCGATAGACGGCACCTGCCTTGAGCGTTACAGGGACAGGAGGCATCGGTGAATATCCCATGCATGTGAAATTCAGGTTCTTGACCTGATACGGAACATAGAACCATATTTCACCGTCAGGTTTTTCCTCTCTTTTCACCACGGCAAGGCCTCCGGTGCTGAGCACGAGTTCGTTCTGCAGCCGGTTCGTCAGGGTGACTTTCAATAGAGCGCAGAGATTGTCGTTGTAGTCCCTTACAGGGTAATAGGTCTTTCCGTCGAGGTCGGTAGCCATCAGGCGCACCTCGCCCTTGAGGCTCATTTCCATTTCCTGTGCATAAGCCGTAATGCCCGCCATGAGTGTGAAAAACAATATTACCGTCCACCTCTTCATATCTTACAAAGGTAGCAATATTTATCCGACGAGACGATAAAAATTGTGCGGATTTCGATTTTTGTGTAATTTTGCAGCCGCTTTAAGGGAAACGTTCCCTGCGGCCGGGTGTGCTTGGTAACCACCCGAATAATTAAAACAAGAAAACATGGGAAACGGATCAACCGACGGACGTACGCTGTCCGTCTCATTCATGCTGATGGCTATCATATTCAACGTATGCCTGATAGCCTCGAATCTTTTCGAAACCAAACTTTTCATGGTAGGCAACATTGCCCTTACAGGCGGTGTCATTATTTTTCCGGTTTCGTACATTATCAATGACTGCTTAGTTGAAGTCTACGGATACCGGAAGGCAAGACTTGTAATATGGACGGGCTTTGTCATGAATTTTTTCGTCGTGGCGACAGCCCAGATAGTGCGTCTGCTTCCGGCAGCCCCTTTCTGGGACGGAGGTCCTCACTTCGATTATGTGTTTGCCATGGCTCCGAGAGTCACGGCAGCGTCAATGCTTGCCTTTTTCTGCGGCTCTACTGTCAATGCATGGATAATGAGCAGGATGAAGGTGGCTTCGCACGGGAAAAGATTTTCATTGAGGGCAATCGTTTCCTCTGCCGGAGGCGAGACCGTGGATTCCCTCATCTTCTTTCCGATAGCATTCTTCGGCCTCGGAATAAAGGAGTTGCTTGCCCTGATGGTCACGCAGGTAGTCCTGAAAACCATGTATGAGGTCATTATTCTGCCGGTGACCGGCCTTGTCGTCCGGAAACTGAAGAAATTCGAAGGAGTCGACACTTACGACACGGGAATATCATATAACCCTTTTAAAGTTTTCGATATATAATGGAAAGAAACAAAGCTTTGGTCGTCCTGAGCGGGGGTCAGGATTCGTCTACCTGCCTGTTCTGGGCTCTCGGACATTTTGATGAAGTCCGAACGATCACGTTCAGTTACGGACAGAAACACGGAAATGAAGTGGAGGCGGCGAGGAAAATTGCAGACATTGCCGGAGTCGGTTTCCATCATGTCGACATCTCGTCGATTGCATCGATCGGAAAAAATTCCCTTACCGACGGAAGCATGACAATGGACAGAGAAAAGCCTGAACACGGGTGTCCGAATACATTTGTTCCCGGCAGAAACCTGTTTTTTCTGAGCGCAGCGGCAGTGTATGCAAGGGAAAACGGTATTTTCGACCTTGTCACCGGTGTGTCGCAGACGGATTTCAGCGGGTATCCGGACTGCAGGGACTCCTTCATAAGGTCCCTGAACGTGACCCTGAACCTTGCCATGGATGAACAGTTTGTCATACATACGCCGCTTATGTGGCTTGACAAGGCGCAGGTCTGGGCACTTGCAGACAGCCTTGGGGTTTTCGACATTGTCAGAAAGGAAACGGTTACATGTTACAACGGCATTCCCGGCGACGGTTGCGGACATTGTCCGGCCTGTCATCTGAGGAACGAAGGATTGAAGAAATATTTATCGGACAAGGAAGCATATCATGGACAGAAAAAAGGATAATCTCAAGTCTCTCGGGCAAAAGACGGTTTACCGTGACGACTATGCTCCGGAAGTTTTGGAAACATTTGAAAACAGGCATCCTGACAACGATTACTGGGTAAAGTTCAATTGTCCGGAATTTACCGCATTATGTCCCATTACCGGGCAGCCTGATTTCGCCGAAATCGTCATAAGCTATATTCCGGACGTGAAAATGGTGGAAAGCAAGAGTCTGAAACTGTATCTTTTCAGTTTCCGCAATCACGGGGATTTCCACGAAGACTGCGTCAATGTCATCATGAAGGACCTCATAGCTCTGATGGATCCGAAATACATCGAGGTTACCGGACTCTTCAGTCCCCGCGGAGGCATTTCAATCCATCCGTACGCCAATTACGGCCGCCCGGGAACAAAATACGAAAAACTCGCCGAGACCCGTTTCAACATGCACAATCCCGCTTGACGTTACGATAATTGCAACCCGATTGCAAGTATTTGTTTTTATTTTTGCCGCACTGAAATGTGCAGCAAACTATGAACATACTACGTTTTATGGCAGGAATATCGGTGATGTCCCTGCTTTTTTCCTGCGGTCAGCGGGAAACGCATCATGAAGATGCACACGAAGAATCCGCACACGGACATACTGATGAAATAGTGATTCATGCCGACAAGGCCGAAGCCGCAGGAATCGTGGCCGAACTTGTATCCAAAGGCAAATTCAGGGAAATAATCCATACGAGCGGGGAAATCCTGCCCGCCGCAGGCGATGAATCGACAGTCATCGCACCGATGGACGGAATCGTGTCTTTCTCACGGAATTTTACCGAGGGAGCGGCCGTTTCCGAAGATATGGAAATGTTCGTGATAGGTTCAGGCACCCTGCAGGACGGAAACCGCATCGAAAAGGCCCGGATAGCATACGAAACCGCAAAGGAAGAATACGAAAGGGCTTCCAAACTTACAGGTAGCAGAATCGTGTCGCAGAAAGAGTTCGCTGTAATCAGGGAAAATTATGAAAATGCAAGACTGACATACGAAGCGTTGAAGCCGAGCGAGAACGGAAAAGGCGCTGCTGTCACCGCTCCTTTCGACGGATATGTGAAAAGCCTGTCCGTCAGCAACGGTGACTATGTGGCCATGGGCACGCCTCTCGCCACAGTTACCCGCAATGCCGATCTGATATTGGAGGCGGACCTGTCGCAGAAAGACTTTGCCAAAAGGAATTCCATTGCGGCGGCGAATTTCAGGACTTCGTATTCCGACAGGACATATTCGACCGACAGGCTGGTTTCGATAGGAAAAAGCCGGAATGAAGGGGAATATTACATGCCTGTATCGTTCAGTGTCAGGAATACGGGAGACATTGTTTCCGGTTCCTTTGCCGAAATCTGGCTTCTGTGCGAGGAAAGGACAGGCGTGATTACGGTACCGGTGTCTGCACTTACCGAGGAACAGGGCCTCTATTTCGTCTATCTGAAATTGGACGAGGAATGCTACAGGAAGCAGGAGGTAGCCGTAGGCGCATCCGACGGTATCAGGGTTGAAATAATTTCTGGCCTGCACGAAGGTGACAATGTCGTGACCCATGGCGCCTATAACGTGAAACTCGCATCAGCGAGCAATGCCATTCCGGCCCATACCCATAATCATTGATAGCTATGCTTGACAGGATAATCAGATTTTCGTTGGACAACAGGCTGCTCATCCTCGTGGCCGCCATCCTCCTCATGGTTGGCGGTGTCTACACGATGAACAGGACGGAAGTGGATGTCTTCCCTGACCTGAATGCCCCGACTGTCGTCGTAATGACGGAAGCCGGAGGAATGGCGGCTGAAGAAGTGGAACAACTCGTCACCTTCCCTATAGAAACAGCCGTGAACGGGGCTACGGGAGTCAGACGTGTGCGTTCATCGTCCACCACCGGATTTTCCGTGGTATGGGTCGAATTCGACTGGGGCACTGACATTTATTTAGCAAGGCAGATAGTGTCGGAAAAACTCTCTGTAGTAGGAGAGGAACTTCCTGAAAATGTGGGCAATCCTACGCTCGGACCGCAGTCCTCCATTCTCGGGGAGCTCCTTATCGTGGGACTTACGGCGGATACGACATCAATGCTTGATCTCAGGACCATAGCCGACTGGACCATCAGGCCGCGCCTTCTCTCGACGGGAGGAGTCGCTCAGGTGGCCGTCCTCGGAGGGGATATCAAGGAATACCAGATACTCATCCATCCTGACAGGATGAAATATTACGGGGTCTCCCTTGCCGAAATCATGGCCGTTACCACCGAAATGAACAGGAATACGAACGGCGGTGTCGTTTACGAGTACGGCAACGAGTACATAGTCCGAGGAGTCGTCTCCACTACGGATGTGGAAAAGATAGCCGATGCGGTGATAAAGGTTTCCGGAGGGGCTCCTGTTACCTTGGGAGACGTGGCGGATGTCAGGATCGGAGCGCAGCAGCCCAAATTGGGAACGGCTTCCGAGAAAGGCAAGCCGGCAGTACTTGTTACCGTGACGAAACAGCCTGACACCGGGACTATAGAGTTGACGGAAAAAATAGAGGCTGCATTGGACGACCTCAGGAAGAACCTGCCGGAGGACGTACATGTCTCCACAGACGTGTTCAGGCAGTCGAGATTCATAGAAAGTTCCATAAATA
This sequence comes from uncultured Bacteroidales bacterium, assembly GCA_944323245.1. Lineage (GTDB taxonomy): Bacteria > Bacteroidota > Bacteroidia > Bacteroidales > UBA932 > Cryptobacteroides. The sequence goes on from CALURT010000005.1 coordinate 41,581, forward strand.
ACGTCAAGTCATCACTTTACGAAGGGGCAATCTTCGTTGTCATCGTCCTTTTCCTCTTCCTCGCCAACGTGAGGACGACAATCATTTCCTTGGTGACGCTCCCGCTTTCGATGCTGATTTCGATTTTGGTGCTGAACTGGTTCGGAATGACCATCAATACGATGAGTCTCGGCGGACTCGCCATCGCAATAGGCTCCTTGGTGGATGACGCGATAGTGGATGTGGAAAATGTCTGGAAACACCTGCGGGCAAACAGGCAGCTGCCTCCCGAGAAGCGTCTGCCGGTGTTGAAAGTAGTGTTCGAGGCATCGAGGGAAGTCCGTATGCCGATATTGAATTCCACCCTTATAATAATAGTGAGCTTTGTACCGCTCTTTTTCCTTTCCGGAATGGAGGGGAGGATGCTTGTACCGCTCGGCGTGGCATTCATTACCGCACTTTTCGCCTCGACGGTCGTAGCCCTGACCCTTACTCCGGTATTGTGCAGCTACATGCTGGATTACAGGACGAAAGACGGAGGCGTACCGAAAGAGGCCTTCCTTGCCGTATGGCTCAAGAAATATTACAAGGTTGCCTTGGAATGGGTCATGAGGCACAAGAAAAGCGTCGTAGGAGCTACGGTGGCATTGTTTGCAGTAGCATTGGGCCTCTTCTTTACATTGGGGCACAGCTTCCTTCCGGCATTCAATGAAGGTTCGTTTACCATCAATATAAGTTCCCTCCCGGGAATTTCCCTTGAAGAATCCGACAAAATAGGCCGCAGGGCGGAGGAAATCCTGCTGTCGATACCTGAAATACAGACAGTTGCAAGGAAAACAGGTCGTGCGGAACTCGATGAACACGCACTCGGCGTGAATGTATCCGAAATAGAAGCCCCGTTCGAACTGAAAGACAGGACGCATGCGGAACTTCTTGAAGACGTGAGACATAAGCTTTCGGCAATTTCCGGGGCAAACATTGAGATAGGCCAGCCGATAAGCCACCGCATAGATGCAATGCTGAGCGGTACCCAGGCAAGTATAGCCATCAAGTTGTTCGGAGATGACCTGAACCGCATGTTCATGATCGGCAACAGGATAAAGTCTCTGATTGCAGATGTGGACGGTATTGCCGACCTCAATGTGGAGCAGCAGATCGAACGTCCTGAAATCAAGATAATCCCGAAGCGTGAAATGCTTGCGAAATACGGCATATCGATGCCTGCGTTCAATGAATTCGTAACCGTCCACATGGCCGGGCAGACCGTTTCGCAGGTGTACGAGCAGGGCAAGGCCTTCAATCTCGTTGTGCGTGCAGCCGAGACCGACAGAGGCTCGATTGAAAGCATCAGGAATCTGATGATAGACGACTCGGAAGGGAACAAACTGCCTCTGTACTACGTCGCCGACGTTGTTTCCTCTACCGGTCCGAATACCATAAACAGGGAAAACGTCAAACGCAAAATCGTGATTTCCGCCAACACGGAAGGCCGTGATCTGAGAGGGGTTGTGAACGACATACAGGCCATCGTGGATGAAAACATCGTATTGCCGGAGGGTTATCACATAGAATACGGCGGACAGTTCGAAAGCGAACAGGCGGCAAGCCGGACTTTGCTGTTGACATCCATAATGAGCATCATCGTCATTTTCCTCCTGCTTTACATGCAGTTCAAGAGTGCGGCGCAGAGCGGGGTAATTCTGCTTAACCTGCCGTTGGCCCTTATCGGAGGCGTTTTCGCACTGCTTCTGACGACAGGTGAACTGAGCATCCCGGCCATTATCGGATTCATTTCCCTGTTCGGAATCGCCACGAGGAACGGAATGCTGCTCATAAGCCATTACAATCTGTTGCGTGAGCAGGGCATGGGTCTTTACGACAGCATCATCAAAGGCTCGTTGGACAGGCTCAACCCAATCCTGATGACGGCCTTGTCCTCGGCACTTGCACTGATTCCGTTGGCTGTCAACGGAGATCTTCCGGGCAACGAAATCCAGAGTCCGATGGCCAAAGTCATTCTCGGCGGACTGCTTACCTCCACCTTCCTTAACGGATTCATCGTCCCGATAATGTATTACTGGCTTCACCGAAAGGAAACGACACCTGCAGGTGGCAATTTAGAAATCGAATGAAAATGAAAAAATATCTGATTGCAACAATATCCGTATTCTGCGCAGTTTCCTACGCCTGTGCTCAGGACCAGGCTGCCGGCCCGTTGAGGACGTCGAGCATGGATGAAGTCCTCCGCTCGGTTTCCCTGAACAATCCCGAACTGCAGTCCCTTACGCAGTCCGCCGAGGCTTCCATGCTCCAGTTGAAAACGGAAAACATGCTCGAGGATCCGACGATAGAATACAGTTCTTTTTACAGCCCTAATCTTACGGGCCAGTCCGGCTCCGAATTGGTGGTGTCGCAAGGCTTCGATTTCCCTACCCTGTATGCCGCAAGGCACAAACGGAATGAGCTGTCCCGGACTTCATTGGACAATTCCCTGACTGCAGAACGCCGCAGGATATTGTTGGAAGCCAAGATGCTGTGCTATGACATCATAATGTACAGACAACTTGACGCCCTTCTCGATACGCAGGAGGAAATCGCCGGACGGTTGCTCGAACTTTTCGATGAAAGATTCGGGGTAGGAGACGCCACGGCCTTGGAACTTAACAAGATAAAGATGGAACTGATGAATGTGGCCGCTACCGTGGCGGGCAATGCCGCATCACTTTCCGCCGCTGTCAATTCCCTGTCTGCGATGAACGGGGATGCCGGACTGATATTCGAGGCGGATTCATACCCTGTGGCGGAAGATGTTCCCGACATGCAGGCGGCAGTAGATGAATATCTGTCGGAAAATGCAGCGGTAATGGCCGCTGAAAACGCTGCAGATGCCGCACGGAAGCAGATTTCGATAGACAGGCAGGGCTGGATACCGAAATTGGAAATAGGATACAGGCGGAATACCGCCATCAGGGAAGCTGAAAACGGTTTCATAGTGGGTGTTTCGATTCCTATTTTCTCCAACCACAGGAAAGTAGGGGTGGCCAAGGCCAACGCAGTATCGGCAGGCAGCATGCTCAATTCCGTGAGAAACACGGCCAAGGCCGAAGCTGTTTCGATAGCGGAGGATATAATGAAGACGAAAACCGCATTGGATGCGTATGACGAGCCGCTGATGAGGGAAACATTGGACCTTTTGGGCGAAGCCGTGGAGAACGGTCAGATTTCGGTGATAGACTATTTCGTGGAGGCTGCTGCCATTTACGGAAACCTCGAGACCTGCATTACGCTGAGGAACAGATACCACAAGCTCCTCGCACAGCTGTACATGAACAGGCTGTGATCCTGTCATTCCGACCGAGTGTTTGTGTCATTCCGACCGAGCATGGCGAGTGGAGGAATCTGCAATTTCTGCGACAGATCCCTCGGCTGCGCTCAAGGTGACAGAAAAACAATAAAAAGCAAAATATCAGGAAAGAACCTTGCGGATTGTCGGAAAAAATTCCTACATTTGTAGAAATCAGAAAATTCGTTTGTTATGAAGAAACTTTTGACAATTTTTGCCATGGCAATGTCAGTCATTGTCATAGCTTCGTGCGGCTCTTCAAAGAAGGCGGCGTCATCCTCATTAGGCGTTCAGGATGACAAATCCCCAGCAGAATTGTATGCATTGGACGCTCCTGATAATGTTCAGAGGGCATTCGCTTCCTACAACGATTTCGATCCTACCGTTGCCATCCGCGGCGCTGCAGCATTGGCCCGCGGCGAACTTGCTTCCCAGATCGGAACCATAGTCAACAATGCCATCGAGATTTATCGCGGCAAGCACATGCAGAACGTTACTGACGGAGAGCAGATGCGCCAGATTGCCGAGGGCGGCGGAGAAGCCGGAGATGAAGTAAGGGCTGCTTCCGAAGAACTCGTTCAGGGCAGCAAGATTGTCAAGAGCGATACATATCTGCAGAAAGACGGCACAAGGACAGCTTGGGTCTGCGTTGAAATCGATGTGGAAATGATTATGGAAAACGTTGCCAACAACGCCAAGCTCATGCACCTGATTTCAGAGCAGGACAAGGAAATGATCGAACAGGAAAAGGCCGAGTTCGAGGAGTCCATGGAAGAAGCTTTTGAAAGATACAGAAAGATGAGAGGCAGGGAATAGGGATTATGTCATTGACTAAAACAGTCATTTTATCGTTCCTTTCTCTTTTTGCCGGAACAGCTGCGATTGCCCAGACTTATGAACAAGTGGTGGGCAGTCGTGGTTTTTATATCTATGCCGAAGGGACAGGGGCATCTTTCAGGGAGGCCGACAATGCAGCCCTTGCCCAGATTTCCGATCAGATAGCTGTCGAAGTGCGCTCGAACCTTTCCGTAGCCCAGACACGGCAGAAGGAAAACAAGGACTATACTGCCACGACCACTTTCGAATCTGTGGTTGACACCTATTCGCAGGCCACCCTGACCATGTGCCAGAGAATCGTGGTCAAGAACGGCCCCAAGGAATACAGGATATTGAGGTTCATTCCGAAATCCGAAATCGAGAGGGTGTTTGCCGCCCGTGAGGACAAGGTCCGTGAGATGGCCAGGATAGCAGAACGTGCGGAAGCGGAACTGAAGCTCGGCGACGCGTTGAGGTATTATTACTGGGCCCAGATTCTTACGACGACCCTGCGTTATCCGAACGAGGCTTATTACAATGATTCAGAAGGAGCGGACCAGCAGCTTTCCGTATGGCTTCCGATGAAGATAAATTCCATATTGGAAGGTATCGAAATCGCGTTCGACGGATTCAGCGACAAGGCCGGGATGTACGGGAAACTGAGTTTTACCTACGGCGGACGGCCGGTTTCGAACCTTGACTATACATATTGGGACGGTTTCGACTGGAGTTATGTCTGCTCGGCGAAAGACGGTATGGGATTCTTCGAGCTCAGGGCCAATTCTTCCGTTCCGTCCATCAATGTCAAGATTGAGTATTCGTATGATTATGAAGCACATATTGACAAGGAAATTGAGCCGATAATAGCCGCTGTCGATCCCATAAACTATACGTCCGCCTATCACAACAATATTTTCCTGAAAGCCCGTCAGGGAAGACCGGACAGGCAATTGCCCGCTAACGGCACTGCTTCGGCAAACAAAGTGAAAGTGGAGCAGTCCGTAGCAAGGCCGACAGAATCTTTCGGCAATACTTCTTCCGTGTCTTCGCTGTCCTTTGCAGAGACCTCCGATGAGAAATACTATCAGGAAACGGTGGAAAGCATAGTGGACGACATTGCCTCGGGAAACTATGACGGTGCGTCACAGTATTTTACCGACGAAGGCTATGACATTTTCACGAGACTGATACATTACGGAAACGCAAGGATTCTCGAAGACAAGGCTCCGGAATGCCTTACTTTCAACGGCGAGGTCTTCTGCCGCAGCATCCCGATGAGTTTCTCTTTCCGGAACAACCAGGTCAGGTTCGTCGAAGACGTGGTTTTCACTTTCAACCCCGACAGGAAGATATCCAACATAAGTTTCGCCCTTGAAGACGTTACCCTGAACGACATCTTGAGCAAGTCCAAGTGGGAGGACAGTGCGAAGATGGTCCTTATAGACTTCCTTGAGAACTACAAGACGGCTTTTGCATTGAAACGTCTTGATTATCTTGAGAGTATCTTTTCCGATGACGCACTTATCATCACCGGAAGGGTTGTCAGGCGGGCCAACGTGGAGAACAGGATTCAGGGAAGTGCCGAGTACGTGGAATACAACAGACAGACTAAAGCCGAATATATCAATAACTTGCGATACAGTTTCGGAAGCAAGGAGTATATAAACATAAGATTTTCCAATATGGAAATTCTGAAAATGGGAAAAGGGGACTCGATTTACAGCATTCAGATCAAACAGGACTATTATTCGTCGAATTACGGCGATACCGGCTATCTTTTCCTGTTGGTCGATGCGAGCGATTACAAGCGTCCTGTCATCCATGTGAGGACATGGCAGCCAAAACCGGACCCTGAATTCGGAATTTTCGGACCTTATAATTTCTGACCGATGAGACGCAGTGCCATTCTATTGTTCTTTCTTTTGATTCTTCAGATGCCGTCATTGGCGCAGAATCTCACGATGAGCCTTAAAGGTGAGGTCACATCGCATGCGACTGACCTCGATGCCAAGACTTATTATCCGGTTCTCGACCAGAACGACAATCTGTGCGCACTTATAAAGGTGACTGTTACGAACCCCTTGAAGAACCCGCTTTCCCTGAGCGTGGGAGGGCTGTCCGTAATCAAAAGGGAGGAAAAGGAAGACGGCGAGATATGGTTTTACGTCCCGGCGCAGGTCAAGAATCTCCATTTCTCCTGCCTCGGCTATTCGAGGATGCCGGCTGTTCCGGTCAACTTGAAAGCCGGAACAGTGTACCGGCTTACGATTGCCTCGGATGCAGTATTCACGACCGTCACTACGGCCAAGGTTAATTCCAATTTCCTGAAAATGCAGGTTACTCCGCCGGATGCAGTCATCCGCCTCGGAGAGACCAAAAACTATGAAATCACGAGCGAAATGCTTGTGGAAGGGAATTTCGTCCGCAAACTCGATTACGGCACCTACTATTACCGTATCGAGCACAGTCTGTACGAGCCCAAGGAAGGAACGGTCACTGTAAGTGTGAGCAACCGGCCGGTCGTAGTGAATCTTGCCCCGGCATACAATACCGTCACCGTAACTTCGACTCCTGAAAACGGCGCAAGCGTGTTCATAGACGATGAATTCAAGGGAAACACACCTCTTACCCTCAACGAGAAGCTGAAAAAGGGTGAGCGCAGGATAAGGCTGATGCACAAGGACTACCACCAGTATGATGGCACGATAACCCTGAGCGGAGACGGTTCCCGCAGGTCCGTGACCATAGACTTGTCTCCGCAGTATGGTACGGTGACCTGCAAGTCCGAAGATCCTTCGGCCGAAATATGGGTGGACCAGGACTACAAGGGACTCGGTTCGTGGACAGGACGGCTGTCAAGCAACATGACGCATGTGTTGGAGGCGAGAAAGGCCAACCATCAGTCCCAGAGCAAATCGTTTTCGGTAGAGGACGGACAGGTGATGTCCGAATCGGTAGGCGCACCTGTGCCTTTATATGCATCTCTGAGTGTCGTTACCGACCCTCTGATGTCCAAAGTGTACATCGACGGCAAGTTTGCCGGAGATGCCCCTCTTCTCACGCAGGTGCTTATGGGCGAGCATAAGCTGATGGTGACCCATGACGGCTACGTCTCCGATGAAAGGATTGTGACCTTGGCCCACAATGAAGAAAAGGAAGTCACGGTGACCTTGTCGGAAAGCCGGGTGTATGTCCCGGTTACCGTCACGACTGATTCCGATGCGGACATATACGTGGACGGGGAGAGGAAAACATACGGCAAAGGCATATGGACAGGGCAGTTGTCCGAAGGAGTGCATACCTTTACCTCCACGAAGTCTTATCATAACGACGGACGTCTTACGTACACCGTAAAGGGCCCTTCGAGGGTGAAGGTGACGATACCGTCCCCAACGCCGCAGAAAGCCAATATCAATGTCAGGGCAAACATGCCCGGAGTCAGCGTCTATGTCGACGATTCATACGTCGGCAGGGCTCCGTATTCCGGTCAGGTCAATGCCGGGGAGAGGAAAATATCAGTCACCAAAAGCAAGTTCAGGGCTCTGAACAGTCCTGAGACGGTAGTCTTGAATGCCAACGAGACCGAATATCTGAATTTCGAGATGAAAAAGGACTGGTCGCAGTCGTGGCTGCTCGGACCTCAGAAATGGTGTACCAATTTCGGTGAGCTCCAGTACGGCTTGGGCATTCCGGACGACGACGACGAAGGCGTGACCCATTATGCCGGATTGGAATACAGTTACGTAAGTACGGGATTGGGATTCCGGGCGTCCGCAATGTACGGAGTCAATTCGGGAGAGATATTGGGTACAGTCGGTCCTGCTTTCAGGATTACTCCGAGCTATTCCGATCTTGACCTGCAGTTCTATGCCGGTATCGGAGGCGGTTATGTACCGTTTGACGGATTCTCTTCCGAGACAGGGAGAGGAGGGAAATTCTCCATGGCATACGATGCCGGTTTCCGTTTCGCTTTCGAACATCCGAACCTCGACTATTTCTGCTGGTACAGTTTTTCAGCCGGAGCCAAGTATTTCAATCATAAGATAATCCCGACATTCGGCGTGAGCCTTTTCCCGGGAGGGATCTTCAGGTCAGACGGACTTTATGAGGAGCAGTATGACTTTTCCCGTACATTCCTCGACTGCGTCTTCGGCTTCGGAACGATGCGTGACACTTATCATTTCGGGCTTACTTTCGCCCATGTCAAGACGAGGATAGGATACTATACCACGGTGATGTATGAATTGGACGACATCGGTTCGCTTGCAGTAGGCCCGGTTTTCAGACTTACAGGCGATTCCTCGTTCCTCGACCTGCAGCTCTACGGAGGAATAGGGCTCAATGCAAGTTCATATTACGGCACGTCCTTCCTCGGCGATACCGGCTTCCGTTTCAGCTGGAGGAGCCATTCCGGTCTCGGACTGTGGAACTTCAATCTCGGATGCATGTTTTTCGGAGATGAGGTCGTGCCTACCATAGGTGTCGGTCTCGGCATTTCCTTGGTGGCTCTTGCCGGTCTTGCCGGCGCAGTAGCCGCCATGTAATATTGTATCGAACGGTCTTAAAAATATCGGAATTATGAAATCACGTATTGCAATATGCGTTTTGCTGCTTTTTTCCGTCATCCTTTACGGTCAGAACAAGAAAAGCTATGACCGTCTGAAAGAAAAGGCGGAGAAGAAATTCGAGAAATTCGAAGACAGGAAGTTTGGAAAATACGACCGGTTCAAGGCCAAGGCATATTACAGGTTCGAACGTTTCAGAGCCAAGGCCAACGAAAGATATGCCGAGTTCATGGCCAAGGCGTGGAGCAAATACGATCCGCTTCCTCCGATGGAAAGACCGATAGAACCGAAACCTGTCATACCTCCGGTCTATATTCCCGAGGGAGATGAAATGGACTTGGATATTCCGGACTATGAGATTCCGTTCGAGGAAATCGACCTTGGTTCGGGATCTTTGACGGCTCCTGATCCGATGATAGTTCCTGATGACGGGCCCGATGTCCCTCAGCCGCCTGCTCCCGAGCCCGAACCTGTAAGACCGGAGGATGTTCCCGTGAGTCCGGAAACGGACGAAGCCATTTACTTCGACTATTACGGTTCGACATGCAGTGTTCCGGCTGCTTCCGAATTCAGGTTCAGCCTTCAGGACATATCCGAGCCGGTACTTTCCGCCGCATGGATGGAAGTTTCCGACGGCAGGTTCAACGGCATGCTTTCAGGATGTCTGACGGCAAGACGGGATATGAACCTGTGTGACTGGGCCTATATGAAATATGTCGAAAAGGTGACAGATACCTACCTCATGGATGACAACGCAAAGGTATTCCTGCAGCATTACATCCTGACGCAGTCGGGTTACAAGACGAGATTGGCACGGCCGGAATACGGTACCGAACTTAAACTTCTTGTAGCATTTGATGAGATTGCATACGATTTCGTCTATATCCAGCTCGGGAACGACAAGTTCTATGTCATCGACAAGGACGGCTCCTGCGACAGCTATTACGTGTATGATGCGCCTTTCGAAAATGAATATTCCATGTCGTTGGAAGCCTCCCGTCCTGTCATAAGGGATGTTCCGACGGATTACAGGACTTTGGCATCTGAGATGTATCCGTCAGCCAATGCGAGCGTCCGCACCAACTCCAATCTGATAGAGTTTTACAATGACTATCCGGTCAATTCCAACTGGAATCTTTATGCCAACGCTTCCTTGAGTGAAGAAGCCAGGTCGACGCTTTATCCGTCCCTCAGAAAGGCCATTGCAGGCAAGTCTGACTATGAAGCCGTGGAAATACTGTTGAATTTCGTCCAGACGTCACTCGAGTACATGACCGATGACGAGCAGTTCGGTTATGAGCGTCCGCTTTTCCCTGACGAGAGTCTTTATTATCCGTATTGCGACTGCGAGGACAGGTCCATCCTTTTTTCCGTGCTTGTCCGTGAATTGGTCGGCCTGGATGTAGTGCTGCTTTATTATCCGGGGCATCTTGCGACGGCAGTATGCTTCAATTCGGATGTCAGCGGCGATTACCTTACGGTGGGAGGCCGCAAATATGTTGTCTGCGACCCTACGTACATCAATGCCAACGTAGGAATGACAATGCCGCAGTATAAAGGCGTAAAAGCTGAAGTAGTAAGGCTATAGGCCCTACCACTTCAGGTTACAGGCCGACAGGTTACAGGCCCCAGTCATTCAGGTCATAGGTAGCGGTGACTTCGTCCGGGACTCCAGGGAAGAACTCGAATTCGTTGCCGGTGAGTCTCTCGATCTCGTCGACGCTGTATGCGAAGTCCGCAACGTTACCTCCGGACCGCTCTCCTTCTCCGGTTACATCCTGCGGCAGCCAGAATCCTATGGCCATAAGTTCATCCGCACTGCAGTCATAGACGGATCTGCCGGTATTTCCGGACTTGGTCCTGAGGTATATCTTGAATATATGGGTAGGGACGACGCATTCTTTCGAAAGATCGGACTTAATGTCCCAAGAGCAGGCGTCCCATGTTGTCCAGTTGTCGTCTCCGTAATAGCATCCCGATACTACATAGACGGTATCGCTGCATGTCCACGAGCCTGTCAGAAGGCTTTCCAGTTCAGAATGGACATCCGGATAAAGCAGTTCCTCCGGAGCTATGTTGGTAGGGTAGAAGGTCTGTATGTTGATTTTTTCTCCGGCTCCTCGTCTGTCGTCCGAGCGCAGAAGGTGTCCGCGTGTGAAGTTGCGGCCGTCAGGCATCTGCATCCAGTATTGGTACAGGTCTTCCACGTAAGGCCAGTTGCCGTAGTCCTGTCCGAAAATTATGGATTGTTCCAAAAGTGACATTTCAGGGTCGGGTTGCCACGGGTCCGGAGTCGTCCTTCCGCGGCCTTCCCTGTAAATCGGATGGCAAGGATAGGCCACCCACACCGGATTGTGCCTGCGGGTATCGTAGCATGCCGAGTAATTCCTCACCTCCTGATGCGAGGATACGGTGGTGGTGCTGTGGTAAATGAATTTATAGTCCGGATTGGCAGACAGGGAAGCCGGGAGTTCGGCCCAAGGCCTGCCTTCTGCGGACGAGCCTCCGTATTCCACGGTCTGTGAAGCGGTTTCCGCCACTGTAAGCTTCAGATCATCCACGCGTACACCGCTGGCATTCGCTTTCATGATGAAATTCACGGTTGACGGCGTACCGCCTTCTATTCTGAAAGAGGTGGTGGCGAGATACCATGTGCCGTATTTCTGCACCTCGAAATCGAGTTCGTTGGTGCGGCCCGACTTTCCGTCGAAATCCACGTAAAGGTTCATGGTGCTACCCGGAGTGAAAGTGCTGTTCTGAGGCGGAACCACGCCGAATGTCAATTCTAAGCATTCCTGGCCCGGCTTCAATGCTATGTCGTGGACGACAAGGTGGGCATCTGCGTTGTTTCCGAAATTGAACGCGTTCTTTCCGGAAGCGTCAGGATATCCGGTGGATGTGAAGTTGTTGCGTATGCTGACCGTCTGTCCGGTATAGTAGACATCGGCCGCCCCTTCGCCTTCGGCATTGATGTATCCGTCCCATTGATCTATGTAGACGGCACTGCTGCTGTATGTGGCGGCATCCAGATTGTCCTTGTATATGATGACTTCGGCAGGCGGAGGCACAATTTCCTCTTCACTGCTTGTCACGTTGACAGTCACCGATTTCTGCGTATCGGAAGAGAATCTTTTGTTTGTGGTGACCGTTATCTTCCCGGTCCCGCCGGGAGTCATATCCGTCACTGTCACAACCGTTTCTCCGGCCTGACCCTTTTCAGGCTCGAAAACGAGGCCTTCGGTGTCTGACCCGGCTGTCCATGTAACGTTTGAAAAGACAGTGAACGTATTGTCCTCGGGTTCGTCGGGATTATATGTTATGTTTTCGGAAGATACCGAGAGTTCGATATCGGATGCCGCGGTGTTTCCGTCTCCTCCGTCTGGCTCGACGGGAGCGGTCTCGCATCGGCAAAGCACTACCGTCATGGCGAGCAGGGCGGGAAATCTTGAATGATGCATTTTCATGATTGTTATTGATTATTGATGCACACTACAAGTTACAAAATTAAATAAAATGAAGTATTTTTGCAAACGCTGTCAGAATATGAATGAATTGAAAAACAATAAAATCAAAGGTTGGATAGCCCTGAGTCCGCTGATCGTGTTCCTTGCGGTCTATCTGCTGTCGTCGGTGGTGGCGGCGGATTTCTATAAGGTGCCCGTGGCTTCGGCCTTTCTGATAGCATCCGTTTATGCGCTTGCCGTAACCAAGGCCGGTCCGGTGGAAGAGAGGGTGAAAATATTTTCTGCCGGAGCCGGACACGGAAACATCATGCTGATGATATGGATTTTCGTGTTGGCGGGGGCCTTTGCCGGAACTGCACAGGATATGGGAGCGATTGAGTCCACGGTCAATTTTACCTTGCGGATATTGCCCGGAAACCTTCTGTATGCCGGTCTGTTCCTTGCTTCGTGCTTCATTTCAATGTCTATCGGCACAAGCGTCGGGACGATAGTCGCCCTTGTGCCTGTGGCTTCCGGAATAGCTGCGGAGGCCGGTATGAACATGGCTTTCGTGACGGCGATAGTGGCAGGCGGCGCATTTTTCGGAGACAATCTTTCGTTCATATCCGATACCACGATAGCCGCTACAAGGACCCAGGATTGTTCCATGTCGGACAAATTCAAGGTCAATGTGCGTATCGTGGCGCCTGCGGCCGTCATTGTAGCCGTATTGTATGTGGTTTTCGGTCTTTCGGTGTCGGTAGTTCCCGAAGTCGGGGAAATCAATGTAGTGAAACTTCTGCCTTACATACTTGTGATAGGGCTTGCCATAGCCGGAATGAATGTGATGTCCGTGCTTGCCATCGGTATTGCGGTGAATGCCGTGATCGGTTTCGGATACGGCGATTTTGACTGGGTCGGCTGGTTGGCTTCCGCAGGGAAGGGGATTGCCGGAATGGGAGAATTGATTACCGTTACCCTGCTTGCAGGGGGAATGCTTGAGGTCATCAAGCATAACGGCGGGCTTGATTTCATCATTTCCGGACTGACGAAGCGGATTTCCGGGAAACGGGGAGCGGAATTCAGTATTGCAGCCATCGTGGCCCTTGCGAATCTCTGTACTGCGAACAATACGATAGCCATCATTACTACGGGAAGCATTGCCCGGGACATTTCACGGAAATACGGAGTGGATCCGAGAAAGTCGGCCAGCATTCTGGACACCTTTTCATGCGTGGTGCAGGGCATTATTCCGTACGGAGCGCAAATCCTTATGGCATCGGGCCTTGCCGGAATATCCGCTGCATCGCTCCTGCCCTACATGTACTATCCTTATATAATGGGTGTCTTTGCGATTCTGTCAATCCTCTTCCGTTTTCCCCGCAAATATTCGAAATGACCGAAAATTTTTTCGACAAATAGCCGAAAAATAATCCGACAAATGACCGAAAAACAGGAAAAATCCGTATTTTTGCATTGATTATAAATATTTTCAGCAATGTGGAAATACAGACACAGGATTGCCGATGCACTTTTGGCAAGAAAACTTTCCGGCAAAGGGGCCGTTCTGATTGAAGGTCCTAAATGGTGCGGAAAAACGACCACCGCAGAACAACAGGCGAAAAGCGTAATATATATGGATGATCCGCAACATAGGGAACAGAACCTTATAAAAGCGGATTTGGACCCGGCGCTTCTTTTGACAGGGACAAGTCCCCGTCTGATAGATGAATGGCAGTTGGCTCCCAAACTTTGGGACGCAATAAGATACGATGTCGATCACGGATCAGGGGCAGGGCGCTTTATTCTGACAGGTTCATCGGTGCCGGTAGATAATAAAAACATAATACATTCCGGTACGGGGCGATTTTCATGGTTGAGGATGCGTCCCATGTCGCTGTATGAGTCCGGGGATTCCAACGGTCAGGTAAGTCTTGCCATGCTGTTTGAAGGCCCGGAGAAAATACTTGCGCAGAATAGTTTGGATTTGAATGACATCGCTTACCTGATATGCAGAGGGGGCTGGCCCGGGGCCCTTGATAAAGAACGGGAAATAGCTTTGGACCAGGCATTTGACTATTGCGATGCAATTACCAACAGGGATATTTCAAAAGTGGACAATATCAACAGGAATCCGGCAAGAGTCCAGCGTCTGATGCGTTCTTATGCGAGGCTTCAGGGTTCCCAGTCATCATACGAGACCATTTGCGCCGACATGAAAGCAAATGATACGGCGTCCTTGGACACTGATACGGTGGCATCTTATGTCGGTGCGCTTCAGAAATTGTTCGTCATAGAGGAAATGAATGCGTGGAATCCGAACCTGCGTTCGAAAACGGCAATAAGAACATCTGATACACGATATTATACGGATCCTTCCATAGGGACCTCAATACTACAGTTGGGACCTGAAAGTCTGATTTCCGATTTGAATACGATGGGGTTGTTTTTTGAGACCATGTGCGTAAGAGATCTCAGGACATATGCAGAAGCCCTGATGGGAAAAGTTTATCATTACAGGGATTCCTCCGGTCTTGAATGCGATGCCGTAATTCACTTGCGTAACGGCATGTACGGATTGGTCGAGATTAAATTAGGCGGTGACAGACTGATTTCCGACGGTGTCGCGTCGCTGAAAACCCTGAACGATAAAATAGATACTGTGAAAATGAAAAAGCCGGCCTTTTTGATGGTGCTGACAGGGATTGGTGATATTGCATACAGACGTGAAGACGGGATTTACGTAGTCCCGGTCGGATGCTTGAAACCGTAATTGAAGCGCAAATATTCGAAATGATTTCTTATCTTTGTTAGGATATAGAACGAACACCCCGATCCGATGAAAGATATTTTCATTTATGACGACGGCAAGACCGTCAGCCGTATTACCGTAGGAGGCAGTCTGCAGGACATCCGGGATGCCGTGACTTCCATGGCGGCAACGGCAAGCGGACTCCATGTCGTGTGCGACAGGAACGTGAAACGATATGCAGAACCGCTTCTTGCAGGCATGGGACCGCATCTTTCCGAGCCGGTTTTCATTGAAGCATCCGAACGGAACAAGACCATGTCCACCGTAATGGACATTTGCGGGAAACTGACGGAGCAGGGTGCCGACAGGGCCTCTGTCATTCTTGCAATAGGCGGAGGCATTACCACGGACATGGCGGGCTTTGCAGCTTCCATTTACAGAAGGGGAGTGAAATTCGCCTTCGTTCCTACTACCTTGCTTGCGCAGGTGGATGCGGCGATAGGAGGCAAGACCGGAGTGAACATGGACGCATACAAGAACATGCTCGGAGTCATACGCCAGCCCGTCCGCACGTTCATTTGTACTGATTTTCTGAAATCATTGCCATACAGGGATTTCATGTCAGGAGCATCCGAGATGGTAAAGACCTTTCTTATAGAAGACAACGGATTTTACGACAGGGCTTTGTCCTATCTGTCGGGACTCGGGATTTCGGACGACAGGACGGCCTACATGGAAGAACACATGGAAGAATTGACTGCTCTCATAGCAGCGGCAGCCGCTGTCAAGGCCGGAATCGTATCGCGGGACCAGTTCGAATCAGGCGAACGCCGCAAACTGAATCTCGGACACACGTTCGCCCATGCCATAGAAAAGAACGCCCGTTCCGCAGGGGCGGACATAACCCACGGGGAAGCAGTGGCGATGGGGATGATAATGGCTGCCGGGTTGTCGGAACGGCTTGGATATGCGGAAGCGGGATACGCCATGACCCTGAAAAACGGTTTCAAGGCTGCAGGGCTGAGAACTGATTGTCCGTTCGGGATAGAAGAACTCGTATCCGCCATGGAAAAGGACAAGAAATCAGAAGGCCGATCCATCCATTTTGTGCTTGTGGCAGGTCCGGGCAAGGTCCGTACCGAAACCATGACAGCGGCTGCCGCCGCAGAATTACTAAAGGGATTCATACTATGATTTGTACGGTAATACAGCATAAGACAGCCCGGGAAATCGGGGAAATTCTCCGTAACGGGGAAATGGCGGAAATCCGGTTGGACAGGTGCGTCCTCGACGACAGTGACATTGACGGGATTTTCGAATCGGATGTCCCGCTCGTCGCCACATGCAGGGTTTCAGAGGTGCTTTCCGCCAATCCGGAAATGACGGAAACCGCTGCGGCAACTGTATGCGAGCGGAAACTTTGCAGGGCGATAGAAGCCGGAGCAAGATATGTCGACGTGGAAATCGAAGCCCCGAAATACATGTCGAAAAGGGTGAGGGCCTGCGCCCGTGAAAACGGGACGGTGTTCATACGCTCATATCATGATTTCGAAGGGACAGACTCCACTGAGGCGCTGAAGGCCATTGTCGAAAAATGCTATTATCACGGAGCTGACATCGTGAAGATAGTGACGACGGCAAGGTCGGAAACGGATGCGGAAAGGGTAATGTCTTTGTACGGAGAGTTCGGCCGGGGGAAACTGATAGCTTTCTGTATGGGAGAAGCGGGCGTGCAGTCCCGGATGGACTGTCTCGCGGAAGGAGCGCCGTACACGTATGCCGCATTGGACGGGAATGATCCGGCTGCTCCGGGACAGCGGACCGCTGCAGCGATGCGGGAAGAACTTTACGGGAAATTCCATTGCGTCGAAGCGGTGTTGACGGTCCCGTCGTCCAAAAGTTTTGCCCAAAGGGCTGTCATGGCTGCGGCATTGGCCGAAGGCATTTCAGAACTCGACGGTTATTCCCCTTGCGGAGATAACATCTCAGCGATTGAGGCGGCCAAGGCGCTGGGAGCGGAAGTGGATATCGACGGCTCACGGGTAAGGGTCAGGGGTATAGGGGCTGTGCCTTTGAAAGCTTCTTTCCATGAACTCCATGTCGGGGAATCCGGGTTGCTTACGAGGCTGATGATACCTCTGATGTCCATGCTTTCATCCTCGCCGGTGACAATTACGGGGGAGAAGACATTGACCGGAAGGCCGATGACAGGTGTGACTGAAATAATGTCGGAATTCGGGGTTTCCGTCACAAGCGAATCCGGGGATTGCAGGGTACCTTTGACGGTGTCCGGGCCAATGAGGAGCGGACGGGCTGAAATTTCCGGGAAAAACGGCTCGCAGCTTATATCCGGCCTGCTCATGTCCCTTCCTCTCGCAGACAGGAATTCTTCCCTTATCGTAAGGGAGCCGAAGAGCATACCTTACATGTTCATCACATTGGACGTGCTGAAGAAATTCGGGATCAAGGTTTCGGCCGAGATGCTCGGTGGCCGGGATTTCATGGAACATGATGGTGACTGGGCGCATTGTACCGAAATGGTATTCAAAATCAGAGGAGGCCAAAGATACAGGAGCGCCGATTTCCATATCGAGGGTGACTGGAGCTCCGCCGCCAATTTTCTTGTGGCAGGTGCGGTTTTCGGAAAGGTGACGCTTGAAGGCCTCGATACGACTTCCCTGCAGGCCGACATTTCCATTATGGATATTCTGATGGAGGCCGGTGCAAGTCTTTCGCAGCTTGATGAGCCGAAAGGACCGGTTACCGTACAGAGGGCTCCGCTTTCGGCGTTTACAGTCGATGCTACCAATTGTCCCGACCTTTTCCCGATAGTGTCGGTCCTGGCTGCATTCTGCGAAGGACAGAGCCGGATTGCCGGAGTCGGAAGGCTGGCACACAAGGAAAGCGACAGGGGAAAGGCAATATTGGACATGCTGCATAAAATGGGAGTGGAGGCTGACGTTGAAGGTGACGAACTCGTGATTGCCGGGCAGTCCCTGTCGTCGAGGCTGCTTTCGGGCAATCTTCTTCGTGGCGGGGAATATACTTCCTGTCATGACCACAGGATGGTGATGGCGTTGAAAGTGGCGGAACTCGGTGCATCGTCCCCGATAATAATCGACGATACCGCCTGTGTCGCCAAATCCTTCCCCTCATTCATGCATCTGTTTGAAGAATTGGAGAATTGAAGCATTGAAGAATTGAAATAGGAAAACATTATTTATGAATACATTTGGTCAGAAATTCAGGGTCTCGATTTTCGGCGAATCCCACGGGCAGGGCATCGGTGTCGTAATGGACGGTGTTCCCGCCGGTATTACGCTTTCCGTACAGGATTTCACGGAAGACATTTTACGGCGCAAGAGCGGAGCCAAAGGGACTACGCCGAGGATAGAGGACGACAAGCCTGAAATCCTGAGCGGAATCTTCGGAGGCAAGACCACAGGCGCACCTCTCGCCATCCTGTTCAGAAACCACAACACCAAATCTTCGGATTACGAGATTTTCAAGGAAATGCCCCGCCCGGGGCATGCGGATTTCGTAGCCGGGGTCAAATGGCACAATTTCAACGATCCGCGTGGAGGAGGACATTTTTCGGGCAGACTTACTCTTCCGCTTGTAGCAGCCGGGGTCGTAGCCAAGAAAATAACCGATGAATTCGTGATAACGGCCAAGCTCGTGGAGCTCGGGGGAGAGACCGACCGGGAAAAATGGCCGGAGATGATTGACGAGGCTGTCAGAGAAGGCGATTCGTGGGGAGGCATAGTGGAATGTTCGGCTGAATGCGTGGCCCAGGGTCTTGGAGAACCGTTTTTCGATTCGGCGGAATCCCTTCTTTCCCATGCCGTTTTTTCGATTCCTGGAGTCAGGGGAATCGAATTCGGGGACGGTTTTGCCGCCGCAAGGATGAAAGGCTCGGAACATAACGACCCCTTGGTTTCCGAGACGGGAGAGACCGGTAAAAACGGAGCAGGAGGAGTGAACGGAGGTCTGACCAACGGGAATCCTATAGTGTTCAGAGTGGCTTTCAAACCGACGTCGAGCATAAGGAAAGCCCAGCAGACATACGATTTTTCGACAGGAAGCATGGGCTGTATAGAAATTCCGGGACGCCATGACGTATGTTTCGCACTGCGGACTCCCGTAGTAGTGGAAGCTGTCACTGCAATTGTCCTTGCCGACCTCAGCCTGAGGAGCAGCGGGGATACGGTGAAGTGAAACATTGAAGTTGGATTTCAAATTTGCACAATGGAGCATAGACATCAGGTTTTCAGCGAAGAATCGGTAGCGGAGACTGTCCGGGAACTGAACATAGCGGATTTGGGCAACGCCACCATAGGGGACGTGCTGCTTGTAGCGTCGCGGTTGGAGGAGAAAACGGGTATCCCGTTCATAAGGATGGACCAGGGTTCTCCCGGACTTCCCGCAAACAAAATCGGAATCGAAGCGGAAAAAGCCGCCCTTGACAGCGGCATTGCATCGCAGTATCCGGCAGCGGCA
The DNA here is from genome assembly GCA_944323245.1 of uncultured Bacteroidales bacterium. GTDB lineage: Bacteria > Bacteroidota > Bacteroidia > Bacteroidales > UBA932 > Cryptobacteroides. The sequence continues at coordinate 60,979 of CALURT010000005.1, forward strand.
GGAGTTCCCGAACTCAAGACGCAGGCTTCAAGATTCGTCAAGGCCTTTTTGGACGTGGACATAAGTCCTCGGGCCTGTATTCCGACGACCGGTGGGGTTGCAGGTTCGTTCGCATCGTTCATTGCTTGCACACAGAGGATTCCCGGCAAGGACAAGGTCCTTTTCATCGATCCCGGGTTCCCTATCCAGAAATCCCAGCTCAGGATCATAGGTGTTCAATGGGAAACTTTCGACATCTACGGGTGCAGGGGAGAGGGTCTGAAGGCCGAATTGGAAAAATTCCTGTCGGCAGGCGACATCGCCGCCATAATATATTCGAATCCTAACAATCCTGCGTGGATATGCCTTGAGGATTCGGAACTTGCAGTGATAGGAGAACTTGCCACGAAGTATGACGTGGTGGTAATCGAGGACCAGGCATATTTCTGCATGGATTTCAGGCACAGGTTCGGGATTCCGTACGAACCTCCTTATCCTCCTACGGTGGCAAGATTTACCGACAATTACATAATCCTCCTGTCCTCATCGAAGATTTTCAGTTATGCAGGTCAGCGGATGGCGCTTGCATGTATTTCGGACAGGCTGTTCGACAGATATTATCCTGCACTTGCCGAGCGCTATGCCGATTCGGGAATTTTCGGGCAGACGTTCATAGCATCGATACTGTACATGATTACCAGCGGCTGTACGGCGTCGACGCAATATGCCTATGCCGCAATGCTGAAAGCATCATGCGACGGGAGGCTCGATTTCAACGCCGATACCAAGGAATACGGGGACAGGGCAGCAAAAATGAAGAAAATATTTACTGACAACGGTTTCCACATAGTGTACGACAGGGATGTGACCCTTCCGGTGGGTGACGGATTCTTTTTCACCCTCGGCTACGGCGGCATGACGGGCGGAGAACTGCTCAGGGAGTTGCTGTATTACGGAGTCAGCTGCATCAGTCTTTCCACTACCGGAAGCCATCAGGAAGGCATAAGGGCCTGCACTTCCCGGATGCGGGAGGACCTTTATCCCGTCCTCGAAGAAAGAATGAAAGGCTTCGCCGCCGACCACCCCTTGAACGGATGAGAGGGGAAAATGACCATAAGTAAAATGAATAACCATAGTGGAGCAGGATGAAATCCTGCGACGAGCCCCCGGCGAGGGGGATGAGAGGGGGTGGCGCCCCTTAACAAGGGGCTGTCGCAATAGCGACTGGGGATTAAGACAAAGTGGATTTCGGAGAAATCCTTAACGACGGTTCGACGAATTCCTTAATCCTGAGCAACATAAATTCGTCGGACTGACGTTAAATGATATGATCTGGAATCCTACAAAGGAATGTATGAGCAGGGACGAAATGACTGCCCTGCAGGGAGAAAGACTCCACAAAACAGTGGAAACGGTATATCACAACGTGCCGTTCTACAGACACAGGATGCAGGAACTCGACCTGACTCCCGATGACATAAGGACTGTCGAAGACATTGTCAAGCTGCCGTTTACCACCAAACAGGATCTGAGGGACAACTACCCGACAGGCCTCCAGTCGGCAGCCCAGTCGGAAATAGTCAGATACCATGCATCTTCAGGCACTACCGGCAATCCTACCGTCGTAGGCTATACGAGACGTGACCTTGAAATATGGAAGGAAGTGGCTGCAAGATGCCTTACGGCATACGGAGTCACCAAAGATGACGTTTTTTCGGTAGGTTATGGCTACGGACTGTTTACCGGTGGCCTTGGAGTCCATTATGGAGTGGAATACATCGGAGCCTCGGCCGTGCCTACCTCCACCGGAAATACGGAGAAACATCTCAGGCTGCTGAGGGATTTGAAAGTTACCGGAATCGCCTGTACCCCTTCCTACGCCCTGTATCTCGCCGAGGCAATGGACAAATACGGAATGACACGGGACGACATCTGCCTGAAAGTCGGTGCGTTCGGAGCGGAGCCGTGGACGGAAAACATGAGAAAGGAAATCGAAGGCAGGCTCGGACTTCAGGCATACAATATCTACGGCCTGAGCGAAATCATGGGCCCCGGGGTTTCTTACGAATGCGAGTGCAAACACGGTTCCCATATTTCTGAAGATCATTTTTATCCGGAAATCATCGATCCGGACACCCTGCAGCCGTTGGGCGCAGGAAAGACGGGGGAATTGGTATTCACGACACTTACCAAGACGGGAATGCCGTTGCTGCGGTACAGGACGAAGGATCTTACTTCGCTCATTGACGGAGAATGCGAATGCGGCAGGACGAACGTACGTATGACCCGCATCCTTGGAAGAAGTGACGACATGTTGATAATCAGAGGTATAAACGTCTTCCCGTCACAGGTGGAAAGCGTCATTCTCGACATGCCGGAATTCGAGCCGGTCTACATGCTCGTTGTGGACAGGGTCAACAATTTGGATACACTTCAGGTTCAGGTGGAAGTCAGAAAGGACTTCTTCTGCGATGAGGTGGGCATGATGCTCCAGCTCAGAAAACGCCTTGCTGACAAGCTGAAGAGCATATTGTCCATAAGTGCGGATGTCAAGCTCATGGAACCGAACTCCATACCGCGTTCGGAAGGCAAGAGCGTCAGAATCCACGACAAAAGAAAACTGTATTAACCGAAAAATCCTTACAAATGACAATAAAGCAAATATCGGTATTCCTTGAGAACAAAAGCGGAAGGCTGAATCATGTAACCAAAGTCCTTGCCGATGCCGGCATCAATTTAGACGCTTTCTGTATAGCTGAAACCACTGACTTCGGTCTGTTGAGACTCATAGTTTCGGATGTGGACAAAGCCGTGGAAGTGCTTCGCAAGGCGGATGTCGCTGTCATTCTTACAGATGTGGTATGTATGGAATGCGGAAACACTCCGGGCTCGCTGGCTGCCATTCTTGCAGCTCTCGCCGAGAGAGGCATATTCATAGAATACATGTATGCCTTCTCTCAGGCGGAAACTACGGCCAAAGTAATCATCCGTCCGAACGATCTCAAGGCCTGTACGCAGGTCCTATCCGAGCTGGAACTTGCGTGAGGCACGGGAGAGCTGTCTCAAAACTATGGTAATCTGTTCCGACTCCTGAAGGATGTTGAGGTACAGATATGCCACCGTCAGATTGAGCTGCTTGCTTTGAATATCTATCATCAGGGCTTTTCTCAAATCCGAAAATTCGCTTTGAAGGGCTTTGAGCTTTTCGTCGGTGTCCCTCAATGCCTCGAATTCCCCTTTCGAGCAGATTTCCGACATTTCGGATATCAGTCCGGCCATTCTGTCGCGTCTTAGACGGAATTCCGAGACATAATGTGCAGGGAGCGGAGAGAAATGGTTGTCCACATGTTCGTACACCGGCTCGCATATCCTGCGGATGGCATAGTAAAGCTGTTCCCTGTTGTTGGAAATCATGTGGAACCATGCGCTTTTCTTCATACCCGTTTCTGTGTCGAGACATCTGAGGCAGACGGTCTCCTTGCGCCGCAGATTCTTCAGTTTCGTTTTTTCATCCCTCAAAGCGTTGGAAGCCTTGCGGATAGGTCTTACGTTCTCGTCGAACAGGCCATTGGTGATTGCAAGGTATTTGTCGGTTATGCCGTTGAGGAAATTCGTTTCGTTCGAAGCCACATATTTGCTGAACAGTGTCCATATCTTGTCCTCGTCATGGCAGGAAAGGACGGCTCTGAATTCGGAATCGGTCTTGGCTTCACTCTTGTCCTTGTACTTGATGTTGCTGTGAATCATTACAGCGAGTCCGGCCACCACGATGACTGCAGCCACTACAGAGCCTCCGAAGTACATCAGAAGGGCTATCAGGAACGTACAGCCGAACGCTATGCCGGCAGTCAGGAACCAGCCTCCGATGACGGAGAGGACTCCTGTGATCCTGAATACGGCGCTTTCCCTGCTCCATGCCTTGTCTGCCAAGGACGAACCCATTGCCACCATGAAAGTCACGTATGTCGTGGAAAGAGGAAGCTTGAGGGAAGTACCGAGTGCGATGAGCATGGATGCGACCACGAGATTGACCGATGCACGTACGAGGTCGTATGCGGCTCCGTCTTCCTTTTCAATGTATGTCTTGTCGAACCGTTTGCCTATCCATTTCCTGACAGATTCCGGAGTAATCGAAACGACCCAGCGGGCTGTAGAATTGCTCCACCTTACGATGCTTCTTGCAGCTTTCGACGAGCCGAACAATTCTTCCCCTTCATCCTGACGGGCGAGGTTGATTTCGGTCTTCGTCACGTTGTGCGCCTTTTTGGAGAAGGCAAGGGCGAGTACCATGACCACGCCTGCTGCGAACAGGAAGATGAACGGCGTGCTTGCCGGTCCGTTGAGCGCACCCATCATGTGGGTGGTCGGGTCACCGCCTCCTGACGCCATATAGTCCTGATAGGATGAGAATCCTGCAAGAGGGACTCCGATGAAGTTCACGAGGTCGTTGCCTGCGAACGCCGTGGCGAGCGAGAATGTTCCGATAAGCACTATCACCTTGAAGACGTTGACCTTGCACCAGTGCAGAATCTGCATGAGAATCGTGAAGAACACCAAGCATCCGCCGAGAAGCAGTCCGGTGTTTTCGTCAACCCATGTCTTCAGTTCCGGAGTCATGATGGTAAGGTCCTTGACGCCTTTGATAAGCATGAAATAGATGATGCTCGTCACGGCGATGCCTCCGAATATGCCTATTTTCCAGCTCAGCCCCGGCTTGTAGTTGAAAGTGAACAGTATTCGTGACAGGTACTGGAGGACTACACCGGCCACGAAAGCCAATGCCACCGAGACGAAGATTGCCATTATGACGGACAACGCCTTTTCCGTATTCATGTAGTCGGAGAATCCGAGACCGCTGTCGCCTGCCATTTTCAGTATGGCGAAGGCGAATGTCGCACCGAGAAGTTCGAATACCATCGAAACCGTGGTGGACGTCGGCATTCCCAATGAGTTGAACACGTCAAGCAGGATGATGTCCGTGACCATGACAGCGAGGAAGATGTACATCAGTTCCTGAAAACTGAACTGTTCCGGCCGGAAAATGCCGTGCCGTGCGATGTCCATCATACCGTTGCTCATGATAGCTCCGCAGAATACACCCAATGCTGCGATAATGATGATGGTTCTGAATTTTGCTGCTTTGGAACCGATGGCGGAATTAAGAAAGTTTACCGCATCGTTGCTGACTCCGACCCACAGGTCCGAAACGGCCAGCATGAATAGAAAGATAACGAATCCTAAATAGACCCAATCCATGTTTTTACAGGTTTAGGCCGCAAAGGTATGTATGGAAATCCAATAGACCGCCGATGTCCTGTTAAATAATTGTTACAAAATTTTCACGGCGGATTTCGTAACAAAATTTTAACTTTTTTGAAACACGATTGATTTTCATTACTTTTACCTTTGTGAAAATTTTCAGCGTATGCAAAAGGAAAGAATCCTCATCGTTGACGACGAGGAAGACATAAGGGAAATCCTGCAGTTCAATCTGGAGAATGCAGGTTACGAGGTTGTTTCCGTCGCATCGGCGGAAGAAGCCTTGGCCGGGCCTGCGGAAGACTGCAATCTGATTCTGTTGGACGTGATGATGGACGGGATGTCCGGATTCAGGATGGCCGAAGTGCTCAGAAAGGAGCGTCATTCCCAGGTACCTGTCATTTTCCTGACGGCGCGGAGTGCAGAGAACGATCTTCTGACAGGATTTTCCGCAGGTGGGGATGACTATATAGCCAAGCCTTTTTCCATTCAGGAAGTTCTCGTAAGGGTAAAGGCCGTGCTGAAGCGTTCCCATACGAAAGGAGCCGCAGACGGGCGTTCGGAAATAAAGGCAGGCCGCATAATGATGGACCTTGCCAAGAAAATGGTCTATGCAGACGGGGAGCCGATAGTCTTTTCGAAAAAGGAATTCGAAATACTGAGCCTTCTGGTCCGGCATCAGGGCCGGGTGTTTTCCCGTGAAGAACTGATTGACGAACTGTGGAAAGACGCACCTTACGTTTTGGACAGGACAGTGGACGTACATATTGCCAGAATCCGGGGAAAACTCGGACAATACAAGAATTATCTGACCAACAGATCAGGATACGGCTACTGCTTCACTGCCGAAGACTGATTTTGCCATGAAGTAGAAGTTTTGTCAGGGAATAAAAACGATGGAAAGAAGACGGTGGACATACAAGAAGCAGCTGCTCTTTTATTTTACGGGAGTGTTTTTCCTGTTTGCGTTGCTTTTGGTCATATTCCAGCTCCGCTCGGAACGGAACTACAAGCAGAAAATGCTTGAGTTCAGGCTGTCTGCATATTCGGACATAGTATCGAAGTCCCGCGGTGACTATGGATCTGTGGTGACGAAAATGCCCGATGATCTGAGAGTTACCGTGATGGATCTGCACGGGGACGTCCTCTTCGATTCGGTCAAGGACAAGGAAAGCATGGACAACCACTCATCCCGTCCGGAAGTCCGTTCCGCCCTGCACGACATGCAGGGATATTCCATAAGGACCTCGGACAGCACCGGAATCCCGTATTTCTACTTTGCCAAGTTTTACGGAGACATTATCATAAGGGTTGCCCTGCCGTACGAACTGGACGTGAAACATTTTTTCCGGCCGGATTTCATTTTCCTCATCCTTGCGTTTCTGATATTCTTAGTGGCGTTGTTTACGGTACTTTTCCTTGCAGACAAATTCGGGCAGGGCGTGGCGAGGCTGCACAATCTTGCCGAAGCGGCGAAGTCGGGCTCCGTGGACTATGACAGGATTTCCTTCCCGGATTCGGAACTCGGAGACATAGGGGTCACGATGTTGGAGAGTTACCGCCGCCTTGACGAAAGCAACAAGATCATCGCCCTTGAGAAGGAAAGACTTGCCCTGCACATACATTATTATGACGAGGGAATAGCCATTTTCTCTCCTGAGAAAAAGAAGGTCTATGCCAACCCGAAATTCATCCAGTACGTCAACACATTGCTCGACAGGCCTACTCCTGACCTGAACGATATATGGAAAAGCCCGGTTTTCGCTCCTCTTGAGGAATTTCTTGCCGGCAACTCATACGGTTCTTCGGATTCTGTCCCTGTTTTCCCGTTCAAGGTAAGGAAAGGGGCGAGGGATTACGGCATCAGACTTCTCGTATATCCTGACGGCGGTTTTGAAATCACCATCAACGACGTGTCCGCAGCCGAGAAGAACAGGTTGGTCAAGCAGCAGATGACCAACAATATAGCCCATGAACTGAGGACTCCGGTAAGCAGCATAAGGGGATATCTTGAAACCCTTGTCACATGCGGCGACATCAGTCCGGAGAGGCGGCAGATGTTTTTGGACAGGGCATACGCCCAGGTCATGAGGCTCTCTGACCTTATCAGGGACATAGCTTTGATTACCAAAATAGAAGAAGCTCCAGAACAGCTTGCAAAGGAGAAACTGAACCTGAAATCAGTGGCAGACGAGATTTTCGAGGAATTCCGTGAGACCATAGAGAGGGAAGACATGAAAGTGGAGAACCTTCTGCCTGACAATCTTGAAATCACGGGCAATGCAAGTCTCATCTATGCCATATTCCGCAATCTCGTGGAAAACAGCGTGAAATATGCCGGACATGGGGTGACCCTTCATATCGAATGTTACGCCAAGGGCGACGGGTACTGTCATCTGACGTATTACGATACTGGAAAAGGTGTCTCGGAGGAGCATCTCGCCAAGATTTTCGAGAGGTTCTACCGCATATCCGAAGGCCGGACCCGCGATGCCGGAGGTTCCGGGCTCGGGCTGTCCATAGTCCGCAATGCCATAGCCTTCCACAAGGGCGATGTCCGTGCAGTCAACCGTCGTGACGGCGGCCTCGAATTCCTGTTCTCATTGAGTGAAAAATGAATTTTAACGTGAGTTCGATGAAATGAAAGCATTGAATTTCAGAGAACTACCTCTTATAGAGGATTCGCAAACGAATCCGGCAGCAAATCCTCCCATACGCAGGGGAGGATTTAGGAGGGGTGACACGTGAAAATAAAGGGATTTCGGAGAAATCCTTAACGACGGTTCGACGAATTCCCTAGTGCTGAGCAACATAAATTCGTCGAACTGACGTAATTTTCCGACGTCGGCCGTAGTCTGATCAGTATTTGGTGCCGAACCTGTCGGTATTTCCGATTTTTTCCATCATCTCCTTTACGGTACAGTCGTCTGCAGGTGTCAGGCTTTCGATAAGGTGAACCTCGGAGCTTGCTGCCACTACCGGTATGATTCCATGATACCGGGAAATCCCGCTTAAAACCAGTTGTGAAGCTCCATAAGCGGTTTCTTTTGCATATTCCCTGATGATTGTCAAGATCTTACGATTGTGTAAGGAATCATATTGGATCGGGATTTCCGGTGTGTCGTGTTCGTATATACCTCCGAGAAGCGGGGAATATGCCATCATGGTAATGTCTTTGCTGCGGCAGTATCCGTATTGCTCGGGAGTGAGCACGGTTTGTGTCCCGAAATCCGCTCCCATGTAGGGCTGGAGGATGGAATATCTTTGCTGCAGTACGATGAAGCGGCGGTATCCGTACTTTTCCGCTGCGGCGTCTGCTTCCGACAGTCCTGCGATATCATGGTTGCTGGCTCCGATATATCTGACTTTTCCCGCCTTGACAAGCCTGTAAAATGCTTCCATGCTTTCTTCTGCAGGCGTATCACGATCCTGCGCATGGGCAAAATATATGTCAATATAGTCGCAGCCAAGCCGTTCCAATGATTTTTCGCATTCGGAGATGATGATTCCCGCCTTGAGCGAGCGGGGAATGTCGCCATAGGGGAAGCCGACCTTGGAAGTGACTATGAAGTCAGTACGGTTGCGTGTTTTCAGCCATTGTCCTATGACGGTTTCGCTTTCTCCTCCGCTGAATCCCGGTACCCATGATGCATATTTGTTGGCCGAATCGAGAAAATTCCCTCCCATCCCGGCGAAAATATCCAAAAGCCGGAAAGATGTGCTCTTTCCGACTTTTGTCCCGAAATACATTGTTCCCAAGCAATATTCACTTACATTCAAGTCTGTTTCGGGAATGCGTTTCATTGTCATTCTTTTTTCAGATTCCATGCACTGTCGACTTCTTTTTCTTATCCTTGAGTGCAGCCATAATCAGCCATGCGGCGAGGTACGAGACGGCACAGATGACAAACATTATACCGTAACCGGTGCCGATGTCCCCGAGAGCCTTGAAGTGGTCGAAAAGGATACCGGCGAGTTTGGCGACGACGATACCTCCGATAGATCCTGCCATACCTCCGATGCCGGTGACAGAAGCGACGGCCTTCTTCGGGAAGTTGTCAGAAACGGTGGCGAAGAGGTTTGCCATCCAGGCACAGTGTGCTGCGCATGCGATGCCGATAATGGCGACGGCGAACCACATGTCAGCCGCTCCGGCGGACTGGGTGAACAACACGGCCAGCGGAAGAATCGCGTAAACAAGCATCGAGCGAGAACGGGCCTTTTTAGGCTCCATACCACTGTTGATGAGGAACTTCGGAAGCCAACCTCCGATTATGCTTCCAATGGAAGAGCAAGTATATACGACAATAAGCGGAAGAGAAATGTCCATACCCTCGAGTCCGTATTCAGACTTGAGGAAAGAAGGGAGCCAGAACAGGAAGAACCACCAGACAGGGTCGGAGAACAGTTTACCGACGACGAAGGCCCAGGTCCCTTTCTCCTTGAGAAGGCTTGCCCATGAATATTTCCTGCCGTCATCGGCGGCGTCTTCACTTTCCATCATGTCTGCGATTGCATTTTCTGCAGCGTTATCGGAATTTATGTACTCGAGTTCGGCTGGAGATATTTTCTTCTCGGAAGGTTTCCCGTAACATATTACCCAAAGGACAAGCCACAGGAGTCCGAGCGCACCGGTCGCATAGAAAGCGGCCTGCCAACCGTAGTTTATGAGAAGCCACGGTATCAGGACAGGAGCGACTATAGCGCCGATGTTCGAGCCGGAGTTGTAGATACCGGTAGCGAGGGCCCTTTCCTTGAGGGGGAACCACTCGGCGACGGTCTTGTTTGCGGCGGGGAAGTTCCCGGCCTCGCTGAGCCCGAGAAGCGAGCGTGCTGCGGCGAAACCGAAAGTCCCTTTTGCAAAACCGTGCATGATGGTAGCGAGGCTCCAGACGCAGACGGAGATGAAATATCCCAACTTGGTGCCGAGTTTGTCAATAAGCCATCCGGCACCAAGGAGCCCGATAGCGTAAGCGACCTGGAAGCAGACGACAATGTTGCTGTAGTCGGATTCGGTCCATCCGAACTGGGCTCCGATGTCGTCCTTCAGGAGTCCGATTACTGTCCTGTCGAGATAATTGAGTGTCGTGGCGAAAAACAGGAGGGCGCAAATCACCCACCTGTAATTTCCTGTTTTAGTCTTACTCATGATACGTTGAACTTAATGGATTCAATATTTTCCGTATTCCATGAGCGTATCCCACATCGCCCAGAAGTTTGCGGCGGAGACGTCGTCCTGGATGTTGTGCACAGGAGCGAAAACGAAGCCGCCACCCGGGGCCATAATGTCGAGAATCCGTTTCACCTGGTCGCGGACTTCGTCGGGGGTACCTTTGCAGAGAGTTGACTGTGTGTCAATACCTCCGCCCCAGAATACGATATCGTTACCGAAGTCCGTCTTGAGCCTCTTCAGGTCCATGTCGAAAGCCGTGAATTGGACAGGGTTGAGGATGTCGAGCCCGGCTTCGATAAGGTCAGGGATAATCGGCCTGATAGCACCGCAGGAGTGCATGAACGTATGTATCCCGGGGATTTGTTCCTTGATGAATGAGAAAATCCGTTTGAAACGCGGGATTATCCATTGTCGGAGCTGGTCCGGGTCGATAAGGGTTGAGTTCTGCGTGCCGAGGTCGTCACATTCGGACGCGACGAGGATTTTCTGAGCGTATCCGTTGTCCTTTATCCATGTGAGGAGGGCCTTCCAGTATTTGATTTTGTGCACGGTAATCTGTTCGGCGAGTTCCTCGACACCGTCGGGGTCAAGGACGGTGTCCATGTACCAGTTCTCGTGTCGGCGGATACGTGTGCTCATTTCGGTGATACCGGCACAGCTTCTATCGGCAATACCACAGTTGTCTCCGATATTCTCGGCAAGCGGTGCGATATCGATTTCCATCTGTGCGGTAAGTGCGTCGTCCCACTCGGGAACATGCCAGTGTTTCAGCCCTTCGGAAATGCTCGGATAAGATTCAAGGGGATAGGAGAACTGGCTGTAGTATAGTTCGCCTGGTCCCATCCTCCATCCGCAGTCCCAGTAATCGGTGAGTGAATACCCGCCGTCCGGCTCGGCGACCCTGACCTCTTCATATCGGGGGATACGTCTGGCTCCGATACGACGTGTGTCGGATTTCAGGGCGCGGAGGGTGTCTTCGACCGGAGTTACGATCTGTGAAATCGGGTCGCATTCAGCGGGGTCGAAATCCGTTGAGAGCCCCCGCTCCTTCATGGCGTTTATGAAGGCACCCCGGCAGATGCCCGTGACTGTCGTTCCGGACAAGTCATAGGGTACTCTGTCGGGTTCCTTGTGTGCCAAAGTTGTCTTTATTCTTTCAAAACCGTTCATTTTTAACGTCAGTTCGACGAATTTGTGTTGCTCAGGATTAAGGAATTCGTCGAACCGTCGTTAAGGATTTCTCTGAAATCCAATTTTCTTAATCCCCAGTCGCTATGGCGACAGCCCCTTACAAAGGGGCACCACCCTCCGCCACCTCCCTCGCCGGGCTGTTCACTCTCGAATGTCCACCGGACATTCTCGTAAACCGCTCACGACATCGCAGAACGCGTTGTTTTGTAATCAGTTCGAGGAATCGGCATCGATGCTGTAAAGTCTCAGATAGCCGAGGTTGTCGTGAAGATTGTCATCCTTGCTGTTTCCTCCCCTGTCAGGTATGGCATTGACTGCTGCCTTGATTTTCTCGCTGTCAGGATATGCGTTCAGTCCGAGTTCGAAGAGTCCGATATTGTCTCCGGCTTTTCCGATCCTGTCTTCTTCACCGCTGTAATATCCACCCTTGATAGAGCAGTCTTTCGTCACATAGAAATCGGAATAGAATTCGTATGCGAGACGGAGGTTTTCACCTGTCGGGGCAGTGTAGGCGTACATGTCGATGCCGTTGTTCTGGCATATCCTTGCGGCGGAAGAAAGGACCTGGAGAGTGAGCGACGAGTACTGCAGGCCTTTCATAGGGCCGGTGTCATGGCGGTAGCGGTCATAGACTTCACCGTCCTGTACTGCAGGTGCGGAGGCGCTTTCACGTGCGCAAGGTTCGTCTCCTTCCATGAAGATACAGCCCTGAATCAGTTCGTAGAAGTCACGCGGATTTTCAGGGGAATCTATGGCGAACTGTACGAGAGACGGGTCGTCGAGTGCATAACCTATCGACAGGAGTCCCCACATGTGCGCTGCAAGGTGGTTCTGCCAATACTGCTGGTTGAAGTAGTCGTTGTTTTCCCATGCGTTCATGCTGGCACGGATGTGGTCCACGATTTTCCTGAACCATTTCTCTATTACGGTCTTCTGCTCTGCAGTAATGTACTCGGTGTTTTTCAGATAGTCGTAAGTGACGAAGAACGGGAACATCACGCGGGAAAGGTACATTCCTGCACCGGTGGTGTTTTCATCCTGTCCGATAGGATATTCCACGTTCTGACATGCGTTTGCCCAGTTGAAGAGTACGTCGGCCGCTTTCTGTCGGTATTGTGCCTTGAGGTCGGCATCGTCGGTGACCTCAGCACCCACTATCAGGTATAGGTTCTGGGCAGCAGGCCCTTTTGCGTATTTGTACAGCAGTTCCATGTCGGTGTTTTCCTGTTTCTGTTCCGTGGTTACTCCGTCCGGATCATATCCAAGAGCGCCGTTCGCTCTGATGAATACGAAATCCATCGTGCTTACAATTGACGGAGCTCCTGCCTTGTAGGCTGCCTTGATCTTGTCGAACTGTTCCTGCGTGAATGCCAAAGAAGGGTGTGTGAACGTGATGTTCAATTTCTTGCCTTCTTGTTTGATGGTGAAATTGTCGGAAAGGCTTCCGGAAGTCACTGTCAATGTGGCTGTCCTGTCTTCCTGTCCCGGGTTTTCGGTCACGTTGACCGTGACGGCTCCGCTGCCGTTGCCGGAAGCATTGCCTGTGATGGCGGCCCATTCTTCGTCGCCGGTGAACGAGAGGGATGCTGTCCAGTCTCCGTTGCAGATGAATTCTACCGTAACGTCATCTCCGGTGTAAGGTACGGTGGCGTCTTCAGTCACGATACTGAGTTGAGGGTTCTTTTCCTCCGTCTGCGGTTCTTCGCATGAAGTGACTGCGAACGGCAACATTGCGGTAATCATTGCCAAAGTTTTCAATGTGTGTTTCATAATGATAACGTGTTTGTGGTTAATTGGATGAATCGACATCGATGCTGTACAGTCTCAGATAACCGAGATTGTCATGAAGATTTGTTTTGTCATCATTGGCACCTCTGTCAGGAATAGAGTTTATGACTTCCTTGATTTTTTCACTGTCGGGATAAGCGTTGTATCCGAGTTCGAAGAGTCCGATATGGTCTCCCGCCTTTCCGAGCCTGTCTTCTTCACCGCTGTAATATCCACCCTTGATGGAGCAGTCTTTCGTGATATAGAAATCGGCGTAGAACTCGTATGCAAGACGGAGGTTTTCACCTGTCGGGGCAGTGTAGGCGTACATGTCGATGCCGTTGTTCTGACATATTCTTGCGGCGGATGAAAGGACCTGAAGAGTGAGCGACGAGTACTGCAGACCTTTCATAGGGCCGGTGTCATGGCGGTAGCGGTCATAGACTTCACCGTCCTGTACGGCAGGGGCGGAGGCGCTTTCACGTGCGCAAGGTTCGTCTCCTTCCATGAAGATACAGCCCTGAATCAGTTCGTAGAAGTCACGCGGATTTTCAGGGGAGTCGATGGCGAACTGTACGAGTGACGGGTCGTCCAATGCATATCCTATCGACAGAAGTCCCCACATGTGTGCGGCAAGATGATTCTGATAATATTGCTGGTTGAAATAATCGTTGTTTTCCCATGCGTTCATGCTGGCACGGATGTGGTCCACAATGCGTCTGAACCAGTTTTCAATGACAGTTTTCTGTTCTGCGGTAATGTATTCCGTATTTTTTACATAATCATAACCTACGAAGAACGGGAACATCACGCGTGAAAGATACATCCCTGCTCCTGTCTTGTTTTCTTCATTCCCGACAGGATATTCCACATTTTGTAATGCGGAAGCCCAGCTGTACATCACTTCTACTGCCTTTGTAAGGTATTGCTTCTTCATTTCAGCGTCATCCGTCATGTGTGAAGCAAGCATAAGGAATATATTCTGCATGGCAGGACCTTTGGCGCGCTTGTACAGCAATTCCATGTCGGAGTTTTCCTGCTTGTCGGCAGTAGAAACGGTCTCAGGATCGTATTTGAGAGCGTTGGTGGCGCGTGTCATTACGAAATCCATTGTTTTCTTGACTGTCGGAGCACCTGCATCGTATGCGGCCTTGATTTTATCCAACTGTTCCTGAGTGAACGCCAAAGAAGGGTGTGTGAACGTAATGTTCAGTTTCTTGCCTTCCTGTTTGATTGTGAAGTTGTCTGTAAGGTTTCCGGAAGCCACAGTCAATGTGGCTGTCCTGTCTTCCTGCCCGGAATTCTCGGATACGGTGACAATAATGGCGGCACTGCCGTTGCCGGAAGCATTGCCTGAGATGGCAGCCCATTCCTCGTCTCCGGAGAACGAGAGGGCTGCCGTCCAGTCCCCGTTGCAGATGAATTCTACCGTGACATCGTCGCCGGTGTATGGTATGGTGGCATCTTCTGTCACTATACTGAGTTGCGGGTTGGTTTCCTCCGTCTGCGGCTCTTCGCAGGAAGTGACTGCAAACGGCAGCATGGCGGCAATCATTGCCAAAGTTTTCAATGTGTGTTTCATAATTATAACGTGTTTGTGGTTAATATTTTACTTTGCACCGTCCCATCGGCGGAAACGTAATCCATGGCGATGGCGGAAAAGCGGGTTATTCCATGTAAAAGCACTGGTGCAGGGGAATGCTTACAGGCGAATTGTCCGGATTGGTCTCCATGATGTCCTTCATGTAGGCCCACCAACGCTGTATGATTTCCGTACCGCCGAGGTCCTGTGAACCTTGGTCTCCCGATACTTTCTGTACTGCGAACAGTATGTTCGTCTCCTTGTCCCAGAAAATGGAATAGTCATATACTCCGGATTCTTTCAGCAGGGCTTTCACTTCCGGCCATATTTCCTTGTGACGTCTTTCATATTCTTCCTCGAAACCCGGTTTGAGGAACATTTTGAATGCTTCTATTTTCATGATTTTCAATGAATTGAACTATGTGTTGCCTACTTGTTACCTTCCGTGGGTAAGAGTTACCGGCCCAAACAGATGCAAGGCCATGCTGCCTCTGTCGTTTGCTTCGAGCACGTCTTCGAATTTCTGCTCGTCAGGATAGCGGCAATGTGCGATTTCCCAAAGGCTGTAATTTGTCGTGTCATTGGAGTTTATCCAACTGTCCTCCCCTGCGTAGAATCCGTTTTTGATGACTGTGTCTTTCAGGATATAGAAATCCGAATAGTACAGCAGGGGCAGTTTCACGCATTCGCCGGTTTCCGCTGCCCATCCGTAAAGGTCGACACCTATCATCCGTCCCATTTCGGCGCAGGCTACGAGCAGGGTAGAGGAGAGACCGCAATATTGCAGACCTCTGTTCGGCTTGGTCTTGTAGTCCTTGTAGTGGCCGCCGAGACTGAAATGACGGTATCTGTCCATGATTTCCCCGTCTTCAGTCCTGACGATGACTGGTTCGTTGATATAAGGTTTTTGCCCTTCCATGAGGATCAGGCCCTCTATCACATCCTTGACATCCCTCGGGTTCTCTTCGGAATCAAGTGCGTAGTTTACGAGGTCTTCATCGCCGAGGATGATGCCCCATGACATAAGCCCCATCGCATCTGCGGCAATATGGTTCTGATAATATTGTTTTCCGAAATAATCATTGGCTTCCCAGCGTCTTGCACCTTCCTTTATGTGCGGAAGCAGGACTTTCAGCCAGTTTTCGAAATTTTCAATGGAAGCCTGCGGGACAAGGTCGTCGGCACGTAAAAGGTCGTAGGCATACAGGAACGGGAACATGCTTCTTGCCACTTCCATTCCGGTGTTCGGATAGCGGATTTCCGGATCGAAACATGCTCCGGGAAGAGGCGTGTGGGAAGTCCAGATATCCATGATTTCCACTGCCTTGCGTGCATATTTTCTGTCCCCGCTTATGTGGTATGCGATGGCAAGGTCGCGGGCGTAGTCTCCGCTTCTGATGCATGACTGATAGAAGGCGTGGCTGTCATTTCCGGCGTACACGGCAGGAGCCCAGTCTTTTTCAAAACATACGGCAAGTCTTTCCTGCAAGGCCTCCCAAGCTCCTGCAAACGGTTCTTCACCTGACAATGCGTTCCGCTTCATGATGGAAATGTCTTCCTTGTCGAGAATCAGGCGGGGAAATCCTTCAGGAATCGTAAAAGGAGTTTCGGCTTTGGCTGCCGACACTGCGAGAGCAAAGACTGCAATCAGAATTGTCAAACGTTTCATTTCGCTTTAGTGTTTATATATTTGATGATTTCTTTTCCGGTCAGTGCGAGTGCCGCTGTCCCGTAGACTTCATTCTTGTCGGAGGAAATGTTTTCCGGGGTATCTCCGATAGGTTGTATATAACCGAGCATTCCGTCAGGATGCATGGCACTTACCAATGATTCCCACGCCTTGACGGCATTCTTCAAATATTCCGATTCGTCCATGAGCCCGTTGTTTATACCCCACCACAATGCGTATGCACAGAATCCGGTGGCACTCATTTCCTTGACCGGAAACGAGTCAGGATCGAGCAGGCTCGTCCGCCAATAACCTTCGGGAGACTGTAGCTCTACAAGCCGGGGCATCATTTCCCTGTACAGACCTATGTAGAAGTCACGGTCGTAATAGTCTTCCGGCAGCAGGTCTATGACTTTCGCAAGCGAGGCTATTACCCATCCGTTGCCGCGCCCCCAGAATACCTTGGCTCCGTTGGCCTCTTTCATGGACATGAATCTCGTATCCCGGAAAAAGAGGCTGTCTTCCTCTGAATACAGGGCTTCGACTGTCCTGTGATATTCTTCGTTCATGAATTCGCGGTATCTGTCATCGCCGGTAATGTCGGACAGCAAGGCGTATGTCGGAGCTGCCATATAGAGGGCGTCGCACCAGCACCAGCGTTCGTGATTGCATGCCAGATTGAAGTCGAGATTATCCGAGTTAGGATAATATTTCATCTGATAGTCAAGCCTTTCTATGGTAGGAATGAGTTCCCTCCATCCTCCTTCAAGGACATCCAGCTGCTTTTGGTAATCGCAGATTGTATCTATGAGATATCTCGGACTGCACTTGTCAAGATACAGGTCCATATACATCATGCTGACAGCTATGTCGTTCGCAGGGTTCAGGGTTTTCGGTGCAGGCTCGTATTTCGTGTTTTCTCCGATTTCCCGCAGACGTGAACGGAACCCGCAGGAGTCATCGGTCCTGGACCATTCCGCTACTGCGCTGAGGAAAACTCCGTCAGCCCATCCGGTGTATTGCGGGTTGTAGATGGCCCTTCCGGTCAATGGCATATTCTCCAATTGCCATGAAACGGCATCGTTCACCACTTTTTTCACTGCATCTTCCTCGATTGCCGGAGAATAGGTCTCTCCTCCGTTTCCGCAGGCGGTCAGCGCCGACACGGCGATAATCCATAAGTAAATTGACTTTCTCATTTGCAATATCTTATTTGTCAAATTTGAATACCTTGAAATCTGCATAACATGATGTCCTGCCCCACATCTGCCGCAATCCTATCCTGCCTCCGTCTATGTCAGGATGCGAAGACAGATTGAAATGGAAGAGTTTCTCCTTTCCGTCACCGGCGACATTCATGAACAGCATGCTTCCGCGTTTGATGACCGTTATGTGGTATGTGATTCCGGTCCTGAAAAGTCCGGTGTTTTCATATTCCGGCATCAGGGCCGTTCCATCAAGCCCTTTCCCGGTTTCCGGCATGTAACGCCGTCCTCTGACATAGTCGGCCTTCAGGGTGTCCCCCTTCTCCACCGCATAGCTTATATGCCATGCGTTCATGTGGTTGAAGTACGTTGCCATTGCCGGGACGGTGCGCTTGTCGTTCCATTCCATGATGTCATGGCTGTATCCGTCCGCCCCGGATCCGTTCGCATGGAGGTAAATGATATTGACAGTTTCCGTACTGCAGGTGTCGAGACGGGTGAAATCGTATTCCACACGGATATCCCCCTCATATTCCTGTGTGTTCCACAGGACCACATGGTCGCTGTTCGAGTTTATCCTGTCCCCGGCGGACAGGACGAGACCTTCAGGGGTAATCTCCACCGAGCCGCACAACCCGTCCAGATGCCATACTGTGGTATCCAAATCATTGAAATCGTCGTGAAAAACCTTTTTCCAATGCAGGGATTCGGCTTCCCTGTAGGATTTTTCAGGATTACCGGAACATCCCGTGCAGACCGTTGCCAACAGCCCGGCGAGTACAGTTATGAGAATCTGCGTCTTCATGCTACCATCCCGGGTTGTTCGGCAGCAATGCCGGATTGTTGGTCGTTTCTTCAGACGGGAGCGGCCAAAGATTGTTTCTCGATTCGAATGTCCTTGTAAAGAGGGTGTTTCCCATCAGGTCCACTTCCTGTCTTCCGTTCAGTATCTCTTCGGCTACGCCCCACCTCCGGAGGTCGCTGAACCTGTGCCCTTCACCGGCGAGTTCGTAGGCACGCTCGTTCATTATGCGTTCTCTCATTTCTTCCTGGGATGTCACTGCAAGCCATTCCGGACCGCTGTTCAGTTCCGGCATGTTTACCGACGGCCTTTGACGGACCTTGTTCAGTTCCCTGACGGCATTGGCAAGCTGTCCGTCTTCATTGTAGGCCTCGGAAAGCATCAGAAGGACGTCTGCGAAGCGGATAATCGAGAAATTGACAGGGGAGTGACGTCTGTCGTTCACAAGTCCGTTCATATCTCCGGTCGGAACGAATTTCCTGTAGAGATAGACCCTCCAGTCCCTTGCCTGGATGAAACCGTTGGCGGCAGTGACGCCTGATGCTATGGCGAAAATCTGTCTTTTCGTTTCCGTCCCCACATATCCGTCATACCATGAATACGGGACAATGAGATTTATGCTGAGTCTTGGATCCCTTCCTCTGTATGTCTCTCCGAGAAGGGCTGTGTCCGGAACTTCGGCAAAATCAGTAAGTTCTTCGTTGAGAGTGGCTTCGAACGCTTCTTTTTTCACCTCAGAGCTTTCATTGAATCCAGGGATCACGTCATTCCAGTTGAAAGGTTTGCCGTCTTTCCATTCGTACATGTCGGCCAACTTTACGGAAGGCATGCAAGTGGTCCTTCCACTGCCGTATGTTCCGCGGCTTCCGTAAATCATCGGGAATTCCATCCCGTAAAGGGCTCCGATATTTCCGAGATTCTGTATGGTGAACACTTCTTCGTGGCTTCCCGGAATAGGACCGGCTGTCTGGAACAGTGCATTGTAATCGTCATACAGTGCATATCCGTAATCGTTGGTCTTGTTGTATACGATTTCTTCGAAATCCGCTATGGCTTCTTTCCATTCCTTGCAATAGAGATGGGCCTTGCCTCTGAGAGCATAGGCGGAGCCGATGGTAGCCCTTCCGTAATTCGCAGAGTCCCAACTGAGTGGGAGAAGGCCGATTGCCCTTGTGCAGTCATCTTTTATGAAATTCCAGCATTCTTCGGCGGTATTTCTCGGAAGCAGCATGTCCATGAACTTTTCCGAAATATCCCATGTCTCGTCATAGAGCGGCACGGAACCGAAGAAATCCGTCAGATGGAAATAGTACAAGGCTCTCAGGAAATATGCCTCGCCGAGGATGTTGTTCTTTACGGTCTGGTCGATGTCCATTCCCGAGACGTTCTTTATCACGGTGTTGGCACGGTGGACACCGTCCCAACTGTCACGCCAGTTCTGGACAAGGAATGCTTCGTTAGCAGTATATGTCCCCACCTCAAGAGGCGAGGCCGGCCCGTGGGCGATGTCCGAATAAGTGTCCCATAGTGGCATATATC
This sequence comes from uncultured Bacteroidales bacterium, assembly GCA_944323245.1. Taxonomy (GTDB): domain Bacteria; phylum Bacteroidota; class Bacteroidia; order Bacteroidales; family UBA932; genus Cryptobacteroides. Next base: position 81,145 of record CALURT010000005.1, read on the forward strand.
CGAATGCCCCCTGGTTCTTGAGTTGGGCATAGACTCCCATCACGGCCTTTTTGGCATCCTCTTCGGTCTGCCAGAAATTGCCTTGTGCTATGGAATTGTACGGTGCGGTATCCAGATCCACGCAGGATACTAATGTGAAAGCCGCCAGTATTGCTGATATTATATTTGTCCTTTTCATTTTCGAAACGTTATATTTTGTCATGAAATCCATTTTCCTCCGACAGGTATGGATCAAAACGAAAGGTTGACACCCACTACATACTGCCTCAGGTTCGGGTAGGTCGTCCCGCTGACTTCAGGGTCGATTCCCCTGTAACCGGTGAGGGTGAAGAGGTTTTCTCCCGAGATGTAGATTCTGAGGCGGGAAACGTCGATTTTCTGAGTCCATTTTGCCGGCAGTGTGTAGCCGATCTGTATGTTTTTGAGTCTCATGTACGATTTGTCCTCTACCCAGAAATCGCTCGGCTGGTTGTTGATGGCGTTCGTCCTTGTGAGCAGTCTCGGGAAAGTGGCATCGGTCCTGCCGTCTCTCCATGCCCCTTCGGCTATTTCCTTGTTGATGGCTGAGCCGTGTGTGAGATAGCCCATGTTGAACCTGTCCATCCAAAGGACTTCCAGACCGGCAGTACCCTGCAGGAGAAGTGACAGGTCAAGCCCTTTCCAGTCAAAACCGAACTGCAGACCGAATACCCACGGCGGAGTGTTTCCGTTGCCGACTGCATAGCGGTCGTTTTCGTCGATTATGCCGTCACCGTTGAGGTCCTTGTAAAGGAAGTCTCCTTTCTGAGGAGTGCCGTATGCTGCGAACGGGTTCTTTTTCTGTCCCGTGGCAGGATCGATCGGAGCATTGTTCTGCATCTGTTTCACAAGGAGCTCGTCATCGTAGGTCTGTATGATCCTGTCCACTGCAAGTACGTACTGGACGTTGATAGGGTATCCTTCCTTTATCATGTTCGCCCCGCTGATGGTGGCTTCGTCCCCCTTGTATTTGGTAACGATGTTTCTCGTCCACGATACGTTTCCTCCGATGAAATAATTGAAATCACCGACTCTGTCGCGCCATTTCAGGGAAACTTCGAATCCGCGGTTGTTTACGGCTGCGGCATTCTGCGTCGGTATGGCGGCATTTCCCACCAGGAGGGGCGCCGGCAGGTCTATCAGAATATTCCGGGTGTCCTTGTCGAAGAAATCCAATGTTCCGGTAAATCGCGAGTTGAAGAATGCGAAATCGACGCCGACGTTGGTCACGTATGTGGTTTCCCAAGTAATGGCAGAGTTGGCAAGCGCCTGCTGGGCTACTCCCTGGGCCACATTGTTGCCAAGTACATAGTTGTCACTTGTATATACCGATTGCCATTCATAGTTTCCTACGGCATTGTTTCCGAGAGAACCCCACGATGCCCTTATTTTAAGCTGGTCTACCCAATCGGCGCTCTTCATGAAAGATTCTTCGCTTATCCTCCATCCCAATGAGAATGACGGGAATATTCCCCACCTTGTCTTGCCCGGTCTGAATCTTGACGAACCGTCCGAACGAAGATTGGCTTCAAAAAGATATTTGTCGTCCCATGAGAGGTTTATCCTTCCGAAGAAGGAGAGCATTGCCCAGTCGGACTTGTTCCCGTTTGCCACAGAGCTTCCGGTAGCACCGTTGATGACCGTAAGCCTGTCGTCAAGCAGGTCGTATTTCCTTGCATTGAACGAATGTTCAACATAACTTTCCGAACTTGTGCCGGCAAGGATGCCGAAATGGAGCTTGTCCGTGAAATCGGCGTTGTACCTGACGATGAGGTCGCCGAGGAAACGCTGGTTGTTGGCATTGGCGTTATAGACATAACTTTCGTCCGAATTGGCATATACGACGGTGTTTGTCCTGAAACTCCAAAGGTCCTCGAATTGAGGATATGCCTCTTCGATGGTGGTGGCGTATGAATAATTGAGCGAACCTTCCACCGAAAGATTTTTCAGAATATCGATTTTCGCCGTGAAACGGGAATTTACGGAACGTTTGTTTATGTCTCCCTGTTCCTTGTTGATAAGGTACAGCGGACTGTGTATCTGAGCGTTTTCTTCAGGGTTTTCCACACCGCCGTACCGCCCGTCGGGTGACCTGTACGTCATACCCGGCATTCCTACAGCATCAAACATTCCGTTCATGTTTTTCGAGCCCATTTCAGCAGTTGAAACCCTTCCGCTGATGTTTGCTCCCAATGTGAGCCATTTCGTGACCTTGGCGCTGACATTGAGCCGGGCGTTGAACCTTTCGAAGGCGGAATTCTCGACGATTCCCGGATTGTTGAGATAACCGAGCGAGCCGTATACTGAAATCCTGTCGCTTCCGGCGGAGAATGAAAGATTGTGTTTGTGGCTTATTCCGGTCTTGAAGATTTCTTTTGTCCAGTCGGTATTCGGATACATCAGGGGATTGTCCTTATTGTTCCGCCACAGGGTTATCATGTCCTGTGAATACTGCGGCTGTGCCGTCGGGTCGGTGTTGTACAATGCCTCGTTATAATAGTCCATATAGTCGGCATAGTCGTTTACCGTTTCTATTACATTGGTAGGCCGTGCCACCGACATGTATCCGTCATAATTCACCCTGAATCTTCCTTCAGCCCCTTTCCTCGTAGTGATAAGCACTACGCCGTTGGCGGCACGCGAACCGTAAATGGCGGAGGATGAAGCATCCTTAAGGACGGATACTGATTCCACGTCCTGAGGATTGACACTGCCAATGTCTCCTTCCATCCCGTCTATGATGACAAGAGGGGAGGCATTGTTCAATGTGCCGCGGCCTCTGACAAGCAGGGTTGCCCCGTCGGCATCAGGACGTCCTGTAGCCTGGTTCACATATAGTCCGGCACTCAGACCTGACAGAGCGGATGAAAGGTTTGTCACAGGCCTTCCGTCGAGGACTTCATCCATGCCGACGGATGATACGGCGCCGGTCATGTTGACCTGTTTTTGTACAGCGTAACCGACTACGACCGTTTCGTCGAGGACATTGATTGTCTCATTCATCTGAATGACATTGCCGTCGGCTTCACTTGCCGGCATTTCCATGTCGTCGAATCCGAGACATGTAATGACAAGTATGCTTTCAGGTGAAACTGTTATACTGAAAAGGCCTTCGGCGTCGGAAGATGTCCCGTTGGTGCTGCCTTTTTCCAAAATGAATACTCCGGGCAAAGGCTGTCCGGATCCGTCGGTGATTTTTCCGGAAATTTCCGAAGTCCTGTCTTCGGCTCCGAGAGCCGGCCGTGCCGTCAATACCAACGACAGCATGACGCACAGCAGTCCGATGATTTTTTTACTCATAATTCATTACGGTTATTTGGTATCAGTGCTTTTGCAAATAAACTGTTTTTAATCATCTTCCATTGTATAAAAACAGATAGGAAATTGGGTAAAAATCTTCATAATTGTAATTGTGGAAAATTTTTACAGAACGATTTGTCTATATTTGTTGACAGGAAAAACGGAAATTTCAGGATGGAATCCTTATCGGTGAAAATATTTTTCCGGCTTATCGTCATTGCCGTATGCGCCGTGGTCCGCCCTCTGTCTCTGCAGTCTGCAGGATACGGGGAAGGGAACTTGAATTTTTATCATATCGGTATTGATGCCGGACTGTCCCAGATGCAGATAAACAGTCTGTATCAGGACGAATACGGGCTGTTGTGGATAGGAGCCCGGGACGGAGTGAAATATTACGACGGGAACAAGGTCACTCCCTTGTATTTCGGTAATCAGAAAAGCTGGATTCTCTCCAATTTCGTACCTACGATATGCGGAGACGGCAGCGGACACCTGTACATAAATGCCAATTACAGTATTATAAAGTATGATCTGAAAAGCGGAAGCCATGAGGAAATCTTTACCCAGGACAATACGAGGGTCCCACCCGCCATTGCATTTCACTATGGGGAAGATTATCTGTGGATAGGTCTGAAAGGGGATATTTTCCGTTACGGAGATGACGGGGAACTGTCATGGTTCGCTTCCATAGATGACGCCGACGCTGAAATATCCACACTTACGGTTTCCGACAGCTCAGTATGGGCGGGGACCAAAAGTTCCGGCCTGTGGAAAATAGACGTTGGCGGTGACAAGTCGGTCGTGCTGACGGATTGCAGCGAAATCGTCACTCTTTTCGAAGACAGCTCCGGGACCATCTGGTGCGGGACTCTGAACAGGGGGCTGTTCGGCATCGGAACAGACGGAAGTACGGTAAATTATACCGCCTCGGGAAAATTGCCGTTGGCCAATGACTTCGTGCGTGCGGTTTCCGAGGATGACGAAGGCAATTTGTGGATAGGAACGGCCGGAGGCCTCAATATCCTGAATGCAGGAAGCGGGGAAATGTCGTATTACGGCTTCGCAGAGAACGACAGGAACGCCTTGAGCAATCTGTCCATCTGGACAATCATGAAGGATGCCCAGGGGACAATGTGGATAGGAAGTTATTACGGAGGAATCGATTACTGCAATACCGGTTCCGACCGTTTTGCCTATTATGAATTCAGAAAGGAAAGCGGGAATGCCTACAGCCTGGTAAGCGATATGGCCAAGGACAGGGCCGGCAACCTTTGGATAGGCACGGAAGGGAACGGGTTGGTGAAACTCGATCCGTCGGGAACGGTGACCTTTGTCGATGCAGCTTTTTCGGCATATAACATCAAGGCTTTGAAATACAATCCGAAAGGAAACTATCTGTGGGTCGGGACACATCAGGGAGGCCTGTACAAATACATGATAGACAGCGGCAGATGCGAGCGTTACGTGGTAAATTCCACACAGATGACTGTCAGGTCCGAGTCTGTCCAGGATATGGAAATCAGCCGAGGTTACATGTATCTCGGTACGTTGCAGGGTGTTTTCAGAATGAACCTCTCGACGGAAGAAATAGAACCTGTACCCGCACTCAACAGATATGTCTTCAGTGCCGACAGGATTCTCGTAAGCAGGTCTGACGGGAAAATATGGATTGCAGGCAATATCCTGTGCAATTATGACAGCAATACCGGCAAGGTGGAACTGTATGATGATGTCTTTACGGAATTTACAGGTTCTTCCGAGATTACTTCCACCTCTCTTTACGAGGATGCGGACGGCAGGATTTATGTCGGGACCCTCGGATTCGGAGTCCTGAGCCTCAATCCGTCTACCGGAGAAAAACAGGTTTACAATACATTGAACATGAACCTCGCAGGAGACTATATAGGGAGTATATGCGGGACCACGGACGACAATCTTCTCATAGGTACGAATGCCGGACTGTCATGGATTGACAGGACTTCGGGTCGCAGCCTTGTCTTCAATGTCCAGAACGGCTTTCCGCTGCATTCCATGGTGCCCGGATGCATATCGGAAGGCACTGCGCCCGGAGACTTGGTAATAGGAGGAATCAACGGTATGGTAATGACATCCGAACATAAACTGTTGGAGAGGTATCTTCCGTCGAAGCTGTTCTTTTCAGGCTTGTGGGTAAATAACCGGCGCGTGACTGCCGATGACGGCTCGGGCATTCTCAAGGAAAACCTGAGATTCGTGGACAGGATAGATCTGGCCCATGACCAGAACGACATCATGATAGAGCTCGGGCTCAACAATCCGGCATATCTGTCACAGCCGGTATGCAGATACCGTTTGGAAGGACTCAACAGGGAATGGATTTCACATTTTACCAATACTCCCATCACGTTTACGAATCTTCCTTACGGGAAGTACGAACTGACTGTAAAATATGATTCTGCAGCCTCGATGACGGAGCAGATTTCCATGCAAATACGCATAAGACCTCCGTTTTATGCGTCATGGTATGCTTTCGTGTTTTATTCGGTATTCATTGTCGGAATGGTAGTCTGGATATTCTACTTCTTCTACAGCAGGATAATGTTCAGGACTTCCATCGAAATGGAGAGAAACAACAAGGAGCAGATAGAAGCTGTCAACGCCTCGAAAATCAGGTTTTTCGGCAACATGTCCCATGAATTGCGCACCCCTCTCTCCCTGATGATCGGGCAGTTGGAAATATTCTTGGACAAGGAGAAAATAACTTCCGGCCAGAGGGAAAGATTGGAGGAAGTGCTTGACGATACCCGTAAGATGCGCTCATTGATAAACGAGCAGTTGGACATGCTCAAGCTCGATCAGGGAGCGTTGAGAATGTCCATGGCGGAAGAGAACATAGTCCCGCTTGTCAGGAATGTATGTTCAAAATTCGGCAGCATGGCTGAAATCAAGAACATATCGTTGGATTTCAGGACGGAGACGGAATGCTGCATGGTTGCCTACGATTCTGTACAGATGGGCCGTGTTTTCAACAATCTTCTGTCCAATGCAGTCAAATATACCGGCATAGGAGGTCATATCAGTGTAAGGATTTCATCTCCTGCAGACGGCAGAGTCTCCATTTCGGTGACGGACGACGGCATAGGTATTCCGGAAGACATGACGGAAAAGATTTTCGACAGGTTCTTTCAGGTGGACAATGCCATAAACAAGGATATGGCATCCGTCGGCTCCGGCATAGGACTCTCATATACCAAATCCATAGTCGAGGCACATTCCGGTACCGTTTCGGTGTCATCTAAGGTCGGCCATGGCAGCGTGTTCACCGTCAGCCTGCCGTGTGTGCCGAATAAACTGGAAATCCTACCCCCCCCCGACGGCTTCTGACGAGACTGGGAATCCGGCGGTATCCAAAAGGAAGAGCCGCCTCCTGATAGTCGAGGATGATCCGGCAGTGCGCAGGATGTTGGTCAGCATATTCGACGAACAGTATGATGTGTCTGAGGCTTCCAATGGGGAAGAAGGCATTGCCGCCGCCTCAAAGAAAATTCCGGATCTGATCATATCAGATGTCATGATGCCGGTGATGTCCGGTTATGATTTCTGCAGCAGGATAAAGTCCAATTTCGACACTTCCCATATTCCCGTGATACTGTTGACCGCCCTCAGCGACGTGGACAACAATATAAAGGGGTTGGACTGCGGTGCCGACGACTACATTACCAAACCGTTCAACGTGAAACTTCTTGAGGCAAAATGCCGTAATATCCTGTCGAACCGGGCTCTGATGCAGAAAAGATTCCTGAAGGAAGACGGTTTCTCTTCCGAACTCGTGGCCGGCAATGACGGAGACAGGGAGTTTCTTGACAACGTGGTGGCCCTGATTGAGAAATGTGCATTGGACGGCGAGGTCAGCGTGACCCTTATATGCGACAAATTGGCCATGAGCCACACCAAGCTGTTCAACAAGATAAAGGGAATTACCGGGCAGTCCCCGCAGCAGTTCATATATTCCGTAAAACTCAAATTGGCCGCCGAGATGCTGAGAAAGGATACTTCCATGAACATTTCCGAAATTTCCGACAAGCTCGGATTCAGTTCCATCAACTATTTCGGGAAATGTTTCAAGGCAATGTACGGGAAGTCGCCTTCGGCATATCGGAAAGACCGCTGATTTTTCCAGGATTGACAGTAAAATGTTTATCGAAAATAAAGAAAATAATGAGAATCTGCCTTGTTTAGGGGGATTTTCCGGGAAATTTTGTATATTTACAGAATAACATTAAAACTCAGTATTATGGCATTGACAGAAAAGATGGAACTGCGGACAGTTACGGGTATTACCCAGGCTGATTTCAACGCTATTTATTATTTCCTTCAGGGAGCGATTTATTGTTGGTGCAAGGCCAAACGTGAAGAATGGTTTACTGTTCAGGATCTCCTCGGAGGAGAAAATTTCTATTGGGAAGGCACTCCGCTCATAGCCTTGTACAGGAAGCACAAGGATACTTTGGGCAAGGATTGGGAAACTGCCGTGCAGGATGCCGGAAAAGATGCCGGAAAGATACTGAAACGTGTTATCCACGACGACAGAAGGGTCTTCGATTCCAAAAAGGAAGACGTTGTCAGGATGTACAGGTGGAACGCCGAAGCCTCCGAGTGATTTAGCCTTAACGGCTTTGCCGCCAGGCTTTCAGGAATGTTCCGGTCCGGGACGGATGTTTGAACAGGATGTGAAGGAGGCGGTACAGCTGGCTCGGGAAATATCCTCCGGGAAAATTCCGTTTGAAAAATATGCGGGTCGACTTCTGCACCATGATTTCCCTGCCGAGGTCGTCCCATCTGTTCCTGCTGCTGCCGCCACCGAGATGGAAAATCGTTGACGGCAGGCTTTTTATTGCCAAAGAATGCTTCCGGCATTGCACGAAAAGGTCGAGATCTTCGGCATAGAGGAAATAATCTTCGCACCACCCTCCGATTTTCCTGAAATTTTCAGCCGAAATGATGACCGATGCGCCTCTGTACCAATATTCCGCTTTCGGGGAATGGAGATCCCACAGCAGGAGATTTCTGAAAGACGGCACCGGCATACGGTCGTTTTCGATGCTCCCGTCCCTGTTTACAAGAGTGTTGACGTACACCGCATCAGGGGAGGCGGCGGCTTCTGCGTAGTCCGCAGCCATTCCTGCCGGAATTTCCGTGTCCGGATTCAGAAAGTGCAGAATCCGGCCGGAAGCCGCCGCCGCCCCGATATTGTTCGCCTTGGCAAAGCCGAGATTTTCCTCATTCCGAATGAAGATGAAACGCCGGTCCTGTCGGAAATCCTCGCACAATGCCATTGAATTGTCGGTGGAGGCATTGTCGACGACGATTGTTTCGTAGTCGGTTGTCAGATTGGAACGGATGCTTGCGAGGCAGTTCCTCAGCAGTTCCCGGGTGTTGTAATTGACAATTATTATGGATACGGAAGTTGTCATGGCTTTTTCTTTTTTTCGGTCTCGCCGCAGCGGCTGTACAGGGGTGCGAGTTTCCGGTATTCCCCGAGCATGGTTGCGACATTCGAGTGCCAGTCGTATCTTTCCTCGACCCGTTTCCTGCCTGCTGCGGCGAGCCTTTTCCGCATTTCCCCGTCTGAGGCAATGGAAACCATGGCTTCGGCGGCCTCCTGCCAGTTTTCCTTACGGACGATTATCCCGGCGCCGTCCTCGAGTATCTCCTTGAAACCTTCAGCATCAGAGGCGATTACGGGACAGCCGCAGGCCATTGCTTCAACGGCCGCTACGCCGAAACTTTCCTCTCTTGACAGGAATACCGCAGCGTCGATGTGCGAATATATTTCAGGCACTTTTTCGTGCGGGACAGCTCCCGTGAAAACAGTGTCTTCGGCGATTCCGAGCTCCGATGCAAGACTTTTCAATTCCGATTCATCCTTACCCCTGCCGGCAATTATCAATTTCAACCTTGCCTGGCTTCCGCCCGCCGTGTCCTGAAGCCGCCGTTTCGCTTCGGCAAATGCCCTCAGAAGAATGTCAATGCCGTATCTGCGGGACAGTGTCTTGACAGTGCCGAACGTAAAGCATGACGGATGTCTGTTTGCAGATTCCGGTCCTGAGTTGCGGTCCGGGGAGAATAGCTCCGTGTCTACTCCGAACGGCGTGATGCCTATGTCTCCGCCGTAGTATTTTTTCGTTTCCTTTGCCATTGCCATGCTCGTGGAAAGGACCCTGTCGGCCTTGCCCAATGTGAATTTCACGGCAAGTCCATTTATTTTGGACTGTTTCGGAAATTCATATACGTCGCTGCCCCACACTGATATTATCAGCGGGTGGAAACCGGCCAACGCCGCAACCAATCCGTAACTTGTGGCATAATGCGCATGTACGATGTCCGGTTTTTCCTTTTTTATCAGGCGTTTCAGCTCCCGGACTGCCTTGGAATGGCGGGCTATTGCCTTGAGGAACGGCTTTTTCCCACCTTGTTTATAGGAGAAAAGGTCGAAGACGTGCAGGATGACGCCCTTTCCGGAATAGAATCCGGTTTCTGCCGGAGTCAACGAATAAAGCACGGTTTCCACACCGGCATCAGCCAATGCAGCCGCCCATCTTTTCGTATGTATGTTCCCGCCGTCGGCGACAATTAAAATTTTCATTTTTTTAACAAAAATTTTCGCTAAGGTATGTATATTTTTTATAATTTCGACGCCGGAAAAATTAAAACGAACGATTATGAAAAAAATCAAGGCAGCCGTAGTAGGCTACGGAAACATCGGACGATACGTCGTCGAAACATTGGAAGTCTCCCCGGATTTCGAGATTGCGGGAATCATCAGGCGCAACGGTGCTGAAAATTGCCCGGATGAACTGAAAGGTTACAAGGTAGCAAAAGATATAAAGGACCTCGGGCAGGTGGATGTGGCCATACTCTGCACTCCGACGAGGAGCGTCGAAAAATACGCCGTGCCAATCCTTGAAATGGGAATAAACACCGTGGACAGCTTCGATATTCATACAGGAGTGCTCGAACTCAGAAAGAACCTCGGTGAAGTGGCCCGCAGGCACAATGCTGTGTCCGTCATTTCGGCAGGTTGGGACCCGGGTTCGGATTCCGTGGTCAGGACGCTTTTAGAGGCCATTGCCCCGAAAGGCATCACCTATACCAATTTCGGTCCTGGCATGAGCATGGGACATACGGTGGCTGTCAAGGCCATAGACGGGGTGAAAGCGGCCTTGTCGATGACCATACCGACAGGCACGGGCGTACACAGAAGGATGGTGTATGTGGAAATCGAGGACGGACATGATTTCGAGACGGTGGCCAAGGCCATAAAGTCCGACCCTTATTTTGTCAACGACGAGACCCATGTCACCAAAGTGGATGACGTGGACAAACTTATTGACATGGGACACGGTGTCAACCTCGTCCGCAAGGGTGTGTCGGGAAAGACGCAGAACCAGCTGTTCGAATTCGATATGAAAATCAACAATCCTGCGCTTACGGCCCAGGTTCTCGTATGCGCCGCAAGGGCTTCGTTCAGGCAGAAAAGCGGATGCTACACCCTCATCGAAATCCCTGTGGTGGATCTGCTCCCGGGCGACCGTGAGGACTACATCGCACACCTTGTGTAATCTTCCCGCACACTCTGACGAATCGTCGGACTGGTGCTAATAGACAATAAGAGTTCGATGTAATTCAATTTATTGAAAGACATCGAACTACCTCTGAGGAGCAGAATATAATCTGCGACGGACCTCCCGGCGAGGGAGGTGGCGGAGGGTGGCGCCCCTTAACAAGGGGCTGTCGCTACATCGACTGGGGATTAAGACAAGGGGATTTCGAAGAAATCCTTAACGCCAGTTCGACGAATCCCTTATTCGCGGGCAACATAAATTCGTCGGACTGGCGGTAATATGGTAATAAAATCCGTAATTCGTGTAATTGCGGATTTTTTATTTAATGCTATTTTTGCAGCGGGATTATGACTGTGAACATGAAGAAAACATTGATATTATTGTCTTGTATTTTATTGTTTTATTGCTTATTGCCGGTCACGGCCTTTGCTGCAAATACCATTGCTCCGGATACGGAGATTTACGAAAACAGCGCAGATTCCATTGCACGGAGTGCATATAAAATCGACGAAGTCGTTGTGACGGGTACAAGGAGTGTTGCAGATGTCAGGCATTTGTCGCAGACAGTTTCCGTAGTGGACCGGTCGACGATAGAGCAGAATGCCCAGCCTTCCCTCCTTCCTGTGCTTTCCCGGCAGGTTCCCGGACTTTTCATCACGTCAAGGGGAATTATGGGTTACGGAGTGTCCGACGGTGCAGCCGGAGGGATTTCCTTGCGCGGCTTGAGTGGAGGCAATGCACGTATGATGGTGCTGATAGACGGTCATCCGCAGTACGCGGGAATATTCGGCCATCCGATATCGGATGCGTATCAGTCGATGCTTGCCGAGAGGGTTGAGGTTTTAAGGGGACCGGCTTCAGTGCTTTACGGCTCCAATGCCATGGGAGGCGTGATAAACATTGTCACGAGACGGCTTGATGAGGACGGCGTGAAGACGGATTTCAGGGCAGGTTACGGTTCTTTCAATACCGTGGAGACCGAATTGACCAACATGGTGCGCAAAGGACGTTTTTCAAGCACGGTCAGCGCTTCTTACAACAGGACAGACGGGCATCGCCAGGACATGCAGTTCGAGCAGTACGGCGGTTATCTGAAACTCGGATATGAGTTGACAGACCATTGGGATTTGAGTGCGGATGGGGACGTGACGCATTTCAACGCTTCATATCCCGGCCCGGTGTCGGCGCCGCTTGTGGACGGGGACCAGCGTATAACCCGCGGAGTGGCATCTTTGGCTGTCAGAAATGAGTATGACCGGACATCGGGAGCTTTGAGTCTTTTTTATAATTGGGGAAATCACTGGATAAACGACGGTTATACTCCAAACAAAGGGGAGGGTCCGCAGCCGGCAAGATTCAATTCCTACGATGACATGATGGGAATCTCCCTGTATCAGAGCACACGTTTCTTCGAGGGCAACCGCATTACCGTCGGCTTCGACTGGTTCAGGTATGGCGGCAGGGCATGGAATGATTTCATCGCAGGGGAGAACGCAGGTAGCCGGACCATGCTTGTAGACAAGTTCGAGAATGAATTGGCGGGATATATGGATTTCAGACAGCATATAGGGCGTATCGTGACCCTCAATGCAGGTCTTCGTGTCGATCATCATTCCCGGGTAGGTACGGAATGGATCCCGCAGGCAGGTGCAGTATTCCATCTTCCGCATTCTGTGGAACTGAAGGCGTCGGCTTCCAAGGGTTTCAGGTATCCGATTCTCAGGGAAATGTACATGTTCCCGCCTCAGAATCCCGATTTGCAGCCGGAATCGATGTGGAATTATGAGATTTCAGCCATGCAGACTCTTTTGGACGGAAATCTGAGTTACGGTGTAAACATATTCTATATCAACGGGAAAAACATGATAATGACGCTCCCGAATCCTAATGGGAGCGGAATGTTGAACCAGAATTCCGGGAAGATAGAGAATGCCGGTGTGGAAGTGCAGATAGGGTGGAGGATAAACGGGACGTGGTCCGTAGATGCCAACTACAGTTTCCTGCACATGGAAAATCCGGTGGTGGCCGCTCCTGAGCACAAGTTTTACGCCGGAGGCAATTTTTCGAAGGGCCGGTGGAATGCCACTACGGGAATACAATATATTGCAGGACTTTATACTTCGGTGTCGCCTGTGGTGAAGGAAGAGTTCGTACTGTGGGACGCTACCGTGAGTTTCCGTATTCTTCCGTGGCTTTCCGTGTGGGCTCGGGGCGAAAACCTCCTTGCTCAGGAGTATGAAATCAATGCCGGCTACCCGATGCCACGAGCCACCGTCATCGCCGGAATCCTTTGTCATGCCGGACGATAGCCGAGGCATCTGCTTCCCTTGTCCTGAGTTCTCTTGCTTTGCCATCCTGGGCGTTTTTGGTTTGTCATCCTGAGCGGAGGACATTGTCCGGAGTCGAAGGATCTGAATGCATCCGGATGACAGAGAGAGGAAAACCGCTCATGCTAACAAAAAACGCATTCGCTTCTTTTTCCTCTCTCTGCCATGGACTAATGTGGTTTCTGCCCCTCTTGTCATGTCGGGAGTTTCGCATGTCATCTCGGGCTTTGTCGTATGCTGAGCCACTGATATGATTTTCCGGATTCCAACTGTAATTTGAAAGAACGCTCAATGCCGGAAGTATTTTCCTGCAACGTTATGGTGATGGTGCGCCTGTTGTCTCCGGTACTGATAGTGAACCATGGCCCGGTATAGTTGTATTCTTCCTTATTGCTGACACCGTCATCGATAGTGGAGTCATATACTTCCACTCCGTCCTTGTCGGTACTGTAGTAAAGATAGGATATATCGAATGACCTTTCTGTATGATAAGTAAGGGTCTGCGCCTCGGCATTTACAGCCGCATCCGTGGGACCGTCGATAATGCTATGGTATCTGTTGCATCCTGACAGGCACGCCAAGATTGGAATCAAAGTGATGGCTGTAATCAAAAACTTTTTCATCGGTAATTTATTTTTTCAGTTACACTCAATGTGGCAGTATGGTTGTGTTCAAGGAGGAATTTCCCGCTACTCCGGACTTTGTTCTACGTATAGCCATTGGTAATAATCTCCCCAATTCAGTTCGACCCTGAAGCGGCGGGCAATTCCGGAAGTGTTTTCCTGCATTGTAATGGTGATGGTGTGCCTGTTGTCTCCGGTACTGATAGTGAACCACGGGCCGGTATAGTCGTATTCTTCCTCATTGCTGACACCGTCATCGATAGTGGAGTCGTATATTTCCACTCCGTCCTTGTCCGTACTGTAGTAAAGCCGGGTCAGATTGAACTGCCCTTCGGTATATAGCGTAACTGTCTGAGCGTCCGCATTCACAGTTACGTCAGATTCGGAAATCCTGATGGTGTCGCTGCCTCTCCCTTTGCATCCTGACAGGCACGCTATCATTGAAACCAATGCCACGACGGCGTTCAAAAACTTTTTCATGAGTAATTTGCCTTGTTTTATTGTCAAATATCTCAATACAATTTACAGATCATTCAATTGTTTTATATTTCTGATTCTGACTGTTTGGTTTATCAGGAATAGTCATTTGCAGTCTTGTCCCGATAAATGGGGCAATATATTTCTTGCGCACCCATCGTCTGTCGTTCACACCCAACATGTTCGCTATTTCAACAATACTTTTGGGAGATTTGCAGAATTCAAACACCTTATCTTGGGGTGATGCGAGACTTGACTTGGGGTGATACGAGACTTGACTTGGGGTGAAGCCGTCATCGCTTGGGGTGTGACTTGGGGTGTCTGCATCATCGATTTTGAATGCCGGTTTATTTGTTGCCTCTGTCAATGCTCGTCTGAACCATATTGTGAGATTGACAAAAGGAGCAACTACTCTTATTTCTGGAACAGGAAGCTCCTGCTCTCTACAGCTTTTCATAATAAGCCCGATGCCTCTTCCCCATGCTTCCATTGTACCGCGGCGATAAAAAACATTGGCAATAGTAGGATTAGCCGGAAGAGAACCAATTTGGTCATCCACAAAGTCTTGCCATGACATTCCATGCGGGAAGGCTCCGGGATTTTGAAATACAATACGGTCATCATAGATTGCCAAACTCGGAGTTGTATTCTCGGCATTCCATGAACGATGGCAAAGCATGTTGATTGTCGCTTCTTTTATAGCTTCATACGGGACAGTCAACATGTCTTGTCTGAATTTGCTGTCCATTCTGCCGGATAAATTCAAATGCTTCAAACAAAAGTCCATTACGGTATCATATTGTTCAAACAGGTTTCCTTCACATACAGTTTGGTCTCGGAACACTCTTTTGTCAACTCCTTCAAAACGGGCCAATCGGATTTTACATTGAGGATGCAATAAAGTCGGTTCTTTTCCGAACAACACATTTGCGGCATTCAATATCATTCCATCCTTTCTTGCCACTCCAAGTTTCAACATGATCTTCATTGGATCCTGCAGTGTCATTGCCGAAGCATGTATTCTTCTTGACCCTATGCCGTCATGTAATGTCTGATACAACAATTCCGTATCCATGTCTTCAACGGAAATTTCCGGGTTAGGCGTGTTTTCCCAACTAAACCGCCGGGGATTGCTAAGTTTCAGCCGTTCCTCATACATTTGTCTCGGCATCAACACAGTTGTGCTTTCTACTTTATAAAATGCCCTGCCGTCAAAAGAATAAGGCCCGTTCTTGAAATTGTTGGAATCAAAATAAATGGCTATAACATAATAGTCTGGCTTGTCAGGCAGTTCTATATATTCAACCTCTACATTTATTGCCGGTTCAATCTTCCGGAGAGCATTTGCGACCTCTTGTCTGGTATTGTCTGTCACGTTTTGCCCGATAATTTTCAAGGACGGTGCGACGCCGAATATAAGCCAACCGCCATCAGAATTAAGAAATGCACATGCGGTTTCCATACCCTTATAAAGTTCTCCCGTCGTTTTCTTTAATTCCAAAGTCCGTGTTTCGTCTTTGGCTATCAAATCCTTTATATAGTCAATCGTTATCATAATCATATCAATGTCAGTTCACATATTTATTTTACTTTTCAACACATAACCTTTCCCGGCCTTTTGCAGGATGCCCTGGCTGACGAGCTGGGCGACGGTGCGGGAGAGGGAAGGCCGTGCGACCCCGAGGATGAAAGCCGTTTCCTGAAGGTTTTCAAGCGGCCCGTGACGTTTTACATAGTCCACGATTCTCGAAGACAGGGTCTGCAACGCAAATTCACTGAGTCTGCGGCTCAGGAACATGCTGTGGTCGGAAATCACCCTGAGATAATTCCCGAGCACGGTGCTGTCCTGCCGGATTATGTCCCAGATGCAGTCTTTGCCCAATATCCAGATTCCGCATTTCCCCGAGGCGAAAATCGTGACCGGAAATATGCTGTCGGAACTGAAAACAAATGCCGAAGCAAGCACTTCCGGGGCGGAAAGCGTGTCAAGTGTGAATTCCTTCCCCTCTTCGCTGACCATTCTCGCATAGACGCTTCCTTCGCAAAGAATGTACAGAGAGCGGCAAGGATATCCCTGCATCGCTATAATATCGTCTTTTTCATATTCGGAATATCTTCCGGGAAATCTTTTCAAAACATTTTCGATGATTTCCCTGTTTCCTCCCCGGAACAGAGGTATGTCGTAAATATTACAATGCATGTCTGTAACAAATGTTACGGTCAAATATTACCGGCCGCCGTATTTTTGCGCCCGAAAATGAAACGTAACAGTATAAATGGCAGGCCATATATACGAAGCTACATATCAGGTCAAATATAGGAAAAATTAATGAATATGAAAAGAATAACCATTGTAATAATCTGTATCATTGCAGGTCTGACGTCCTGCATGAAAGACGGGTTGGCGCCGGCATTGCCGGAAAACGGCCGGATTCCCGGAATTTCTGTCCGACTCGGCTACGACGGCTACGGAGATGGCGCAGCGGCCAAAAGTTCCGCCGGCGCTCCGGCACTTTTTTCGAGAGCCGACTACGACAGGGTGGAATTGGCCGTAATGGACGGAGACGGACGCCGTGTCAGGGATGTCAAAATCAGATATGATGTCCCGACGTCTTCCGTTTATATGGAAGCTCTGCGGGAAGGCAGATATGAACTTCTGATTCTCGGTATCAAGGGAAATGCCGATACGGACGGAGCCGCCATCCACGATATGGAAACGGCTTCGGACACATGGATTTCATTTCCCGAAAGTCATGTAAAACCTCTTTCCGCAGAGTATTTTCATTCTTCCACGCCTTTTATAGTCAACGAAGTAATGACTGCTGACGGTATCGTGTTCAAGGCTGAAATTCCCGAGACTGTCATACAACGCAGAATCATTGGAAAATTGGATTTCCCGTTGGAGTTCCGAAACGGAAACATTCAGGCTGGGTTGGAAGCATTCGGTCTGAAGCTGTTCTCGCCTGTATTCCATACGGCCATGTCCGGCTCGGGAGAATTTTCAGGCAGCGTATCGGCGGAAGAATTTTCGGCAGACATTCTCGGCAACGCTTCCCTGCTTTTCCTTCCGTCGGTTCCGGAGGCCGGTGGCTTGAAAGGAGAAACGACGATACTTACGCGGGATTACCGCGGCAAATATACGGAACGGACCTACTCGTTCGTGACGGAGCCCGTAAAACGGAATGTTGCGTCAGAGGTCGTTACCGATGCCGTTCATCCGGACGATGACAACGGTACCATGTTCATCACGCAGGAGGTTTACGACAAGGGCTCTCACGGGGCCATTCTTCAGGATGACGAACACCATACGGTATATACGGACAAGTCCGAGCGGAAATTCAACACGGCCGAACCGCTGCAGTTGTCAGTAACGGATGACGGAAAACTGCATGTGAGATTCTACTCTCCGAGACCGCTTTCCGAAGTCCTAGTAAAAGCAAGAATTCCGACCTCGGGCGACGAATATTTCGATTTGGCATGGTTCGACAACATTCCGGCCTTCGCCGACTTTACGGAGACTCTGCCGATGACGCAACGCAGGACATGGTACAGGACAGAATCCGGAAAAATCATGGAAATCCCGCAAACCGGCCCGGAAGACCTTTCAGGTATGGAATTCAGGATAGAATCATCGGATCCGTACTGGAGCAAACTCGAAGGAATTGTCCACGGATGGACCATAGCATTCGACCTTTACGGAGGCAATCCGGAGGCGCCCGACGGCGGGCCTCAAGGCAACTGGATGGGTATCCGGCCTGTGCATTGCCGTGAAGCAGTGGCGTTCTTCCTGAATTTCACATATATGATAGACATGCCTGAACATGAGCGGATATTGAGGGAAAACCAGGACAAGCTTTACGGCAACGGAGGCGTGGATGACAAGGTGTCGGTCGAGACAGTACTGAGCCAGATGCGCAGGGACAGAAGCATCAACGTGGGGCTAGTCTATACCGGCAACAATGTCCTTGGATTGGGCGGAGGCAGCACTTTCGGAGCCTATCAGGGAGGATGGTTCGAACATTATACCTCGGCATACGCCTGCAGTGTGATGTTTCACGAATTGGGCCATGTAATGGGGTATAACCACAGCAGTTCCTTCACTTACGGTCCGTGGGCCGAATCCCTTATGAACAATTTTTACGTAACACATCTGAACGAAATGCCGATAGATTCACCGGCATACCTCGACAGCAAGTTGAATCCAAACAAATATTGAAAGTCATGAAAAAGATAATATTGAAATACATCGTCGCCCCGGCAGCCGCCATTTTTGCCATGGCAGGATGTACGGACAAATCCCTTCCGGAGAAATCCGGCACAGTAATCCTGAAAGCACAGGCAACGGGTATGGATGCCGCTGACATGACGGCATATGTCTTTGAAAACGGAATCCTGAGGGAAATAATCGAAACAGTCCCTTCGGGTACGCCCGGGCGTTATGTCTTCACTCCTTCGGAGCAGTCCGGAACAGTATATTTCATCGCCGGTGCATCTTCGGTAACTGCGCTTTCGTCCTTGTCGGCAGGGGATACCTTGGATGAATTCCTTGAAGCCGAAGCCTCTCTTGAAGAACTTGTACCGGAAGAGGGGATTGTCATGACCGGTTCCGGCGATCTGAAAGACGTCACCGGAGGCGTGTTGCAGGTGGAAATGGTCAGGAGCGTTGCCGTATTCGACATTTCTGTCCGTGAAGCCGGAGTCTCGATAAAAAACGTCGTGATGAAAGGAATTGCCGACAGAGGTTTCGTCAACGGGCGTGTCCCAGTGGAATCTCCGGAATCCGCCGTCTTTACTGAAATTTCAGCGGCCCCGGAAATTTCTGCCGGTGAGACAATGTTATTGACCTATGTCCCGGAGCAGAAGCATGAGGGTGGTATGATAGAAGTGACGGCTGAAATCGACGGCGGCATACACGTCCTGAAAGCATCCCTTCCGGCTGAAATCTCAAGAGGCAGGCATTATTCAGTGGAGATCCACGGCAACGGTACCGGAGCTTCACTGACTGTACGGTCCGATGACTGGGACACGGGAGGCAGTTCGGAGACAGAGCCGTCCTTGCAGGGACTTATAGACGTGGAGGCCTCGATATTGCCGGACGGCGTGAGAGTGAATGTATCCTGCGACACGGTTTTCGTCAGCCATTCCGAAACATCTTTCCGCATAGCGGTCGCAGCCGCTCCGGGGTCATCCATAGAACTGTCGGATGCGGCGGAAGGAGTGGAGGCCGAAGTCATTCCCGTGTCAAAAAACTCTCTTGTACAGGTCGGGGCGGTGGATGTAAGGAGTGCCTTGCGGCTTCCCGGCAGGAAAGGTGCAGTAATGCATGCCGACGTAAGCAGTGACGGAGTGCATACCGGCAGGATTGTGATGGTGTTCGAGCCGAATCCCGTGACGGTTTCCGGACTTCTTTCCCTTGATGACCAAGGAGTCTGCGATTTCGGAAAATATATCGACGGGGAAATAGCCGTCATAGGGATTCCGGCCGGAAAAAAGCTGTCGCTTGAATTCGGGGATGACGAATCCCATTGGTTGAAATTGAACGGGACAGCCAATGAAGATGCTTCGCTTACGGTCTACAGACTTGTTGCAGGATGGAAACCGAACGACCCGACGGCTGACGGCAGGGTGCAGAGCGGAAGTTTCGTGATTTCTGATGCTGACGGAGGTAATCCGGAAAAATATACGGTGAAAAGGCGCAATTACGGTCTTCCGGTGGTAAGAATAGGGGAGACATGGTGGACGAAATACAATCTGCGGGGAAATGTCCGCACTTTCGAAGACCAGATATTGTCATCGGAAGATCCCGCACCGGACGGCGACGTGCTCGGACTGCTTGTCTCTGCATCCGAAACGGAGTTGCTCGGGCTGATGGGAGACCAGTATCAGGGCGGGAATCCGGACGGGCTGCCGTTGAGGTACGACGGGACATCCTTCTATCATGAAGGCATGAAGTCTTCGGCTCAGAATTTCGGTACGACAGCCCCGCATTCTATGGCTCCTGACGGTTACATGCTACCTGATTATGAAGACTTTGCCTTTCTCGCAGCAAGCGATGACTACAATCTCGGCGGGGTCGGAAGCAGGCAGTTCACCAACAGGGAAGGGCAGACCGTCGGCATAAGCATAACGGAAAGGGATGTGTCTTTCCTTGGCGGTCATTATGGCAATGTCTCGTTCTATGAGTTCGAACATGATGGAAACCGCTGGGTGCTTTACGGACTTGGGCATCAATGGAATACGACAAGCGGCAATATTGCCGTAAAATCTCTCCTTCCGGCCACTTACGGAGATTCCGGAAGGTCGTGGATGATGGAGGGCTATTCTGCAGCCGACAGGCCGGGACAGAACTGGCTGAAATTCGTCGCCCAGAATACGGTGAAAACAAGAATGATAAGGTGCGTAAAGGCTCCTGTAGAATATATTTACGAATAATTGCATACAATCATGAAAAAAAGACACATCATTATAATGACAATTGCGGCGCTGCCGGTATTTTTTGCCTGCAGCAAACCCGGGCCCGATTACGGGCCGGAAGATAATGGAATCATCGTCGATGCGAATGGAGGAACTATAGGAGAAGGGGCATCCGTCGATTTGCTTCCTACATTGGCGGATACCCTTGCGATAGACATTGCAGGCTCTTCCATCCCACAGTCGGCGACGGTGTCGGAAGACGGAAGAATCCTGACCCTGTCCCATCTTGCCGCCGATTTCATCTTATCCGTGGAAAGCGATGTGGAACTCGTTCCCGCATCCTTTGGAGGTTCTTTGTTGAGCATTGAACCCGTTCCCGGGGAATTGAACAGGTTCAGGGTCGGCAAAAGGCTGTTTGCTCCGAATGTTCCTGCCGAGACGGTGGAATTGGCCTTTGTCAGAAAAGGTCTCAATACCTATTATCCGGAAGATGTAATTACGGTGAGGCTGTCGGCCAATCCGTCCGTTACCGAAGGCCCGATGGATTTCAGCACGGAAAACTACAGCTACGATTTCGGAAAATATGTCGACAACGGACTCGGAGACTTCATTCTTCCTGAAGGGAAGATCCTTACGGCAGAATTCGGAGAAGACGACCCGTGGCTGAAAGTCATTCCTGAAGCAGGACGATGGAGGGTAGTGGGAGGCTGGAGACCGAATGACCCCACTGCAGACGGCAGGACACAGTCCGCTACGCTTGTGATAAGCAATACGGACGGTTCCGACAGGGAAGAATATACCGTATCACGCCGAAATTTCGGACTTCCGGTGACATGGCTTCACGGAGTATGGTGGTGCAAGTATAACTCAACGGGCAACTCAAGGAGTTTCGAAGACCAGATACTGTCTTCGGAAGACCCTGCCGCAGCGGCCGGTCAGACGGTTTTCGAATATCTGACTTCGTGTTCAGGAGAAGAGTATGCCGATCTCTGGGGCTGGCAGTATCAGGGCGACAGCGGAACAGGACTCCGGGCTGTGGAAAGCGACGGGAAGATAGTCATGGACGGTTTCAGCACCACTTCATCCGCCCATATCAACAGGCTTCCGCCGACGGCTTTGGCCCCTGACGGGTACGAATTGCCTTCCATGGAGGATTTCAACAGAATTTTCGATGCAACAGACTATATATGGATGATGTGGGACGGTTCCCATACCTTGAAAAACCCTTGGAACGGCCATTCACGCATTGACAGGAAGCAGTTGCGCAAAAACAATGTTCCGGTAGGAAGTCTCGAACTGTCCGACCTGATTTATGTGGGCATGTCCTCTCCCGATTATCCCGAGCACGAACCGTTGGTGTGGTACGGGCCGGGAGCGCAATGGGACGCCGAGGGCATACAGCACTCCGGTCACTACAACAAAATCCTTTTCAGCGTATATTCTCCTGACGGAGACGGTTGGTATATGGACGGGTCCATGGCCGGACTTTATCTCCGGAAAAACGGTGCCGGCCCTCGTGATACCCGTGTCCTCAGATTCAAGAAGTCGGATGTGGAGTATATTTATTAGAGGCCAGAGAGCGGCTCAAAAGGATATTATGTGAAGAAAAAATTGTTTATTAAATCATTTTAACTACATTTGCATCAAGTAACCGCATAATGAAGTCAAAAATCACCATAACGGACATTGCGAAAGAGGCCGGGGTTTCCACTGCTTTGGTCTCTTTCGTCATGAGCAATAAGGCCAAGGGAGCGAGGGAATACCGGGTAAGCCCCGAGACGGCCAAGCGTGTCCTTGAAGTGGCTGCAAAGTATGATTATCAGCCGAATGGCTCGGCGAGGGCTCTCAGAAGCGGAGAATACAGAACCATAGGAGTGATCCTGTCCGACATTTCGAACAAGTTTTACGCTGAAATTTCCCGGCAGATCGAAAACTGGACCTTCTACCATGATTATGTCGTGCTGTTCGGAAGCAGCGACGAGAATCCCAAGAAGCTCTCCAATGTCATGAAAGTCTTCAAGAACAAGGGAGTGGACGGGATGATCATAGTTCCGTGCGAGGGTTCCGAATCCGCAATACGCCAGATGTCCGACCGCGGAATGCCCGTCGTATTGTTGGACAGGGATATTCCGGGAGCTGAATTCAATTCGGTCGTGCTGAACAACTCCAAGGCCTCCGTCATCATGACGGAAACCCTTGTAGGAAAGGGATTCAGGAAAATAGAGATGATATCCTACAAGACAACTCTTTCCAATATCAAGGACAGGGAATCAGGCTATCTCAAGGCTATGGAAGGGGCCGGACTGACCGATACGAGGATTCACCGCCCCGAATATTGCAATTACGGGGAAATAGAACAGATAGTATTGGATGCCAAGGCAAGGAATGTCGAAGCATTGATATTCACCACATACAATATGTCCCTGATGGGCAGGAAAGCTTTCATATCCCACGGATTGAGAGTCCCTCAGGATTGCTTTTTCGCCTGCTTCAACAACTCCGATGCCTTCGACCTGTACGAGCCTGACATCCTGTATGTAAAGCAGCCTATCGAGCAGTTTGCCGTAGAAGCTATGACGCTGTTGGTCAAGATGATCAATGAGCCGGAGAGTGCGCAGTCATGTACAAAGATCATCCTGCAGCCGGAAGTCGTGTTTTCTTCAAGCGAAGTGCATGTCTGATTTATCAATGATTTGTTAAAACGTTTAACCGAAAATGAATGTTAAAACGATTAAATAACATAATTACAATACCTACAATCCTTCCGTCTTTCGGCAGAAGAAGCGAGGATAGTCAGCTATCGCCTTATCCGGGATATGCCGTTGATCCTACAGGGACCGAGACGGGTTATTCCGACGACTGGGCGCTATACGACCTCGCAGCGGACAGTACCGGACACGTCCGTATCGGGAAATCAGACGCACGCCCTTTCACTCCCTGATTTTCTGACCCCGGGCGGGGACATGTATCCTGAAAAATCCGAAAAAATTGCCGGATATTGGTTTTTGTAAATAAAAAATTATATCTTTGTAGAGTTGACGTTTTGCTAATGCGCAATATTATTAACATATCCATTCTATCCCTACTACGGAATTTCGGTTCATGAAACTCTGAGGGGATTTGTTGGAAATGTCGCATACTATACAATTATCCGGGCCTCCGAGTTTCTTCGGAGGCCTTTTTGTATAACGCAGCGGTAGCGCAGCAGACAAAACGGAAACAAGACGGATTTTAACGGACTTTAACGAACATATTTATGGACCAGAAACTTTATGTCTTCGACACTACACTGAGAGACGGGGAGCAGGTACCAGGTTGCCAGCTGAACACGATTGAGAAAATCGAATTGGCCAAACTGCTCGAGTCGATGAAAGTCGACATTATCGAATGCGGATTCCCCATTTCAAGCCCAGGCGATTTCAAATCGATAGTGGAAATATCCAAAATCGTGACGGAATCCACGATCTGCGCCTTGTCCCGTGCAGTGGAGAAAGATATTGATGCGGCTGCCGACGCCCTGCATTTCGCCAAAAGGAAAAGAATCCATACAGGCATAGGCACGTCCGACTATCACATCAGGTACAAGTTCAATTCGAACAGGGAAGAGATACTCGAAAGGGCTGTAGCGGCCGTAAAATACGCCCGCAGATTCGTCGACGACGTAGAATTTTACGCTGAAGATGCAGGCCGCACCGAAAACGAGTACCTCGCAAGAGTCATTGAGGCGGTCATCGCTGCCGGCGCCACGGTGGTGAATATCCCCGACACCACGGGCTACTGTCTTCCGTCCGAATACGGGGCGAAAATCAAATATCTCTGCGACAATGTCCCGAATATCGACAAGGCCATAATATCCACCCATTGTCACAATGACCTCGGCATGGCCACCGCCAACACCATATCCGGTATCCTGAACGGGGCGAGACAGGTGGAAGTCACTATGAACGGAGTAGGCGAAAGGGCAGGAAATACCGCCATGGAAGAAGTCGTGATGGCTATCAAGTGCCGCAAGGACATTCCGGTCTACACGGACATAGTCACATCCCATTTCTACAAGGTGTCGCATTCCGTTTCCACACTGATGCGTATGCCGGTGCAGCCGAATAAGGCCATTGTAGGAAGGAACGCTTTCGCCCATTCGTCGGGCATACATCAGGACGGCGTCCTCAAGAACAGGGAAAGCTATGAAATCATCGATCCTGCCGACGTGGGCGTGAACGATTCCACCATCGAACTTACGGCAAGGAGCGGAAGGGCTGCACTCAACCATCATTTCCAGCGTCTCGGCATCCACATGAACAAGGAAGAACTCGATTCCGCATACGACAAGTTCCTGAAACTTGCTGACTGCAAGAAGGAAATCGGAGACTCCGAACTCTACATCATTGCCGGAGTGACGCAGGACAAGCTGAGGCAGAAGATAAGGTTGAAATACCTGCAGGTGGTCTGCGGCAAGAACGCCATCCCGATGGCTACCGTCAAACTCGTTATCGACGGAGAGGAATGCGTCGCCACATCGAGCGGAAACGGTCCCGTTGATGCAGCCTTCAAGGCAGTCAAGAGCCTCGTACACAGGAAAATCAATCTCGAAGAATATTTGGTACAGGCCATTACACGCGGCACGGACGACGTGGGCAAGGTCCACATCCAGATTGAAAACAAAGGCAATATCTATTACGGATTCTCGGCAAATACCGACATCGTGACAGCTTCTGTGGAAGCATTCGTCAATGCCATTTCCAAAATTCTCTGACAATGGGACGCACTCTTTTCGACAAAATCTGGGACAACCATACGGTCAGGCATATTCCCGACGGCCCGGACGTACTTTACATAGACAGACATCTGATACATGAAGTCACTTCCCCGCAGGCTTTCAGCGCATTGCGGGAAAAGGGCCTGAAAGTGTTCCGTCCGGAAAGGACGTTCGCCACATGCGACCACAACGTGCCTACGCTCGGACAGGACAGACCCATAGAGGACCCGTCATCGGCTGCGGCCGTAGCAGAACTTGCACGCAATACGGCGGACAACGGGATAAGATATTTCCCTCTCGGTGACCCCGGCAACGGAATCGTCCATGTCATCGGACCGGAGCAGGGGATAGTGCTTTGCGGTCAGACGGTGGTATGCGGCGACAGCCATACGGCCACTCACGGAGCATTCGGGAACATAGCATTCGGCATAGGGACGAGTGAAGTGGAAATGGTATTCGCCTCGCAGTGCCTCATGCAGAACAAGCCGAAACAGACGAGAATCACGGTTGACGGAAAACTGGCCGCCGGAGTGACACCCAAGGATGTCATACTTTATATCATTTCCCGGCTCGGCACGGACGGATGTACCGGAACTTTCGTGGAATACGCCGGTGATGTTTTCAGGGACATGAGCATGGAGGGCCGCATGACAGTGTGCAACATGAGTATCGAAATGGGTGCACGCGGCGGCATAGTGGCTCCTGATGCGAAGACATTCGAATATATCAAGGGGCGCAGATTCGCACCGAAAGACCGGGATTTCGAAAAGGCCGTTGAAAGATGGTCCTGTCTGAAAACCGATGCCGACGCTGTGTTCGACAGAGAATACAGGTTCGACGCATCAGACATAAGGCCTATGGTCACATACGGGACCAATCCCGGAATGGGTATCCCTGTGGACGGGACAATACCGGAAACGGCGACCGGATGTGATGACATCACATTTGCCAAGGCATTATCCTACATGGGTTTTGAAAAAGGAGAGCGGATGCTTGGAAAGAAAGTCGATTACGTATTCGTAGGCTCATGCACGAACGGAAGAATCGAGGATTTCAGAGCCTTTGCAAAGGCCGTGGACGGAAGACGGAAATCCGATGAGGTCACTGTATGGCTCGTCCCGGGTTCCAAGGAGGTGGAGTCCAAAATCGAAGCCGAGGGAATCGGAGACGAGTTGAGGGCTTTGGGATTCGAGATAAGGCAGCCTGGCTGTTCCGCATGCCTCGCCATGAATCCGGACAGGATTCCGGAAGGGAAATATGCCGTTTCCACGTCAAACAGGAACTTCGAAGGCAGGCAGGGATACGGTTCGAGGACGATTCTTGCCGGACCACTTGTTGCCGCCGAAGCCGCTGTTACAGGGGAAATCGGGATGCCGAAAATTTGAAATACATTATGGAAAAAATCAATATCATACAATCGAAGGCAGTGCTTGTCCCCGTAGACAACATAGATACCGACCAGATAATTCCGGCCCGTTTCCTCAAGACCGTTTCGAGGGCAGGATTCGGAGAAAAACTCTTCTATGACTGGAGATTCGACTCCGACGGGAATCCGCAGGAATCTGTTCTGACGGGCCAGAGCGGGGAAATCCTCGTGGCAGGGAACAATTTCGGATGCGGTTCCAGCAGGGAACACGCCGCATGGGCATTGCACGATGCCGGTTTCAGGGCTGTGGTTTCATCGTCATTTGCCGATATTTTCAGGAACAACGCACTGAACAATTGCCTTTTGCCCGTCAGGGTAAGCGAAGACTTCCTTGCAGGGATTTGCGAAGCATTGAAAAAATCTCCGGATACGGAACTTGCGATAGACCTTCCTGCGCAGAAGCTGACCGTGCCGGGAGTCGGGGAAACATCCTTTGAAATTAACGCATATAAAAAGGAATGCCTTATGAAAGGCTATTCCGACATAGATTATCTGCTTGCAGACAAGGACGCCATTCTGAAATACGAAGAAACGCACTGCCTGTAGCCGAAAATAAAACGGACTGACATGAAAAAGACAATAGCTGTCCTGCCGGGAGACGGCATAGGACCCGAAATAATGGCCCAGGCGACGGGAGTCCTGGACGCAGTGGCCGGAAAATTCTCGCACGAATTCGAATACAGATACGCTGACGTGGGCGCAGCCGCCATTGACAGGACCGGAAATCCGTATCCCGATAAGACTCATGAGATATGCATGACATCCGACTCCGTCCTTTTCGGAGCGATAGGGGATCCCAAGTACGACAACGATCCGAAAGCCAAGGTAAGGCCGGAACAGGGTTTGCTTAAAATGCGGAAAGCCCTTGGCCTGTATGCCAATATAAGACCGGTGAAGCCCTATGCAAGCCTTCTCGAAGCCTCTCCTCTGAAAAACGGGATTGTCGCTGGTGCGGACTTTGTCGTGGTGAGGGAACTTACCGGAGGAATGTATTTCGGCGAGCCGAGAGGACGGAACGAGGCGGGGGACAAGGCTTTCGACACATGTGTCTATTCCAAAGCCGAGATTGAACGGGTTACGGATGTGGCGTTCGCATATGCTTCACGGCGCAAAGGGCATGTCACATTGGTGGACAAGGCCAACGTGCTTGCCACTTCCCGCCTGTGGAGGGAGACAGTCAAGGAAATACATGCCGCCAAATATCCGGACATGCAGCTTGATTTCCTGTTTGTGGACAATGCGGCCATGAAAATGGTTTCCAACCCCCGTGATTTCGATGTCATCCTGACGGAAAACATGTTCGGAGACATCCTCAGCGACCTTGCCGGAGTCATCAACGGCTCAATCGGCCTGTTGCCGTCAGCCTCTACAGGTGTTGACAGAAGCCTGTACGAACCTATACACGGCTCTTTCCCTCAGGGCGCAGGCAGGAACATTGCCAATCCGATAGCCATGATATTGTCAGCGGCGATGATGATAGAGGACGCTTTCGGAGCCATGGAGGAAGGAGCTCTTGTGCGCAGGGCCTGCGACGCTGCGGTGGCGCAAGGAGTCTGCACTCCGGATATCGTAAAGGACAGCCCTTACGGGACTAAGGAAACAGGTAAATTTATAATCGATTATATCAAAAACGCCTGATTATGAAACCTCTCAGAAGCGAAAAAAGTTTTTCCGGACGGAAAATGGCAGGGGCAAGGGCCCTGTGGCGGGCCAACGGGATGAAAGAGGAACAGATGGGAAAGCCGGTCATTGCGATAGTCAATTCATTCACCCAGTTCGTCCCGGGACATGTGCATCTTCATGAAATAGGCCAGGAAATAAAGAAAAGAATCGAAGAATCCGGCTGTTTTGCGGCCGAGTTCGATACGATAGCCATAGACGACGGCATAGCGATGGGACACGACGGGATGCTCTATTCCCTTCCGTCCCGCGACCTGATAGCCGACAGCGTGGAATATATGTGCAATGCCCATTGCGCCGATGCCATGATATGTATTTCCAACTGCGACAAGGTGACTCCCGGCATGCTCATGGCTGCGATGAGGCTGAACATCCCTACCGTATTCGTGTCCGGCGGACCGATGGAAGCGGGCAGGGTAGGCGATGAGGAATACGACCTGATAGACATCATGGTCAAGGGAGCGGATGAATCCGTCAGTGACGAGGAACTTGCCGCTATCGAGCGTATGGGCTGTCCGACATGCGGCTGCTGCTCGGGAATGTTCACCGCAAACTCCATGAACTGCCTTTCGGAGGCCATCGGCCTGTCTCCGGTCGGGAACGGGACGATATTGGCCACGCATGCGGAGCGGAAGGCCCTTTTCATGAAAGGCGCCGACCTTATAGTGAAGAATACGCTGGCGTATTACATGGATGACGATGAATCCGTGTTGCCGAGGTCGATAGCATCAAGGCAGGCTTTCCTGAATGCGATGTCGTTGGACATTGCGATGGGAGGTTCCACCAATACCGTCCTGCATCTGCTTGCAGTTGCAAACGAGGCCGGCGTGGACTTTACCATGAAGGACATAGACACGCTTTCCCGGAAAATTCCCGTCCTGTGCAAGGTGGCGCCGAACAGCCGCTATCATATCCAGGACGTGAACAGGGCAGGCGGTATCATGGGCATCCTCGGAGAGCTTGACCGGGGAGGATTCATAGACACTGCCGTCGGCCGGGTGGATTACGCTTCACTGAAGGAAGCGATAGCTGCCAATGACATCATGTCACCGTCGGCAATGCCGGAAAATACCGCCAAATACCTTGCGGCACCGTCATTGAAACGCAATATCGAACTCGGGAAGTGTACGGCAGTTTACCCGGAATTCGACAAAGACCGTTCGGCGGGTTGTATCAGGGATATTGCCCACGCCTATTCTTCGGACGGAGGGCTTGCTGTCCTGTACGGGAACATAGCCAAGGACGGATGTATCGTGAAGACTGCCGGCGTGGATGAAAGCATACTTTCGTTCCGCGGCCCGGCGAAGGTGTTCGAATCGCAGGAAGAGGCCTGCGACGGCATCCTCGGAGGCAAAGTCCGTTCCGGAGACGTGGTGGTGATAGCTTACGAAGGGCCTAAAGGCGGTCCGGGAATGCAGGAAATGCTGTATCCGACTTCATATATCAAGAGCCGTCATCTCGGCAAGGAATGCGCTCTGATTACCGACGGAAGATTCAGCGGTGGCACTTCAGGCCTGTCGATTGGCCATATTTCCCCTGAAGCCGCTTCGGGAGGCAATGTCGGGCTTCTGAAAGACGGGGACATGATAAGCATTGACATAAAGGCGAGAAGCATCAACGCCGAAGTTTCCGAAGAGGAATTCGCTTCGAGGCGGAAAGCCGAGGAAGCCCGGGGCCAAAGTGCATTTACCCCGCATTCCCGTGAAAGGGAGGTTTCCAAAGCCCTGAGGGCATACGCAAGGTCGGTATCTTCGGCAGACAAGGGTGCAGTAAGGATAATCGAATAACGTCGGATTGGCGTTGGAATATAAAACGAACTACTAAGGACATGAATGAAAAACAGATGATTTCAGGGTCGGAAATCCTGATAAGGTCTTTGATCAGGGAAGGCACCGATATGATTTTCGGGTATCCGGGAGGGGCGATAATGCCTGTCTACGACGCTCTTATGAATCATACGGATTCCATCGACCATGTTTTGGTCCGGCACGAGCAGGGTGCGACGCATGCCGCACAAGGTTATGCGAGGGCTTCGGGCAAGGTCGGCGTATGTTTAGTGACAGGAGGTCCGGGAGCGACCAATACCATCACCGGAATAGCCGATGCGATGCTCGACAGCACCCCGATAGTCGTGATTGCAGGCCAGATTACCACGGATCTCATAGGTACGGACGCATTCCAGGAAGTGGATTTCACCTGCGTCACGCAGCCTATCTCCAAATGGTCATATCAGATAAGTTGCCCGGAGGAAATAAGCCGGGTGGTTGCACGTGCATTCTTCGTAGCCAAGAGCGGCAGGCCAGGTCCTGTTGTGCTCAGCGTCACGAAAAACGCTCAGGTGGGCATGGCCGAATATATTCATGAGAAAGTCAGCTTCATCCGCAGTTACGACGATGATCCGGAAATCGACATGGATGCCATAGAAGCAGCAGCGGATGCCATAAACCATGCCCAAAGGCCGTTCGTCCTTGCCGGGCAGGGAATAGAATTGGGCAACGCACAGGAAGAATTCCGCACTTTCGTCGAAAAGGCCGACCTTCCGTTCGGATGCACCTTGCTCGGACTTTCCGTCCTCCCATCGTCGCATCGCCTGAACAAGGGAATGCTCGGGATGCACGGCAATCTCTGCAACAATGTCAAGACCAACGAATGCGACGTGCTTGTCGCCGTGGGAATGAGATTCGACGACAGGGTTACGGGCAATGTGGACACTTATGCACGTCAGGCCAGGATCATACATTTGGACATCGACGCTTCGGAAATAAACAAGAACGTCCATGCGGACATACCTGTTCTTGGTGATTGCAGGAAGACGTTGAAACTCATTACGGAAAGGCTTCTCCCGGCAAATCACGGCAAATGGATTTCGAGCTTTGCGCAATATGACAGGGAGGAATACGAAAAAGTCGTATCGAAGGAACTCCATCCCAAGGAAGGTCCTCTCAACATGGGAGAGGTCGTCGACGCCGTGAGCAGGGCCTGCGGAGCAGGCGCAGTGCTCGTGACGGACGTCGGCCAGAACCAGATGATGGCGGCAAGGTATTTCAGGTTTTCCGAAAAGAGGAGCATTATCACCTCCGGCGGCATGGGGACGATGGGTTTCGGCGTGCCGGCCGGCATCGGAGCGGCATTCGGCCGGCCCGACAGGAAAGTCTGCGTCTTTACCGGTGATGGCGGCCTGCAGATGACCATTCAGGAATTCGGCACCATCATGGAGAGGCGGGTCCCTGTCAAGATTATTCTTCTGAACAACAACTATCTCGGGAACGTAAGGCAGTGGCAGGAACTTTTCTTCCACAAGAGATATTCCTTCACGAGACTCGACAACCCCGATTTCCAGATACTTTCCTCCGCATACGGCATACCGTCGAAGCGGGTGATCGACCGCAAGGACCTGATGCCGGCGGTGGAGGAAATGATGGCGGAGGACGGCCCGTTCTTCCTTGAAGCCTGCGTTGCGGAAGAGGGTAACGTAATGCCTATGATTCCTCCGGGAGGAACGGTTGACAACATGCTTATGGAGTGTTAGACTATGGAACAGACTGCTTTATATACCATAATAGTGCATTCCGAAAATTTTTCCGGAATACTGAATCAGGTGGCTGCGGTATTTACGAGGCTTCAGGTGAACATCGAGAGTCTCAATGTTTCGGCTTCTTCGTTGCCGAACGTGCACAAGTTCACTATCTGCTGCCGTACCACGGAAAAGAACATCGAAAAGATCCTGAAGCAGACAGTCAAGAAATTAGATGTCATCAGCGCAGCCTGCTATACGGACAAGGAGATATTCAGCTCCGAAATAGCGATGTACAAGATTTCGACCAACGTATTCGATGACAGCGAGAGCCTCAGCAGGCTTTTGAGGGAATACAATACCCATGTGGTGGAAGTGACTCCGGAATACATCGTCGTGGAACTCACGGGTTCCGGCGAAGATATTACGGAACTCAGGGAAAAACTGCAGGAATTGGGATGTATCAGACAGTTCGTGCGATCCGGAAGGATAGCTGTAACGGCTTCCAACGCCGAAAAGGTCAGTGAACTGATGGAAAAACGCGAACAGATAGGTAATAAAAGACAATTATAGATAGGCGGATGTCCGCTACAAATTTTAATAAAACGAATTATGGCAAAATTGAATTTCGGCGGGGTCGAGGAAAATGTAGTCACCCGCTCAGAATTTCCTCTTGAAAAAGCAAGGGAAGTGTTGAAAAACGAGACTATTGCAGTCCTTGGATACGGTGTCCAGGGGCCCGGACAGTCCTTGAACCTGAGGGACAACGGTTTCAACGTGATTGTAGGTCAAAGGAAAAATTCCAAAAGCTGGGACAAGGCCGTATCTGACGGCTGGGTTCCGGGAGAAACATTGTTCGAGATAGACGAAGCATGCAGCAAGGCCACGATTATCGAATTCCTGCTTTCGGATGCGGGACAGATTGCGGCATGGCCGGTCGTAAAGAAGAACCTTACTCCGGGCAAGGCCCTGTATTTCTCCCATGGATTCGGCATTACATACAATGACAAGACGGGAATCGTCCCTCCGAAGGATGTGGATGTGATCCTCGTGGCCCCGAAGGGTTCAGGAACATCCCTGCGCCGCCTCTTTTTGGAAGGAAAAGGCATCAATTCGTCATACGCCATTTATCAGGATGCCACGGGCAAGGCATACGACAGGGTGATAGCCCTCGGTATCGGAGTCGGTTCAGGCTATCTTTTCGAGACTGATTTCAGACGTGAGGTTTATTCCGACCTTACAGGAGAAAGGGGAACGTTGATGGGAGCCATCCAGGGAATTTTCGCTGCACAGTATCAGGTGCTCAGGGAAAACGGACACACCCCTTCCGAGGCGTTCAACGAGACCGTAGAGGAGCTCAGCCAGAGTCTTATGCCGCTTATCGCCGAGAAAGGAATGGACTGGATGTATGCGAACTGCTCCACTACAGCCCAAAGGGGAGCCCTCGACTGGTGGAAGAAATTCAGGGATGCGACATTGCCTGTATTCAAGGATCTGTATGAAAGCGTGAAGACAGGCAACGAGGCTCAGATTTCCATCGATTCGAACAGCAAGCCTGACTACAGGGACAAACTCAACGCAGAACTCAAGGAATTGCACGACAGTGAGTTGTGGAGAGCCGGCGAAACCGTTCGCGAACTCCGTCCTGAAAGGAACAAATAGGTTAAAAATATATGACCGGAAAAATTTATGTCGACCCTGAAGCCGGAAAGGTGCTGTTGAAAAAAAGCGCAGTCAGCAGGCGCATCAGCATCCGGGTGCATCCGGCCAAGGGCGTGACGGTCATCATTCCGGAGTCCGTTCCTTATGGGGACGGTCTCCGGTTTTTTCTTTCCAAGCGGGATTGGGTTCTGAAAACCATTGAAAAACAAAAACTTAAATCGGAACAAGCCAAGGAATCAGGCAAGGCAGTCCCTATGATTGCCGACGGTACGGTGGTAAGGACGCTGATGTCCGAAATAGTTTTCCGTTTTCAGGGGACTTCGGGTGCGGTTCCCGCCGAAAGCAGTCAGGTCATGAAGGCGGCAGTCAGCACCGAAACCTTGGAGGACGTGAAACTCAGCGGGAGGACATATCTTGCATTGGAGCGGCCGATGTTCAGAAAGACCGTAATATGCCCTGTAGATGCCGGCTCGGGCAGATACGACGCAGCCTTGCGCAACCTGCTTGTGGAAATACTGAGGAAGGAAGCCAAAGTAATATTGCCGGCAAAAGTGGATTTCCTTGCGTCGAGATTCGGTTTCGCGTATTCGAAAATCTCCGTGAAACACAATTCCTCCAACTGGGGAAGCTGTTCTTCCAAGGGCAATATCAATCTGAATCTCAATCTTGTACGGCTTCCCGAACCCTTGTGCGACTGCGTCATCCTCCATGAACTGTGTCATCTGAAGCATCCCGACCACGGCCCTGCTTTCCATGACCTGCTCGAAAAGCTGTGCACTGACAATATCTGCCGCCTTGCATCGGCCGGCGGACCATATATCATGGAACTTGTATCGGCAATCAACCGTTCCCGGGCAATCCGCCCGGTAAGCAGTACGTTGGAAAGGGAATTGAAGAAGTTCGTTTTGGTCTGAAGCCTCCGTGGTCCGTCACCTTCACTCTGTCCGCTCCGACCTCCGTTATTATATCCTCTTGTTCTTCCACTTTCCGCTCAGGAGATAGCCTCCGCAAAGAATCATCATGGCGAATCCGTAGACATGTTCCGCAGACCAGCAGACAGCCACGTCTGCCCTGATGACATGTATGATGGTGTAGCAATAGGCTACGTAGACTACAAGTGCCGAAAGCTCAAGCAGAAAGGCGTATTTCGTGTTTCCCGTTCCGGAAACGGCCTGGAAGAAAATATTGGCCGGGACGGTGAAAAGATATGCGCTGCACATTACCCAGAGCGACGGGACGGATGCGGAAACAAGTTCCGGAATATCGGTGTATATCCTTATTACAGTTTCCGGGAATGCTGCGATGGCGACTGTCATTATGGCCACGGCGAGGTATCCGATTTTCAGGATGCGTACCACGAGCCCCGGCACGGCATTCTGATGTCCGTTGCCGATAAGGTTGCTTACAAGTGCGCTGCAGGTGGAGGAGAATGCCATCATTATCATCCATATCAGGCCGGAAACGTTCCGTACTATGTTCGAAACGGCAAGCGAGCGTTCCCCGAGATGCTCTATGAAGAGGAAGAATATGAACCATGTGGAGAGCGAAACCACATTTTGTATCATCGTCCATACCGATACGGACAGGATGTCTTTCAGTTTTCCGAAATCGAATTTCCCGAATCTGTCGAGTCCGTATTTCCGGCAGTCGGTCTTGCGGATTGTGTAGACTATGAAGAACACGAGCGACACAAGTTCGGCCAATGTCGAGCCGAGGGCGGCTCCGGCTATGCCCATTGCCGGGAATCCCAATTTTCCGAATATCAGTATCCAGTTGAATACCACATTGGACAGGACCATTACTATGGAATTGAGCGTCAGCGTCTTGGTCTGGGTCGTGCCGACGTAGAACGCCCTGAACATGGCGGTGACGTATGCGAAGAACAGCCCCGGAAGCCGCCATTTCACATAGCTGATGGCTGCTTCCGCTACCTGGGGCGACGACACCATCCGTCCCATGAACCACGGGGAAACCAGTTCCGTGAGGATGATCATGAGTGCGGCAAGTCCGAGCAGGAATGATGCCCCGTGATAGAAAATATTGCCGGTTTCCCTGTAGTCGCCTTCTCCGTTGCGCCGTGCTATGATGATCTGAGAGCCGATGCTGAATCCGAATCCCGTCATGAATATGACCATGTAATACACTCCGGCGATGGCGGAAGCGCCGAGCTCCACTTCTCCGACTCTTCCGAGAAATGCAGCATCCGTCATGCCTATCATCTGTTCCATGACGAGGCTTATCAGAATCGGATAGGCGACCTTCCATATCTGCCGGTACGAGTATGTGGCGGTAGTGTTGTTAATCATAATTAACGGTTATTCGGCGAGGATACCGACGGCTTGTTCTACGGTCAGGGCGTCCTTGATGTCGAAATCGCCGCTTTTGCTGCGGACAAGGCTGTCGAGATATGCCCCGCTTCCGAGCTCCTCGCCCAAATCCCTTGCGAAAGCCCTGACATAAGTGCCCTTGCTGCAGGAAATCCTGATTTTTGCACTCGGGAGGCCGAGGCCGGAATTGTCGGTCACGTTGATCCTTGAAGATGCGTTGCCCTCTGGGGCTTTATCCTTGCTTTTTTCATTGTCGGGAGTTTCCTTTTGCCCGAAGGAAAGCAGTTCCAACGAATTTATGCGGATGCGTGCGGTCCGTATGAGCTTTTCCGCTGCTGTATCGAAATCTGCGGGGCCGTCAGGATTGCCTTGCTGGCCTGAGGCTTTCTCCTTGAGCAGTTTCCTTGCCAATTCATATGCCCTTGTCCCGTCCACGGATTTTGCTGAAAAAAGAGGGGCGACCTGGTCCTGTTCTCCGATGAATTTTTCAAGTGCATCCCTTATGGCATTTTCATTAATGTGCCCGTACGGGAAGTGCCTGTCGATTTCCTTTTCGAGGTCGTAGGACGGGGTGGTGGCTCCGAATGTGATCCCGGCAATGTATTCCTTGTCATGGGATTGCAGGGTTTCGGCCATTTTGGTCGCCTTCCCGATACATACGAGCAACAGTCCAGTGGCAAGCGGATCAAGTGTTCCGGCATGCCCGACCTTGAGGTTCTTTTTGTGGAAATGCCTGACAGCCTGGTATTTTACTTTCCGGATTACATCTGCCGAAGTCCATCTGTACGGCTTGTCTATCGGGATTATTATTCCTCCCGGGTAGTCGTCGATATTTGCCGAAAGGACTGTGTCTTCCTTTAAGACAAGTGGTGAATCGGTGAATGTCATGCAAATCCGTTTATAGTGAAGTCGATATTGTCCCTTGTGCGTTTCAGGCCTTGACAGGGATTTTTTCTATTCTTCTCTGATGTCTTCCGCCTTCGAATTCAGTGTTCATCCATGAATCCGTGATTTTCTTGGCTTCGTCGAAACTGATGAAGCGGGCTGGCATGACGAGGATGTTGGCATTGTTGTGCCTTTTGACAAGTTCTCCGATTTCAGTGCTCCATGCAAGGCCGGCTCTGATCCCCTGATGCTTGTTCAGTGTGATGGCCATGCCGTTTCCCGTGCCGCAGAGGGCGATGCCGAGAGCCACGTCACCGTGCTCCACGGCTTCAGCCAACGGGTGGGCAACGTCGGGATAATCCATGCTTTCGGTGGAGTCCGTGCCGTAATCCGCCATCTCATATCCTTTACTGCCAAGGTAATCGATCAGTCCGCATTTGTACTCGAACCCTGCGTGATCGCTGCATATACCTATCTTCATAATCCTCTCCCTTTTTTATTGCCCTGCAAAAATACTGAATTTTCCGGGATGTGCTAATATTGTTTATTTCTAAAATGTTTTCTTCTCCGAAAATCCGGTGATTGCGATTTCCGATTGCTCGTTGACGAAGATTTTCTGTAATAATAATTGCTTTTTTCAAAAACCTTCGTATCTTTGCAGTCCCAAAAACGAATTTTGGGACATTATTGAGATATGGTGTAATGGTAGCACTACAGATTCTGGCTCTGTCAGTGAGGGTTCGAGTCCTTCTATCTCAACATCCATGGCGGGTTAGCTCAGCTGGTTAGAGCGCATGATTCATAATCATGAGGTCCGCAGTTCAATCCTGCGACCCGCT
>CALURT010000006.1 GCA_944323245.1 uncultured Bacteroidales bacterium
GGCCTTTTCAATCCGCCTTGCGGATCGGACAAAAAGTTTTGCAGCCGGAACAAAAAATTGTCGTATCGGCAAAAAAATTTGTTGATACGACAAAACAGAAGACTCCTGCTGTTCGACACAGGACTCGGGGCGGAAAATTCCATGCTGCCTGTAACAATGGAATCCATGGGTGTGTAGCCTGAAGACATTGACTTCCTGTTTCTGACCCACCTGCACGGAAATCACATCGGAGAACACACATCCTGAACAGCCATCCGTTTGAGACTGCTTTTTATGGCAGGGACACCCGAAACATTTTGCTGTTCCCGACAAAAAATGCCCAAAACATTTTGCTGTTTCCGACAAAAAACACCCGAAACATTTTGCCATTTCCGACAAATTTGGTAGTATTGCAAAAAAATCAATGGACAGAATATGGGAAACCGGATATTCAAACGCAAGATTTATGAGCGGATGCTCAAATGGAAACGGGAAAGCAGCGGTCATACCGCCCTCCTGATAAAAGGAGCGAGACGTATCGGGAAATCCACCATCGCGGAAACATTTGCCCGACAAGAATATGAATCATACATAATCATCGATTTTTCTATTGCCGACGATGCTGTCAAGGAACTTTTTCTGCATATCTCGGATTTGAACTACTTTTTCCTGAGATTGCAGTCATTGACAGGTGTATCATTGCATGAACGCAAGTCTGTAATCATCTTTGACGAAGTCCAGCTTTATCCTATTGCCCGTCAGGCCATCAAACATTTAGTAAAAGACCACAGATACGACTATATTGAAACCGGTTCGCTCCTTTCAATCAAAAAAAATGTAAAAAACATAGTAATTCCGAGCGAAGAGACTCGGATTTCAATGTATCCCATGGATTATGAAGAATTTCTATGGGCTACAGGAAAAACCGGTTCATACGAATTGATCAGATATTCATACGAAAATTTCAAGGCATTAGGAGATGCTGTAAACCGTGAGATGATGAGGGAATTCCGCCTGTACATGCTCGTCGGGGGAATGCCGCAGGCAGTTAATGCCTATCTTGAATCAAACGATTTCTCGACAATCGACAGCGTAAAACGGAACATTCTCGAACTGTATATTGATGACTTTCGGAAAATAGATCCGTCCGGACGTATTTCCCGACTGTTTTCTTCGATACCTGCAGAACTTTCCCGCAATGTCATGCGGTACAAAATCGGCAGCGTTATCGAAAACGCCACAGCATCGAGACTCAGCGAACTGTTGATGGACATGGCCGATTCCATGACTGTGAACTTTGCCTACCATGCAAACGATCCGAACGTAGGTTTCGCTCTTCATGCCGACTACAATTGTTTCAAAATGTTCCTTGCCGATACCGGACTGTTCGTGACTTTGGCTTTTATGGACAAGGATTATACTGAAAACGAGATATACAGAAAGCTCCTGTCCGACAAACTCGGGACCGATTTGGGCTATGTGTATGAAAATGTTGTGGCTCAGATGCTGAAAAGTGCAGGAAATGAACTTTTCTACTATACCTTCAAGGAAAACGGCCCTATGCCATCCGGTGAAGAGGGGCCGGTCCGCAGCTATGAAATCGATTTCATGTTGTCCCGTAACAATAAAATCTGCCCTGTCGAAATAAAATCATCCGGATACAATTCCCATAAATCGCTTGACAGATTCCATGAAAAATATTCAGGCAGGACAATGCAACGCTATCTTATATACACAAAAGACCTCAAAAAGGACAAGGACATCCTTTGCCTTCCGGCATACATGTCGGCTATGATTTAGAGTTTTGATTGCCATGACAACGAATAAACCGAACACTTTCTTGATTTTGTTTTTTGCGCTTACCTTGTTCACCATGCTGAGTCCGGTCCAAATCAGGGCCGAAGTTTCCTTAAAGGACACTCTGTACAGGAAGGGAAATGAATATTGCGTCTATATTGACAGGGACTGCAATTCCGCCAATATCAAGAAATTTATTGACAGGATAAACATCGACAGATACGTATCAACTGATATCCAACACCAAATCGGGAAAATGAGAGACAACGGGATACGGCTGTCCCATTTTGATCTCGGTCATCTTGAAGGCACTTACATCCGTTTGAGAACCATAGGAGGAGAAAAAGTGACCACCGGATATATGCCGCACATAACCTACATCTCCGATTCCTTGATAGTGTGGCACGAACTCGATTCATGGCCATACGCCATCCAAAATGTAGAATGTATTCAGTCGGGCACCACTGTTGTGGAAACCATATCTTATTCAGGCAAATCTGTTATTTTCACCATAACGGAAACCGACTTTGAAAAAAGGGTAATCGAAATCAGGACTGACGACGAAGGATATGTCCCGAAAGGGCTTTATGTACATTCGGCGACGGCCAACTGTTTCCCTCATATAGTATGGGAATGCGACGGCGAGCCTGACGGCATCAGACTGCCGTTTGAAGATTAAATGTCACACCAAGGTAAAATAAAGAAATTTTTATTTTACTTTTAATACATAAAGTAAAATTTTTATTCCTCCGCATCATGAATATGTACTTGACTTAATGTCTGATTTGGATTCTTTTCTAAACAACACTGAAATACATGTTCCGGCTCTCATAAAAATACTTTCTCGTAGGAATAGAACAAACTTCAGAACAGGCCGTAAAGACACTATCGGAAGTGTTGAGATTCAATTTGGTGAATCTGACACAGCGAAGCCGCAACAGGACATTTGTATTTGACCGATACCTGAACTTGTTTATCAACGAATAAACCGCCTGAAAGGAACTGATTTCAGGAATTTTCGTAAATTTGGCATCGGTACGAACTAAAACGACATGCAAATGAAACGTTACATTTTATCTGCTGCACTGCTGTTGGGAATCCTGACGGCGTGCTCGAACACTCAAGACACTACGGATATGAGTAAGAATGAAACAATTGAAAATCTGAAGACCCGCAGGGCAATCCGCTCCTACCAGAGCACTGTCCCTGACAAGGAACTGCTTGCGCAGGTCATCGAGGCGGGCACATACGCCCCTACAGGAATGGGAAGGCAATCCCC
Source organism: uncultured Bacteroidales bacterium (assembly GCA_944323245.1). GTDB lineage: Bacteria > Bacteroidota > Bacteroidia > Bacteroidales > UBA932 > Cryptobacteroides. Next base: position 3,056 of record CALURT010000006.1, read on the forward strand.
TATCATCGTCGCCGTCACTGACAAGGCTGTCCGCGACAGGCTTTCGCAACTCAATGCGGCCGTGATGGGCGCTGACAACGATCCGTTCTACGGAGCTCCGGCCGTGCTCGTCGTGCTTGCCGACAGAAGCGTTCCGACATACCTGTACGACGGGTCCCTTGTTATGGGCAACCTCATGAACGCCGCCCATGCACTCGGCTTGGGGACATGCTGGATACACAGGGCCAAGGAAGTCTTTGACAGCGAAGAGGGCAAGGCATTGCTCAAGGAATGGGGCATAGAAGGCGACTACGAAGGTATCGGGAACTGCATCATCGGCTATCCGGCGCAGGAAAATCCTCAACCGAAACCCCGCAAGGAAAACTATGTCTATTATGTAGAATAACAATAATCAGCGAGCCACCGTTAAGGAGCAGCCTTATGGCTGCGACGAGCCCCCAGCGAGGGGGCGAATGGGGGGGGTGGCGCCCCTTAACAAGTCGGGAGCGGTTTATGAGAATGTCCGGTGGACATTCGAAAGCGAGCAGGGTCGCAATAGCGACTGGGGATTAAGGAAAATGGGATTTCATGGAAATCCTTAACGACAGTTCGACGAATTCCTTAATCCTGAGCAACATAAATTCGTCGGACTGACGTTAAAATATTATGAAACTTCTGAATGAATTCAAGACATTCGCCATGCGAGGCAATGTCATAGACATGGCCGTCGGTGTGATAATGGGAGGAGCTTTCGGAAAAATCGTCAGCTCATTGGTAAACGACGTCATCATGCCGCCTATCGGCGTACTCGTCGGCGGAGTGGACTTCAAAGACCTGTCCATTACCCTTAAAAAGGCAGTAATAGATGCCAACGGAATCGAAACGGCGCCAGCCGTGACTTTGAACTACGGAATGTTCCTGCAGAACACCTTCGATTTCCTGATCATCGCCTTCGTGATATTCATGATGGTCAAGGGGCTCAATGCCTTGATGAAGAAGAAGGAAGAAGCTCCTGCACCTGCTCCGGCCAAGCCTGAGCTTACGGCTGACCAGAAACTTCTGACGGAAATCCGCGACATCCTCAAGGAAAAAGCCGGAGAAAAATAATGGGGACAACCTCTCGCCGGGATTTTCTGAAACGGGCCGGGCTGATCTCGGCCGCCGCATTGGTTGCGCCGACGGGGCTGCCGGCTTTTGACAAAGCCGGCAACATTGCCGGAGGCAATGCCGGGACTCCGTCCCGCCCCGTCGGCAGCAACGCTTCAAAAGGCCGCCTGACACTCGAATGGGAAGACTTCACCGGCATCCTGAAACATACCTTCACCATTTCAGGCTCGTCCCGCAGCAGCACTCCGATTGTCCTGACACGGATTACGTGGAACGGGATTACCGGATACGGGGAAGCGTCGATGCCTCCGTACCTCGGTGAGACATCTGCGTCCGTGAACGAGTTTCTGAAAAGAGTCCGTGCAGACGTACTCCCGAAATTCGACGACCCGTTCAGGATTCAGGAAATCATGGAGTCCGTGGACAGTCTTGCCACGAACAACACTGCCGCCAAGGCATCCGTAGACATTGCCCTGCACGATCTTACGGGGCGGATAATGGGACAGCCGTGGTGGAAAATCTGGGGATTTTCACCCGAAAATACGCCCTGCACCTCTTTCACCATAGGTTACGATGCCGATGACGACGTCGTAAGGGAGAAAACGCGGGAAGCCTCATGGGCAAAAGTCCTGAAAGTAAAATTGGGAATGGGCAATGACAAGGACAGACGCATGATAAACCTGATAAGGGAGACCGCCCCGGACGTACCGGTGTATGTGGATGCCAATCAGGGATGGAAAGACCGCTCCGAGACATTGGAAATGATAGAATGGCTTGCCGGAAAAGGAGTAGTGATGGTGGAACAGCCGCTGTCAAAATACGACCTTGACGGTCACGCATGGCTGACGGAGCGAAGCCCGTTGCCGATAATAGCCGACGAATCATGCCAAAGGCTTACCGACATCCCCCGGCTCAAGGGAGCATTCCACGGAATAAACATCAAACTCATGAAATGCACCGGCATGAGGGAGGCAAGGGAAATGATTACCCTTGCAAAAGCCTTGGGCATGAGGCTGATGATCGGTTGCATGACGGAAACTTCCGTAGCCATTTCAGCTGCCTCCCAGCTTTCTCCGGAAATGGAATGGGCCGACCTCGACGGTAACGTCCTACTTGCCAACGACTGTTTCTCAGGGATGAAACTCACCGACGGCAAGATCACCCTTTCCGATGCAGCAGGCATCGGTGTCAATCCTGTATAAGGTACCTGTACTGTATAGCGGCGTCGCACGGTATTACCGCCACGAAAAAAGGAGTATGGTCCAAAAGTTTTGGGCCACACTCCCCTCAATATTCAACCGAATGTTCTTACTTGCCGGCAATATGGCATTCCCACTGCCATGCGGATTTCAAGGTATCCTCCAAAGAGCGTTCAGCCTTCCAGCCAAGCTCCTTGTTGGCAAGGGAGGTATCTGCCCAGATAGCAGTGATGTCGCCTTCCCTGCGAGGAGCGAACTTGTAATTCAGTTTCAGATTGTTGACTTTCTCGAATTTGGTCACAAGTTCGAGCACGGACACCGGACGGCCTGTCCCGACGTTGAAAATCTCGTAATTCTTCTTCATCTTTCCGTCGAGCATCCTTGCGACTGCAGCGACATGTGCCTTGGCAAGGTCTACTACATCGATATAGTCCCTCAGGCATGTGCCGTCAGGTGTAGGGTAATCGTTTCCGAATATGCTCAGACATTCCCTCTTTCCGATGGCGGTCTGGGTGATATAAGGTACAAGATTGTTCGGGACACCTCTCGGGAGTTCTCCGATAAGGGCTGAAGGATGGGCTCCGATAGGATTGAAGTACCTCAACGCTATGCCTTTGACCGGACCAAGGGCCGAAGTTCCCGCATTCACAGTGTCTCCGTAAGCGGAAGTTGCACGCACAACGTCAGCCAGAATATCCTCGCAGATCTGTTTCGTCGCCCCATAGGAACACATTGCCGGCTGGCGAGGGGATTCCTCCGTCACAGGGAGCTTGTCGGTCTCACCGTAGACAGTGGCAGACGAAGAAAACAGAACGTTGCATCCACCGTGATTCTTGGCGGCATCGAGGATGTTCAGGAATGAAATCAGATTGTTCTTATAATATTTGATAGGTTCGGCAACGGATTCTCCTACAGCCTTGAATGCAGCGAAATGGATTACCGCATCGATTTTGTACTTGGAGAAAAGTCCTTCCACATGAGGTGCGTTGCAGCAGTCGATCATCTCAAAAGGGATGTCATTCCTGCCGGTAATCTTTTTCACGCCTTCGAAGCATGTCATGTCGCAGTTCGACAGATTGTCCGCAACCACAACGTCATATCCGGCTTCAATCAGCTCAACTGTCACATGACTGCCGATGTATCCGGCCCCGCCGGACACCAATACACGTTTTACATTCTGACTCATAATTATTTTCGATTTAATTTATAGATTTCCTGCATTCCGGGCTATCAGGTACAAAGTTATAAAAATAATTGAAGAATATGTATGCAAATTGTAATTTTGCCGAAAACACGGAAAAACGGAAAACAATGACAATCCTTTGCAAGACAATAGCGGCCGCAGCAATCTTTCTGCTTCCATTGCAATCCATCGCCCGGACCCCGGCACAGCAATACTCCGACAGGATATCCTCCACGGAATTAAGGACGGCATCCTTAGGCGTTCTCGCTCTGACTGCCGACGGAGACACCATCGTCAGCATCAACTCCGACAGGCTCCTGATGCCAGCCTCAAACATGAAGCTCGTAACTACAGGCCTTGCCCTGCATGTCCTCGGAAAGGATTTCAGATACAGAACGTCGCTCGCATATTCCGGTGAAATCACCGGAGGAATCCTGAAAGGCAATCTTTACATTAAAGGAGGAGGCGATCCTACCCTTGCTTCGGATGATCCGGCAGCCATGCGGCAGGAAGAATTATTCGAAGAATGGACGAAAATCCTCAAGGACAACGGGATACATTCCATTGAAGGATACATTGTCGGTGACGACAGGTATTTCTCGTCGATGCCCGAAGTCCAGTCATGGCAATTGGACGACTGCGGAACCTATTACGGAACAGGTACAAGCGGACTTACATTCTATGAAAACATGCAGACATTCAAGGTTTCGTCCGGCATTGAGGTCGGCGACAGCATAAGCATCACTCCGTCATGGCCCGACTGTCCGTGGATGAGGTTCGATTTCAGCCGATGCTCTACAGGAGAGCCAGGCACGGGAGACAAACTGTATTATTATACGTCACGGTATGCCCCTTTCGGAGAAATGAGGGGGACTTTCGCCGTTGACAGGAGTCCGAAAACGTTGGAATGCAGCAACAAGTTCCCGGCCTATACATGCGCACGCCTTTTCTGCGAATACCTTGGCTCTGAGGGGATAGAATGCACTGGAGGAGCGGCGGATACCGGATTTTTCCGTCCGGAAGGCATAAGCCCCGAAGAAAATATATCAGGAATCCTTGGCGTCACGTTGTCCCCCGACATGGGAGAAATAGCCTTCAGCACCAATTATGAAAGCAACAACCTGTATGCCGAGACACTTTATCTGACTCTCGGAAAGGAATTGTTCGGAGACGACCGTTCGGCGCACAGGGCAATGATTTCGGCTTTGGCGGGACTTTCCTCAGCGGCCGGAAGCGAGAAGCCCGATGGCGGAGATGTTTCGATAAGCGACGGAAGCGGACTTTCCCGGCAGAACCTCCTGAGCCCGTCTTTCCTGTGTGCTTTCCTCAACGCCATGAAAAAGTCTCCGGAATACGGGACTTTCGTCGAAAGCCTGCCTTATCCCGGCAGCGAAGGAACGATGACCGGTGTCATGAAGGATTACGGGCAGGAATACAAGCCGAGAATCAAATTGAAAAGCGGATCGATGACGGGCGTCAAGTGTTTCAGCGGCTATGTCATTCCCGCTGACGGAGACATTTCCGGAGCGGCAGTATTCTCGATAATGATCAACAATTCAACCCTTTCGCAATACCGGATGCAGAAGATAGCGGACAGGCTTATGTATCTGATAGCCGTTTCAGCGGAATAGGCGGCCACAAAAACGCTTGAATATCAAGGTCTTATTTGAATAAAACACGGCAAAGGGCAGTTACGTCAGGGACCTTGACCGCTTCGATGTCTCCGGAAAACCGCTCCGGCAACGAGCCGAAACTCGACACGTAGATTTTCCTGAATCCGAGACGTCCGGCTTCAGCCACCCTCCTGTCCAACTGGGCCACAGGCCTGATTTCCCCGCTAAGCCCCACTTCCCCGGCGAAACATACGTCCGACGGGATGGCGAAATCGAAATTGGAGGACAAGACGGCACATATCACCGCAAGGTCGCAGGCCGGGTCGGAGACCCGCAGCCCTCCCGCCATGTTCAGGAACACGTCCTTGGCCCCCAACTTGAAACCGGCCCGTTTTTCAAGCACGGCAAGCAGCATGTTCAGTCTCCTGACATCGAAACCTGTGGCGGATCTCTGCGGCGTCCCGTATGCAGCTGTGCTGACAAGAGACTGGACCTCGATGAGGAACGGCCTCGTGCCATCGAGCATGGCAGCCACGGCGATGCCCCCAAGGCCCTCGCCGTGCATGGGTGTCAGCATCTCCGAAGGATTGCTGACACCCCGGAGGCCGTTCCCCGTCATCTCGAATACCGCAAGCTCGGAAGTGGAACCGAACCTGTTCTTGATACTGCGGAGCAGCCTGTATGCCCGCATGTTGTCCCCTTCGAACTGAAGCACCACATCCACGATATGTTCCAGAACCTTCGGTCCGGCTATGCTGCCGTCCTTGGTAATATGGCCTATGAGTATGACAGGAATTCCCGTTTCCTTGGCGAAGCGGAGAAAGAGGGCGGCGCACTCCCTGATCTGCGACACGGAGCCTGCCGATGATTCCATCGTTCCGGTATAGACGGTCTGTATCGAATCCACTATCATCAGATCAGGAGCTATCTTCTTGGCTTCGGAAATTATGTTTTCAGCCGATGTCTCGCTGTAGACCATACAGCCGCTGTCATCGCCTCCAAGACGCCCTGCTCGCAGTTTCACCTGTTTCGCACTTTCCTCGCCTGTCACATAAAGGGTCTTCAGTCCCTTGCAATGAAGAGGTATCTGCAGCGAAAGGGTGGATTTGCCTATGCCCGGTTCTCCGGCAAGAAGTACAAGGGAACCTTCGACCAGACCGCCTCCGAGCAGCCTGTCGATTTCAGGATCGGCCAATGAAATCCTGCTTTCCGCATCGGTATCTATTTCGGCCAAAGGAACAGGCTTCGCAGCCGCCCCGGGAACGGAAACCGCAATGCGTTCCGAACTCTTCGCCGGCACCTTTTCCTCCACCATCGTATTCCATTCGCCGCATGCAGGGCAGCGGCCGAGCCATTTCGGGCTCTCATTCCCGCAGGATGAGCAGAACCACACGCTTTTCGTTTTCCGGACCATTCTCTTAAATTTTTTCCTTTTACAAAAATACCATTATTTATTCAAAAAATAACCGTAACTTTACAAAGATATTATTCTGCCATAAAATGATAATTACCCTGATAATACTCGTAATCGCTTCGGCATTGTTCGTATCCGGAAAGGTCCGGTCGGACATTGTTGCGCTCGGGGCTTTGATTTCACTGCTTGTATTCCAGATTCTGACACCGGAAGAGGCATTGTCGGGATTCTCGAATCAGGTGGTAATCATGATGATAGGACTGTTCGTGGTAGGCGGAGCCATTTTCCAGACGGGATTGGCGAAAATGATAAGTTCCAGACTGCTGAAACTTGCCGGGAAAAGCGAACTGAAACTTTTCCTCCTCGTCATGCTTGTAACCGGAGGTATCGGGGCATTCGTCAGCAATACAGGTACAGTGGCGCTGATGCTTCCGATAGTCGTCAGCCTTGCCTATAACGCAGGCATGAGTCCGAGCAGGTTTCTGATGCCGCTGGCCTTTGCAAGCAGCATGGGAGGCATGATGACCCTGATAGGAACACCTCCGAACCTCGTAATTCAGGACGCTCTGACAAGTGCGGGGTACGAACCGCTGTCGTTCTTCTCCTTTCTTCCGGTCGGACTCATCTGCCTTGCTACAGGAATAATAGTCCTTCTGCCGCTTTCCAAGATTTTCCTCCCGAAAGAAGGAAACGGCCATTCGAAAGCAGGCTCGGGGAAAACGCTCAACCAGCTTGTACATGAATACAGCCTTTCATCCAATCTGTTCAGATTCAAGGCGTCCGAAAAATCACCCATTGTAGGGCACACCATTCTCGAACTCGACCTGAGAAGCAGATACGGCATAGATATCCTTGAGGTGAGGCGCAAGCGCGGGGCACAGCACAGATTCTTGAAAACCGTCACCCAGAAACTCGCTTCACCGGATACCGTAATCGACGAAGGGGACATATTGTATGTACGTGGAAACGCCGAAGCTGCCGACAGGTTTCTCAATGACTACAGGATGGAAGCATTGGACGAACATGCCACCGAACTATCTTCGCAGTCCGGGGAGACGTTTGCATTCTATGACATCGGAATCGCAGAAATACTGCTGATGCCGTCGTCCACGATGATAAACAGGACCATAAAGGAAGCCGGATTCCGGGACAAATACAATGTGAACATCCTCGGCATACGCCGCAAGCAGGAATACATCCTTCAGGACCTCGGGAATGCCAGGATGCACAACGGCGACGTTCTCCTCGTACAGGGTGCATGGAGTGACATTGCCCGACTGGAATCGGAAGACACCCAGTGGGTGGTATTGGGCCAGCCTCTTGCAGAAGCAGCCAAAGTGACCCTCGACTACAAGGCTCCGGTTGCAGCCGTGATAATGATACTGATGATAGCAATGATGGTATTCGATTTCATACCGGTAGCACCCGTGACGGCGGTCATGATTGCCGGCATCCTTATGGTGATTACCGGATGTTTCAGGAACGTCGAAGCTGCCTACAAGACCATCAACTGGGAAACCATCGTCCTTTTTGCCGCAATGCTGCCGATGTCGCTCGCCCTCGAAAAGACAGGTGTCTCGGAATACATTTCCGGAGCATTGACAAGCGGACTCGGAGAATACGGACCCGTGGCCCTGCTTGCAGGGATTTATTTTACTGCTTCTCTCATGACGATGTTCATAAGCAATACGGTCACGGCGGTACTCATGGCTCCGATTGCCATGCAGAGTGCCGTACAGATGGGCGTAAGCCCCGTTCCGTTCATGTTTGCCGTCACGGTGGCTGCAAGCATGTGCTTCGCTTCCCCGTTTTCCACTCCGCCGAACACGTTGGTCATGCCTGCCGGCCAATATACGTTCATGGATTACATCAAGGTAGGTCTGCCGCTGCAGATAATAATGGGAATCGTGATGGTTGTCGTCCTGCCCTTGCTTTTCCCGTTCCAATAATCGGTTTCAACCTATTTTCCTGTCAAGTTCGAAGACTTCCATATCCTTTATGTCGCCCGCATCGATACGGAACCGCAGTGCCGTCCGCACCGTGTGGAATCCTTGGATTCCTGCTGCTCCCGGATTGATTACCAACATATTGCGTTTGAAGTCATTCACAATTTTCAGGATATGTGAATGGCCGCAGACGAAAATATCGGGACGGTGCTCGTCTATAAGGGCCCTTGCCCTCGGGTCATATCTTCCCGGATAGCCTCCGATATGCGTCATCAGAACTTTGGCTCCGTCACAGTCAAACAGCTGGAACAGAGGATATTCCAACCTTACGTCATATCCGTCGCAATTCCCGTAAACCGCTTTAAGCGGCTTGAATTCCGCTATCGCTTCGGCCGTGGCGATGCCTCCGAAGTCTCCGGCATGCCAGATTTCATCCACCGGGGAGAGAAAATCCCTGAACGGTGCATCGAAGACACCGTGCGTGTCCGACAAAAGTCCTATGTACATATCAAATCCGATAAAAACACGAATATATGAATTTTTTCGACGGACCGGTTGCGTATTAGCCGGATAAAGTCTAATTTCGTGCAAAATCCACAACAACCATTTGACAATACCAAGGCCATGGAAATATTCATTTCAGGACAGATTGACGGTAATATACTGACACTCAGCGAAGAGGAATCCAAACACTGCATCAGGGTGCTGAGGCACAGGAAAGGCGACATGATAGATGTAGCCGACGGCAGGGGAACGCTGTACCGTTGCAGGCTGCTTTCCGACAGTCCGTCCGCTGCAACGGCTGAAATCATGGAAAAACATGAAGGTTGGGGCGGTCATCCGTACGAACTCACGATGGCTGTCTGTCCCACCAAAAACATGGACAGGTACGAGTGGTTCGCGGAAAAGGCCTGTGAAATAGGCGTCGACAGGATAGTCCCTGTCATGGGAGAGCATTCTGAAAGACGAATATTCAAGCCGGCCCGCATGGAAAGAATCCTCGTGTCCGCCATGAAACAGTCGCTCAAAAGCAGATGTCCGGAAGTGGCCGATGCGGTCTCGGTCAAGGATTTCATCCGTTTGTCGGCACAGGAAGACAACGCCGGGCTGAAACTGATGGCATATTGCTTCGAAGACGAAGACCATCCGCGTATTTCCATAAAGGAGGCCCTGCAATCGGCACCTTCCGGATGCAATAAAATAACGGTTCTGATCGGTCCGGAAGGAGATTTTTCAAAGGAAGAAGCCGCTCTCGCCATGGAAAACGGCTTCATTCCGGTACATCTCGGGCCGTCGAGACTCCGCACGGAAACCGCTGCGCTTACGGCCGTCGCCTGCGTTTACGAAAGGTTCGTGATGTAATGTCGGAAACCATCCGTAACGAATGACGGGACTATTTCCTTATGATGACGATTTCACCGCCGAGGCCGACCTTGATAATCGAGGAGGATTTCCCCGTTGCTCCCTTTTCAAGAGAAGGGTCCACCACGTAATCCACGGCGGATCTGATACTCTCCGGTATTTCCGCATAACATTTCGGGGTCGGTTCTCCCGATATATTGGCCGAAGTCGAAACCAACGGCCTGCCGAGTCGCCTTACCAGATTCCTGCAGAAATCCGACATCGGGATTCTTATCCCGACCGAACCGTCTTCGGCGACACAGTTCGGCGCCAGATTTTCAGCTCCGGGATAAATTATGGTCATCGGACTGTCATTCACTTCCACAAGCTGCACTGCCATTTCGGGAATTTCCCTTACATACCTTGCAACCATATCGAGATCCGAGGCCAAGAGCACGAGCGACTTGCTGTCGGAACGTTTCTTGATTCCGTAGATTTTTGCAACGGCTTCAGGGTCAGTTGCATCACAGCCGAGCCCCCAGACTGTATCCGTGGGATAGAGGATAATTCCTCCCTTTTTCATCGCCGCCACGGCTTCGGCAATAATTGTCTTTTCTTCCATAAGAATTCAATTTCCTGTAAACGATACGTCGGCTACCACGGGATAATGGTCCGAAAAACGGATTCTTGGACTTTTATGTGAAATTATCCTGCAATTTTCCGGCGTGAATATGTAATCTATCCTGAGCAACGGCCAAAGTGCGGCGTACGTGGCACCGAACCCGGAACCGGCCTTGCAGAAAGTGTCATCGTGGCCCTTTATCAGCCTCCGGTAGGTGTATGACATGGGATTGTCGTTGAAATCCCCGCAGAGGACCGTTTCGTATTCGCTGTCTGCGATATTCCGCATCACCTTGTCCACCTGCTTCGGCCTCAGCGACAGCGAACGTTTCATCTTCTCCTCCGTTTCGTGAAGGACATCCTTCCTTTTTTCCCTCAGGGATTTCACCATCCCGGGAAAAGATATGTTGTAACTCTCGAAATGACAGTTATATATGCGGATTTTCCTGCCGGCTTCGAAAATGTCGGCATATACGGACAGATTGGTGCTGCCGTCGAATTTCACGACGCCCTTGCCCATTATCGGCAATCTGCTCAATATGACATTGCCGAAATCCGAAAAACGGCCCGAAAAAAGATAGTATTCGATATCATATCCGGGAAATCTCTCCGAAAGTTCTTTCCTAGCATTGCCTTTGGTGGAAAATTCCTGCAGGCAGATTATATCGGCATCGCATTTTTCTATAAAGGAATACACCGAATCACGGCAGGCCGCACGGGATGCCGCTCCGGAGTTTTCCGCATGCATTCCGAACCTTCCCACATTGTACGAAACGATACGCACGGCATCAGGCCCTGCCATGGAATTGTCCCCGGCGGCGAACCGGAAATATCTTCCAAGGAAAAAGAAGGTGGGAAGCAAGGCTATCAGAGGTATCAGGAAGGCTTTGGACCTGCGGGCAACCGCCCATCCGAACAGGAAGATATTCAACAGGGCCAAAGGGAAAAACAGCAGTCCAGGCAGCGTCAGGAACCATGCCTTGGCCGGATTGACGAACGCCGAAAGATAGGACAGCACCAAGCAGCCTGCCGCTATCGCCATCAGAACCCTGTTCGTAAGACCTCCGAGAAAGGATTTGCTCATGTCAATACATTTTGCGGCGCCGCTTCCAGTACATTATCAGAAGCCATCCGAAAAGCATTCCGCCGAGATGGGCGAAATGGGCTATACCGCCGCCCATGTTGAATATTCCCGTCACAAGCTCGATGACTGCGAATATAATCACGAACCACTTGGCCTTCAAGGACACAGGAGGGAATATCAAGGTCAGCACGGAATCAGGGAAAAGCATTGCATAGCCGAGAAGCACACCGTAAATCGCTCCCGAAGCACCTACCGTAGGCGTTCCCAAAAGCCTGTAATAGGCCTCTTGAGCCTGTACGGACTCGATATTGGACAGGTAGACCTGGGCCTCAATGAACTGCACGCCGACATGCAGCAGAGCGGCACCGAGCCCTGTCACGAAATAGAAAAGCAGGAATTTCCTGGGTCCCCACACCCGTTCGAGCACCGTACCGAAAATATAGAGGGTGTACATGTTGAAGAACAGATGCCAGAAGCCTCCGTGCATGAACATGTGCGTAATCGGCTGCCATATCTTGAAATAGTGCGAAGCAGGGTAAAACAAGGCGAACTGCTCGACCATGAAATCCCAGTTCAGGAAACACATTATCATCACAAGGACATTGATGATGATAATGTTGACTGTCACGGGAGCCACGCTCATGATACCGCCGCCTCTGCCGTAAGAATAACTCATATCCGTCCTAATAAATTAAATTTTCTGTCGATTTCGTCTGTCGGAACTATTACCGACGTTTTCTTTCCCGTTCCGGTATATTCCGGATTTTCACAGGAGAAAAGGTCGTCTATCAATCTCTGTGCCTCGACCGTATTTTTCACCGGAGACGCATTCATCGCCCCGAGCACGGCAAACCGGGACGCAAGCTCGGAATTCATATTGTCTTCCAACATGGAACCGCTGTCCGCCAATAGCGACAGAAGGTCGAAAACGGTTTTCTCCACCTGCGCTTCTTCTGCCGAATAACCTTCCGGCAAAGCCGTTACCGTTATGGCTGCCGGACCTGATTCCTCGATGCCGAAACCCAAAGACGACAGCATTTCGGCATGTTCCTTCAAAATGAAGACATTGTCCGCACCCACCTGCACCGTCACCGGAAACAATGCCGTCTGGCTGAAATGTCCGCCCTTGGACACGGCTTTCAGATACATGTCGTAGAGGATCTTCTCCTTGGCACGGCGGATGTTTATGACAAGCAAGCCCGATTTGACGGATGTCAGAATATATTTTTCCTTGAAAACCAATATCTGCGACGACGGCAATGTCTTATCCTCGAACAATTTGCCGTAATCGTCCCTTTTGTCTACCGCAGCCTGCGGGATACTCCATTCCTGTTTCGCCTTCGGGAAATCCCATTCGTCCGCAACACCTCCCAACGTATTGGAATAAGGTGAAACTTCCGACGGAAAACCGTCGTTTTCAAAAGGATTGTACGTCGGGTCCGAATTGATCCGCGGCTCATCGAAAGCGTGGGTTTCCCTGTATTCCCTGCTCAGGACCGGTATTTCCGGTGCTCCCTCCCTGTCGAAATCAATCGAATCCCCGAAAGAATTCTTGCCGAGAGCCTCCTTGACTCCCGCATACAGTATCTGGAAGATGACGCTGTCGTCTTCGAACTTGATTTCAGTCTTGGTAGGATGGATATTCACATCCATCGTATGGGGGTCGACATTCAGATATATGAAATACGACGGCGCAGCGCCTTCAGGAATGAGCTGTTCGTAAGCCTTCATCACAGCCTTGTGCAGATACGGACTGCGGAAATACCTGCCGTTCACGAAAAAGAACTGGTTGGTCTGGCTTTTCTTCGCGGCGTCAGGACGCCCCACATATCCGGAAATCCCAACTACCGAAGTGTCGGCATGAATGTCTACAACCTCTCCGGCAACCTGACTGCCGAGTATATCCTGTATTCTGAATTTCAACGACTTGGCTTTTTTCAGGACAAGAATCTCCCGCCCGTTGTGCGAAAGACTGAAATTCATGTCCGGTCTCGTGAGGGCCACCTTGACGAATTCCGACACGATGTGTTTCATCTCCACATTGTCCGATTTGAGAAATTTCCTTCGTGCAGGGACATTGTAAAACAGATTCCGTACGGCGAAATTCGCTCCGACCGGGACCGAGACTTCCTTGGTGGACAGATGCTTGGAATCGGCAAAAGTCACTTCGCAACCGGTCTCGTCCCCGTTGCGCCTCGTTTTCAGGGTAACTTCCGCCACGGCGGCAATGGAAGCCAGGGCCTCTCCCCTGAATCCGAACGTACGGATATCCATCAGATCGTCTGCCGTCGCTATCTTGGATGTGGCATGCCTCTCGAAACACAGTACGGCTTCGTCCGGTGACATCCCGCAGCCGTCGTCTATCACCTGTATCAATGTCTTTCCCGCATCGGATATGATGACGGAAACGGAAGCGGCACCGGCATCGACGGCGTTTTCCATAAGTTCCTTGACCACGGAAGCCGGCCTCTGGACCACTTCCCCCGCGGCTATCATGTTCGCGATATTTCCCGGCAGTATCCTTATATCCATTTTTTCGAATGCTTAATACCCGGCTGCCGTCAAAGCAGAGCATAGAATTTGGTAATCAGGATAAGGATCACGAAAAAGAGCACCATGGATACGATTCCCACGATTACCTGAGTACGGCTGACATTCTTAGTTCTCTGGTAATTCCCGTTTCTCAGGCTTCCCTTTATGTATGAACCGGGACTGTAGTTCTCGCCGCTCTTGCTTCCGTCCACATGCCCGAACTTTTCCTTCAAAGCCTCCTTTTCAGGATCGTAATACCTCGGCCTGTAATTGAATACCCGATGCTCCTGAGTGCCGAAAAAGCTGAAATTGAATCCCATGACTTGTCTGATAAAAATTCCTTAACCGAGCAAAGATACGGAAATTTTTTATTTTTGTATCCGGATTCAACGGATAGGTTTATGACTGACATAAGAATCGGCAACGGATATGATGTCCACGCATTGGCGGAAGGACTGCCGCTGTGGCTCGGCGGGGTAAAAATAGAAAGCGGAGTAGGCTGTGTCGCACATTCTGACGGAGATGTGGCCATCCATGCGCTTTGTGATGCGGTTTTGGGTGCCTTGGCCCTCGGTGATATAGGGGAACATTTTCCGGACAACTCTGACGAATTCAAGGGAATCGACAGCAAGATATTGCTGCATAGGGTCATGGGACTTGCAGCGGACCGTGGATATGCTGTAGGGAACGCCGACATCACCATAGCGATGCAAAGACCGAAACTTGCCCCATACATCACGTCCATGAGGGAAACCATTGCGGACATAATGAAAGTGGCCGTCGACAGAGTATCCGTCAAGGCCACTACCACTGAAAAATTAGGTTTCGTAGGAAGAGGCGAAGGCTGCGAGGTCTTCGCCACCGTCCTTATGATAAAATAAGTCCTCTTATTCTGCCGCTGTATCGGCACCGATTTCCTTCAACATCTCCCTTACCGCAGCTTCGAGCTGCCTGTCTTCTCCGGCAAGGACTGAAGCAGGGTCATTGTAGACGAGGATATCCGGCTCTATCTGCATGTTTTCTAAATAGCGGCCTTCCTTGAGTCCGACTGCCCCCACCTGAGGAATGCCGAAGATTATGGTCGGGTCGATCTGCTGTTCCCACCAGACTGCCGTCATTGTACCCGGGACCGGTGCACCGATAAGTTTTCCGATACCGAGAGTCTTGTAGACATACGGGAAGCCGCAGGCATCGGAGTAATTGTTCTCCCCTATAAGCACGCACGACGGCTTGGTCCATTTGTTATACGGCTCGGTACCTATATACTGGCCTCTCGGTTCGAACTTTATATAGGCCTTGCCGTCAAGAAGAGTGGCAAGGTCGTCATGCAGCCAGCCCCCGCCGTTGTTCCTCGTATCCACGATGACGGCTTCCGCTGTCCTGTATTTGCCGAGCAGCTTGGAATATACCTCCCTGAAACTGTCGGAATTCATTCCTGCCACATGTACATATCCGATTCGGCCTCCGGACAGCTTTTCAACCATCTCCTCACGCTGCCTTACCCATCTTCTGTACAGCAGGTCATAATCGCTTCTTCCGGCATCCACATAAATCTCCTCGCTCTTCCTGCCCTTGTTGACGGTCACGAGAACCTTGTTCCCGGCCTTGGAAACAAGAAGACGGGACCAGTCCTCTCCGGCCTTGATTTTCTGCCCGTCTATCGCTTCGATGATGTCTCCGGCCTTGATTTCAGGGTCGGTAACGGCAAGAGGGCCTCCCTTGAGAACTTCGGCTATCCTGATGCCGTCGCCCTGATATGAATAATCCGGGATAAAGCCGAGTCTGCCGAAATTCCTGTTCGGAGCGCCGTAATACCTTGCTCCAGTATGCGAACCGTTCAGTTCTCCGAGCAGTTCGGAAAGCATTTCCTGAAAATCGAAGTTGTTGTTTATATACGGAAGGAATCTCGCATAGGCATCCCTGTACATTGCCCAGTCTATGCCGTGAATGTCCTTGTCATAGAACTTTTCGGATACCTGTTTCCAGACATGATTGAAAATGTATTCCCTCTCCTCTGCAGGCCTGTAATTGAACTCTCCGGAAAACGGAATATTCTTCTGCGAACCTGTAGCGGTATCGAACTTGACGACACCGTTGTTTCCGAGAATATAGAACGCCGAATCGTCCCCGGAAGGGTAAATGGCGCCCATCACATTCTTGGCCAATACATTGACACTTCCCTCCTTAATGTCCAAGACACAAAGGTCGTAACTTTTTTCAAGGCGGGTCATGTAATAGAGTTTTGAGCCGTCGGAAGTCAGGTAATGGTCGCCGAGACGTCCGGAGAAACGTGTGAGACGGACAATCCTGTCAGCCCTGTTGTCCATATCGAGGATCAGTTTTTCGGCTTTCTTTTCTGCCTTGACCGAGTCCTTGGCTTCCTTCTTTTCCTCTTTTTCAGTTGTCAGAAGTTTCTCCATCTCGTCGCTTTCCTCGTCACGGGTAAATCTGTAATACTCTTTCCCGTCGAAGAACATCGCATAAATATCGTATTCGGCGCCCCAGCTTCCATGGCTGCGGTATCCGGCCCTGTCGGACATCCATGTCATGGCCTTGCCCTTGAGAGCCCACCTGAAATTGGCATCAGTATAGCCGCTTTCAGTAAGGTCCGTTATTTCTCCCGTCTCTATGTCGACGAGGGCGATGTCTTCATTGTTCCAGCCTCCGTCGGCCTGCCAGTTGCACAATATGTACCTGCTGTCGGGACTCCATGCGAAACTCTGGTCTCCGTCGGAATACGAATAATTGATATTGCGATGCAGGGATTTTTCCTTTCCTGTCTTTATATCCTTGATTACCAACTCAGTCCTGTCACGAAGGAAGCCGAGCCATTTCCCGTCGGGAGACAGGACCGGCTGGAAGCATGTCTGGCTGGGGTCAGTGACAGCCTTTTCCTCCATCTTCACACTGTAGGTGAAGTATTTTTCATTCTTGTCGACAAGCGAGGTGGAGTAGATTCCCCAATGCCCGTTGCGCTCGGAAGAATAATAGAGGGTCTTCCCGTCTTCCGAAAAGCACAGGTTCCTTTCCTGTTCCGGAGTATCCGTAATCCTTTTGGTCGTTCCGTAATCCACGGATGCCACGAAAACGTCGCCTCTCAGGATGACAGCAATTTCCTTCCCGTTCGGGGAAACTGCCAGATCGGTGGCTCCGCCCGAAAGGGTCCGGACTATATTGTCCCTTTCCAAATTGTCGGAAACGATGCTTACGGCCAATTTTACCGGTTCTTCACCTTCCTTTACGGTGTAAAGTTCACCATTGTATGAAAATGACAGAGTACCGTTGTCCGCAACGGAAACATATCTCACGGGATGGGTCGTACAATGCGTAACGGCCACAGATTCTGACGGATTGGAGACGGAACTTCTGTAAATATTGAAACTTCCGCTCTGCTCGCTAAGATAATAGAAGGTATCTCCGTCGGCAGCGAAAACAGGATTCCTGTCCTCGCCCTTGAATGAGGACAGTTTCACGAAAGTCCCGTCGCTGACGATGCCGAAGCCTGTCTGCCCTGCTGCCGGACGGTAAAGCCAAATATCCCTTGTCACTGAAGACGTATGGTGCTTTCTGAAATTGTCCTCATAGCCTTTCCAGTCTTCGTAAAGGACAAGTCCGTCGCTGTTTACGCTCAGATTTGAAACCGGAAGGGAGGTGACATACTCGGGACGTCCTCCGTTCTGGCCTACCGTATAAAGTTGTGCGGCATTGCCGGGGAATCCGCCATAGACCGCATCCTGCTGGAAATTGGCCGAAAAGACTATCCTGCCGTCCTGAAGGACAGCCATTGGAGTCTCCGCACCCGGATAATCCGTAATCCTTTTCGGCTTCCCTCCCTCTGCAGAAGTGATGTAAATATCCTTGTCCGCCTCACGGAATGAACTGAAAACGATGTTCTTGCCGTCAGGAGTCCATATCGGGTCGGAGTCGTATGCCGGATTGGAAGTGATCTGCCTTGCGGTGCCTCCTGCCGTGCTTACCACATAAATATCCCCTTTGTAGCAGAATGCAATCCTGCTCCCGTCGGGAGAAATGCTGTTTTTCCTCAACCACAACGGAGAGTCCTCCGCCGCTGCCGCATTGCCGATGGCTGCAAACAACACGGCAGCCATGGCCAAAACAAAAATCCTTTTCATGATGATGCCAATATCAAAATAGCTTCTAATATTCGTTCCATGAGGAAATTTCCTCAACCGGTTTTCTTACCTTGTTGCGGATTTCGCAGTCAGGCCAGCCCAATGTTATGAGCAGGGGTATCCTTTTGTTTTTCGGGACACCGAGCAGTCCGGCCACTTTCTTTTCGTCGAACCAGCCCAAGATACATGTCCCGAGGCCGAGTTCAGTCGCCTGAAGGCAGAAATGCTCCACTGCAATACCGAGGTCGAGCATGCAATAGTCCTTGTTTTTCAGCATGCTGCCCACTTTCGCCGTGAAGTTCATCTTTTCAAGGACGACGGCCACCATGACAGGGACTCCGGCTGCGAATCCGTTCATTCCCAAACTTGCCGCCGCTTTCCCCATTTCCTCTATCTTCTGCCTGTCATCCACTGCGATAAAGTGCCACGGCTGCGAATTGCAGGCCGACGGAGCCAGTCTCGCAGCCTCGATACATTCCGACACGAGCTTCCTGTCCACACTCTCCCCGGAGTATTTCCTCGTGCTCTGCCGCTTCAATACCAATTCCTGGAAATTCATTTTGATACTTTTTTATTAAAAAAATGAGGATGAAACAATTCACCCTCACTTCTGTACTTAATGCAATCCTTTCTATTTTTCCTTCATGACGGCGGCGCTGAGTTTTTCGCTGAGCTCGTCCAATTTCCCGATCAGTTCCTTGCGGATGCCGTCGTAATAGGCTTTCTTCTTGCCCTCGGCCGGATGGTTGATCTTGTCCTTGAGGTCATTGTAGAGATTGACGGCCTCGTCGATTATCGAATTTACTTCTTCAGAGTTTTTGTGAGGATTGAGGGCTACGAACAACGTGCAGTCATCGATGAATTCGCCGATGAAATATTCGATGTCCTTTTTTATGTCTCTTAGATTCATAATTTATGTGTTTTTAATTGTTTCCGATTCAGCCTGCAAAGATAAACAAATTATCGGGATTCGGACAATTTTATAATGTACCGGCATCAAAAAGATTTCAATCATTGAAATAGGCCGGACTGTCGGTGATAATGACAGTACCGGTATCATTCCCGTCGCCAGCGATTCTCACGGCCCTGATGAATTTGTGGGAAAGGTCGTAGAAATCGGGAGCATCCGGCAGCAATGAACTTATTCTCACCACTCTTGAAGCATGGATGAACTTCCCGTCGCCCAAGTATATACCCACATGGGAAATGGAATCCCTTTCGTCTCCGCAACCTTTCGTCCCGAAGAAAATCATGTCGCCCGGCAAGAGATCGGCCACACGCTCCGGAAGGGAAACCGAGGCATCAACAGGTATTTCCGTCCCCACAAATGCCTGTTCGGACGCATTTCTCGGAAGAAGGACACCGTTCATGAACCACACCATTCTCGTCAGCCCGCTGCAGTCTACCCCCTTTATCGAAGTCCCGCCCCACATGTAAGGCACACCGAGGAAATCCTTTGCCACGGCAATTATGTTTTCGGCAGACGGATTCCGTGAAGCGGCCCATTTGCGGAAATCGGAGACATCCTTTTTCAACACGTATCCCTCTGTTCCGGACGCAGTCGCCACACGGCGGAACCGTCCGCGGGCCTTCTTTTTATCAATGACAATGTCACCCATGACAAAATCGCCCACAACGGGACTTTTCAAAGAGGGTTCTTCATAGATGGCGGAATATTTCGCAGTACATATCAGTTTAGGGGCGGAGATATACTGTCGCAACTGTTCGCCGGTCATTTCCGCCAACGACATGTCCACGCACCACGCAGTGTACGGGTCGGGGCTTGTGACTTTTCTCCAGTAGCTGCTGTCCTGAAGTATTTCCACCGGAGTCCCCATCAGCAACTGATTGCCGAGTTCGGCCGTAAAATCGGCGTCCTCTCTCAGAAAATTCGCAGAATATACCGTAACCCCGTAACGCTTCCCGTCACCGTCCCCGACAGAAAACCCTCCGCACGGGAACGCCGAAAAAAACAGAATGAAGGATAAAACCCTCCCGACAATAATTTTTCCCATAATTTCTCCGATAACGGGACAAAGTTAACAATATAATAACTAATTTTACCACCCTTTACCGGACTTCCTCATGCTTTTCGACAACGGCAAAAGATACAATTCATTCGTAGGATACTTCCGCAGGATGTACGGCGAGAGACTGCAGAAAATCGTCCTTGACGCCGGTTTCACCTGTCCGAACAGGGACGGGACGACCGGCACAGGCGGCTGCATCTACTGCGACAATGCGGCATTCCATCCTGCATACAGTTCCCCGGGCAAATCCTTGACGGCCCAGATAGACGAAGGAATAGGATTCCATAAGGTCAGATACCGGAATGCCGGACACTATCTCGCCTATTTCCAGTCATTTTCCAATACATACGCTCCGACGGACAGGCTCAGGAAACTGTACACCGAAGCACTGTCCCATCCGGATGTCGCAGGCATAGTCATAGGCACGAGGCCGGACTGTATAGATGACGGAAAATTGGACATGCTTGAAGCATTGAAAGACGGGAAACTCATGCCTGACTGGCACAGGACGGTCGGCGGCAGGGAACTCCACGCCCCGATAGTCATCGTCGAATACGGGATAGAATCATGCTATGACAAAACGCTCCTGAGAATAAACAGGGGCCACGACTTCGCATGTGCGGTAAAAGCCGTGGAAGCCACTGCCGCAAGAGGAATCGACACCGGGGCCCATTTCATCCTCGGGCTTCCGGGCGAAACCCGGGAAATGCTTCTCGCCGAGGCGGAAACCATCAATTCCCTTCCACTGAGATCAGTAAAATTCCACCAGCTGCAGATAGTGAAGGGCACGGCAATGGAAAAGGAATACGCCGTACACAGGGAGGATTTCATAAGGTTCCCGTTGGACGGATACTTGGATTTCATAATCGACCTGCTCGAACACCTGAGGCCTGACCTGTATATCGAAAGGATAGCCGGGGAGGTTCCTCCGAGATTCGTCAACGAGACACCGTGGGGACTTATCCGCAATTTCGAACTTCTCCGCATGCTCGACAGACGCCTTGAAGAACGGGACACGTGGCAGGGACGGCTGCTGAATCCCTCCAACCCGCTGTAACTTATTTTTGCGGAATACGGAGACCGGATTTTTACAGAAAAACATTATCTTTGCAAATTAAAATTTACGCGATGCAGACATTTACCAATTATGAAATTCCAGAAGGACTCACCTTCGATGATGTTTTGCTGATACCTGCTCGTTCGGAAGTTCTCCCTCGAGATGTGGATGTGACTACGAATTTTTCCAAAAACATAAGGCTCCATACGCCTATCGTGTCGGCTGCAATGGATACGGTGACCGAATCGGACCTTGCAATAGCGATAGCACGTGCCGGAGGAATCGGCGTCATTCATAAAAACATGACCATAGAGGAACAGGTCAATCAGGTGCGTCGTGTAAAACGCGCCGAAAACGGAATGATATACGACCCTGTCACGATTCATCCGGATGCCACCGTGGGCAAGGCATTGGGAATGATGGCCCAGCACCATATCGGAGGCATTCCTGTGGTGGATGACAACAATTTCCTCATAGGTATCGTCACGAACCGTGACCTGCGCTTCCAGGACAACATGAAAATGCCGGTCTCCAAAGTGATGACATCGGAAAACCTCGTGACGGCACAGAAAGGAATCGGCCTTGCCGAAGCCACGGAAATCCTCAGACAGTACAAGTTCGAGAAACTTCCGGTCGTGGACAAGGACGGCAAGCTCGTCGGACTCATCACGTACAAGGACCTGATGAAGATAAAGGACAACCCTATCGCTTCCAAGGACTCCAAGGGAAGGCTTCTCGTTGCCGCAGCGGTAGGTGTGAAATCGGATACCATCGAGAGGATAGAAATGCTGACAGAGGCCGGAGCGGACGCAGTCGTTGTGGACACGGCTCACGGACATTCCGTATATGTATTGGAAGTCATCAAAAAGGCCTGTGAAGCCCTTCCGGACATAGAAATCGTGGCCGGAAACGTTGCTACGGGAGAGGCCGCAAAGGCATTGGCTGACGCAGGAGTAAGCGCCGTAAAAGTCGGCATAGGACCCGGGTCCATCTGCACGACCCGTGTAATCGCCGGTGTCGGCATGCCTCAGCTTTCGGCTGTAATGCTCGCTTCCAACGCATTGAAAGGCACCGGCATACCTGTAATCGCCGACGGAGGCATAAGATACTCCGGAGACATTGTAAAGGCTCTTGCCGCAGGCGCCAGCACGATTATGGCAGGATCGTTGTTTGCCGGGGTGGAAGAATCACCGGGAGAAACCATCATCCTCAACGGAAGAAAATTCAAGTCATACCGCGGTATGGGCTCGTTGGAAGCCATGCAGCAAGGCTCCAAGGACAGGTATTTCCAGGACATGGAGGAAGACATAAAGAAACTCGTTCCTGAAGGCATCGTGGCCCAGGTACCTTACAAGGGCACATTGTCGGAAGTGGTTTACCAGCTTGTCGGAGGACTGAGAGCCGGAATGGGATATTGCGGAGCGAAAAACATCGAAGCATTGCGCTCTGCTAAATTCGTAAGAATCACGAATGCCGGCTATATCGAAGGCCATCCGCATGACGTGACCATCACGAGGGAATCCCCGAATTATTCCCGTTAGAGCGGCGGCATGAAAATTTTCCCTGCGATAGTGCTTTCGGGTTGTATCGCCCTGTCGACGTTGGTTTCGTGCAGGGCGATAGTATCCGTCATGAATGATGACAAGGTCATAGCACAGGTTGGGAAACACAGGCTTACGCAAAGCGATGTCCGCCCGTTTATTCCGGAAGGTACGTCTCCGGACGACAGTGTACGCATCGTCATGCGGTACATCAATGTCTGGGCGTCGGAGCAGATATTTGCGGATGAAGCCGAAAAACGCCTTTCAAAAGAAGAGAAGGACGTGACGGAAGAACTCGAAGAATACCGGATGGCGTTGCTAAGATACAGGTATGAGCAGCGCTATATAAACGAAAGATTGGATACGGTCATCACCGAAGAGGAAATCGAGGATTATTACAATGCCCACGCCGAATCCTTCATAGCCGAAGTCCCTGTGGTCAAGGCACGGTTCATGAGAATCTCCAAGGATTCGCCGAATTTGAGCCTGATACGGAAAAAGATGTCTTCGGAAAAGACGGAAGACCTGATTGAGGCCGACAGCATAGCATATTCTTCAGCGGACAGATATACGGATTACGGGGAAAAATGGATTGACATGGTGGAACTCGCAAAGGATTTCGATACGGATTACGGAAGCCTGCTGTCATCCATGAGGAATTCATTCATAGAGACAACCGATGCGTACGGGAAAGTCAATGTGGCCTACATATCGGAATATGTCAAGGCCGGGGACGTATTGCCGATGGAATATTGTGAAAACGAAATACGTGAAATCCTTATAGGGACGAGAAAACATAAATTGGTAACTGATTTGGAACGGGACTTGATGGAAGACGCCCGCGACAAAGGCAAATTGGTCATTTATTAGCATTTTATACATTAATTGGAATGAAAAACTTTATAAAATCTGCCGCTTTTCTGCTTGTGCTTTCATCGATATCGGTCCAGGCTTTTGCCCAAAAGTATTCTGACGGACTGATAGACAAGACCGTAGCCGTAATCGGGGATGAAATGATCGCAATTTCGGACCTTGAATCCGAAGTCAGGATAATGATGGCGCAGGGCTATGCTTCCGACAGGAACGTCAGATGCGAGATTCTCGAGCAGATGATGATATCGAAACTGTTTCTCATGCAGGCCAGATTGGACTCGCTCAGCGTAAACAACGATATGGTGGATGCCAGCCTTCAAGAGCGTCTTGACAATGTGAGGTCAAGCCTCGGTGGAGATGAAAACGTGGAGAAATATTTCAAGAAACCGCTATACAAACTCCGCGACGAATGGAGAAAGGCCCTTATGGACCAGAGCCTTATCCAGCAGATGCAGACCAATGTGGCGTCTTCGATTCCGGATCTGACACCGTATGACGTTCAGCAATACATAGATTCGACCGACGTACAGGATCTTCCGATAGTACCGATAAAATACCAGTTGAGCCAGATCTGCCTCTATCCGGACAGGGAGGCTGCCAATCTGGCCGTAAAGGAGAGGCTGCTGGAAATAAGGGAAAGAATCATGAACGGGGAGAAGTTCTCGTTACTTGCCCGTCTGTATTCCCAGGACCCAGGGTCGGCACGCCGCGGCGGTGAATTGGGATTGGCATCAAAATCCGTCTACTGGCCGGCATTCTCCGATGCTGCGATGGCTCTGAAGCCAGGTATCGTCTCCCAGATAGTGGAAACGCCGGACGGCTTCCATCTCATCGAAGTTCTCGAAAAAGACGGGGACATGTTCAATGCCCGGCATATTCTGATGAAGCCGGAATATACGGACGAAGACAGGGAAACGGCGTTCAAGACTTTGGACAGTCTGAAAACCGAATTGCAGAACGGAGCCGTATCCTTTGACCTTGCAGCAAGATTCTACTCTCAGGATCCTGCCACCCGCACCAACGGAGGTCAGATGTCTGATCCGAACACAGGGTCGGCATATTTCGAAATCGACCAGTTGAAACCTGAGGACTACAATGCAATAAAGGATCTGAAGGAAGGTGAGATATCCGCACCTTTCGAATCCCGGGACAATGAAGGCCGTTCAGGCAATACCGTCTACAAGATTGTCAAAGTGGATAAAATCATCCCGGCGCATACCGCATCATTCGAAGAAGACTACAACCTCCTGATGGAGCAGGCGAAAAACGAATTGGCAATGAAAGCCATAGACGATTTCATAGACGGGAAACTTGCCACGACCTATATCGTCATCGACCCTCTTTTCAAGGACTGCTATTTCGAACACGACGGCTGGTACACAAAATTCCGGGAAACCGAATAGAAACCAATGGGCTTCCGCTTACGGTACATAACGGCTGCCATAATCTTCCTGTGCAGCGTATTCACAGTCTCGGGGCAGCAGACGAGACCGTTGAAACGCGTCATGGAAAGGGACACGACCGCCGGTGCGATAACACATGAACCGCCTCAGCGACAGACCGCACCTCCAGTTCCTCCGGCTGCGCCGGTGCGGGATACTTCAGCCGTAGAAACCGCAGAAAAAAAAGACAGTGCATCCGTAACTGCCCGTAAGCGGACTTCAAACCAGCCGGCGGCTACGGAACATGAAGACAGCGTAGTCTACCTGTTAAGCGGCAAAAGTGCACAGATTATCGAAAAAGACGACGTCACCTACCGGAAAGTCGTAGGTCCGGCCAGATTCCTGCACAACAACACATACCTGCTGTGCGATACTGCCCTGTGGAACGTGGATGCCAAAATCATAGATGCAATCGGCAACGTAAGCATCATACAGGACAATACAGTACTGACAAGCGACAAGATGAAATACCTTATCGATTCCAATCTTGCCCAGTTCAGAGGAAGTCAGGTGCAGTTGAGCGACAAGGACCACAATACACTGAGGACAAGACACCTTGATTACAACACCAAAGACAGTGTGGCTGTGTTCAGAAACGGAGGCTCCATGATGGACAAGGACGGTCAGATCATAGAAAGCCTGACAGGTACATACGATTCCAAAATCAAGGTTTTCCGGTTCATGACGGACGTGAACATGTTCACAGACTCGATTTTCATAAAGACGAATACGCTCAAGTACGAGTCCGAAATAAGTCTGGCCACGTTCGGGAGCGGGACCAACGCATGGAAGGAAAACAACATGCTGTCTTCGGAAGCCGGATGGTACGACAGGGAAAAGGAGACCTTCTTCTTCAACAGAAACGTACACATGATGTCTGAAAATCAGGAAGCATGGGGCGATTCCCTTTATTTTTACCGGAATACCTCCGACGTGATCCTGTTGGGAAATACCCAGTTGACCGATACGACAAGACAGGTCCATTCCCTTTCCGGCAAGGTCGAATACATAGATTCCATTTCAAGGGTCACGCTGACGAGGAATCCGGCGGTAGTGGCTGAAACCGAAGAAAACGGGACACGGGACACGGTCTATATCGGCGCCGACATCATGTATTACTATACGAAAAGGATGTGCGACATAGATTCGCTTACCGTTGCGGAGGCCGTTCTCAGGAAGTCCAATCTCGACATAGATCCTGTCCGGGAATTCCGCCGGAAAGCGGCGGAAGAGGCGGCGAAAAAGGCTGCTGAGGAAGCTGCTTTGGACCCGAACCGACCGCCTGTCCTGCCTCGACAGGAAACTTCCGGAGACGCTGCTCCGGAAACACAGGCTGACGCCCAGACCGAAATTCAGGATGTGGCGGCTGTTTCGGACGACGGGAAGAAAGTTGCCGGTGAGCCGGCGGACTCATTGACTGTCTCCGATTTATCGGGGTTGACTGATTCATTGGCTGTTACAGATTCCTTATCCTTGAGTGACCCATTGTCCGTCACGGACTCTTTGGCCTTGGCCGATTCTGTTGCGGCGATAGAGCCGGATACGACGAAAATCGGATTTGCTGTCGCCCTGAACAACGTCAGGATATTCAGAAAATCAATGCAGATAGTCTGTGATTCGCTTCTGTACTCCGACCTGGATTCCCTCGCGAGGTTTTTCAAGGAACCGGTCATCTGGAATGAAGTCACGCAGCAATACAGTGCCGACAGCGTCACCGCCGTCATAAAAAACAACGGTATGGACAAGGTCAGCCTTATGTCCAATGCCTTTGTCCACATGGAAGAAGATACGATGCACTACAACCAGATACGCGGAGCGGAAATGTTGGCCTACTTCTCTCCGGACGGGGAGTTGCAGAGGTTCGATGCATTGGGCGGAGCCTCGGCATTGTTCTATATCGAGGAGAACGACACCTTGGCAACGGTGAACACGAAGGACTCCAAAATGCTTTCTGCCGTATTCAAGGACGGAGACCTGAACAAGATATACTATTTTGATACGGCTGTCAGCGATGCATATCCTGTCGTGCAGATGTCCCGTGAAGATCAACGGCTCAAAGGCTTCAACTGGCTTCCGGAGCGCAGGCCTGTAGACAGGAATGCCGTCACGGAACGTGAATTGAGGCCTTCACAACGCTCGATGTACAATGCCCGTCCTAGAGCAAGGTTCGTGGAAACGGACAGATATTTCCCGGGCTATATAGACGACATCTATGTCCAGATTGCCGTAAGGGATTCGTTGAACCATGTCAGGGAAAAAGAACGGCAGAGAGAAGAAAAGGCAGAGGCGGAAAGACAGGAGCGGCTGAAGGATTCGCTTGAGCTCGCAAGGCTCGATTCTTTGGCTGCAGTCAAGGCCGACTCCATTGCTTTGGCCGACAGTCTCAAGGCTGTGGCGGATTCCATTGCCGTAGCCGACAGCATTGCACGGGCGGATTCAATCGCTGCGCTTAACGATCCTGACAGGATTCTCACCAAGGAAGAAATCAAGGCGAAGAAAAAGGCTGAAAGGGAACAGCAGAAACAGGCGAGAATAGAAAAAAGGGAAGCCCGTTGGGCCGCAAAGGATGCTTCTGACGCAGAAAAGGCCAAGGCAAAGGCCGACAAGAAAGCCGCAGCCCTCGAACGGAAAAAGCGGAAAGTCATACAGCAGGCTGCCGACCGTGCCCGCAAGGAAGCCGAAATCCTTCAAAAATACATCGAACGCTACCAGAAACGCCTCGACCGGAAAGCGGGCAGAAAATAATCTTGCCTTAATAAATCCATATTTATCGGCAAAATAATATCAATATCCGGACAAATATAAGCATTTTCTTGCCGATACCGGCAAAAACAAGAATTTATTGCCTGTGGAGGAAACACTCTATCGTGTTTTCCATAAGGCAACAGATTGTCATCGGGCCGACGCCACCGGGCACCGGTGTTATCACGGATGCCTTCTGCTGAGCCGCTGCAAAATCCACATCCCCGCATAATTTACCTGTTTCCGGATCACGGTTAACTCCGACATCTATCACGACAGCCCCGTCCGATATCATATCAGCGGTAACAAAACGCGGCCGGCCGATAGCCACGACAAGAATATCGGCTTCTCGGGTTACGGACGGAAGGTCCTTTGTCCTGCTGTGCGCAATCGTCACGGTAGCGTTTTCGTCCAAAAGCAATTTCGCTACCGGAAGCCCGACAATATTGCTGCGGCCTATGACCACTGCCCTCTTTCCGGAAATCTCCACCCCCGCCGATTTCAGCATCCTGATGATACCCTTAGGGGTGCATGGCACTGTACAGGGCTGTTTCTGCCATAAGGCTGCCACGTTAAGAGGGTGGAAACCGTCCACATCCTTGGTCTTGTCTATGGCTTCTATGACCTTGGCTTCCGAAATATGTGCCGGCAGAGGAAGCTGGACAAGGATGCCGTCCACTTCCGGATCCGCATTCAGTGTGGCAATCAGACCGAGCAGTTCCGCTTCGGTAATGTCCGCAGGTTTCCTGATCGTCGTATTTTTTATTCCGACCACCTCCGAAGCCTTGGCCTTGCCTTTCACGTATGACACGCTTGCCGGATCGTCACCGACCAAAACCACCACAAGATGCGGGACCCGCCCGTATTTCTCCGGGAAACCGGCCACCTGCACGGCCATGTCGGCCTTCAATTTCGCTGAAAGTTCCTTACCGCTTATTATCATAGAAGTACCCTCCATCCTATGTCCTTACGGAAAAACAGATTATCGCATTTTATGCAGTCCACTGCCTTGAGAGCATGGGCTTGCGCCGCACGCAGATTCTCCCCGAAGCCTACTACCATCAGCACACGGCCTCCTGAAGTGACCAATCTGCCGTCTTTCTCCGCCGTACCCATGTGATATATACGTATGTCGCCCAATGCTTCCGCCTCGGCAAGCCCGTCAATGGCAAAAGCCTTGTCATAAGAACCAGGATAACCCTTCGATGCCAATACGAATCCTATCGCAGCCTTGTCCGACCATTTGATCACAGGCATCGGCGAACCGTCCGCAACCGCTGAAAATATATCGTAAATATCCGAAGTGAGGCGAGGCAGCACGACTTCTGTCTCAGGGTCGCCGAAACGGCAATTGAACTCGATAACCTTCACGCCGTCAGGGGTTTTCATCAGACCTCCGTACAACACTCCCTTGAACGGGCACCCCTCTGCAACCATTCCGGCGGCAACCGGCTTCATGACATGCTCCAAAGAATACTCTATATCCTCGTCAGTGATCAAAGGCACAGGAGAATAAGCCCCCATTCCGCCGGTATTCGGACCCTTGTCTCCTTCGAACGCCCTCTTGTGGTCCTGAGAAACCACCATCGGGTACACTTCGGCGCCGTTTACAAAGCACATGAACGAAAATTCAGGACCTGTCAGAAATTCTTCGACCACAACTTTGCCTTTCCCGAAATGCGCATCGAGAAGCATGTCTTTCAACGTGGCATCAGCCTGAGCAAAATCCTCGGCGATTACCACGCCCTTGCCTGCAGCAAGTCCGTCGTACTTCAACACTACCGGGAATTTTCCATTTCTGACATATTCCACAGCCTCCGAGTAATCTTCGAAAGTCCTGAAAGCGGCCGTAGGGACACTGTATTTGTCCATGAGCCGTTTGGCGAAATCCTTGCTCGACTCAATCGTGGCCGCAGCCTTTGTCGGACCGAAAATCCTCAGGCCGGCATCGGTAAACACATCCGTTATCCCCGCAGCCAAGGCAGCTTCCGGACCTACTACCGTCAGGTCTATTTTCTCACGGAGGGCAAACACCTTCAGTTCCTCCACCTGCGTATCTTTCAACGGCACGCATTCCGCCTGCGTCGCTATTCCGGCATTGCCCGGGGCACAATAAATTTTCCCGACCTTCGGTGAACGTGACAACGCATCCACTATCGCATGACACCTTCCGCCACCGCCTACGACCAATACTTTTGCCTTTTCAGCACCACTCTGAAATTTATCGACTTTCTGCATAAAACAAGAATCTACTATATCCGGCAAAAATAAGAAAAAATCGGGAAATCAGCCTTGTTTTTCGAATCCCTCTCTTGCAAGGGCCCATCCCTCTCTCCGGGATTTCCTCGCTCCGCTCCGACATCCCTGCCCGCCTGCGCAGGGGGGGGCAGAGCCAAAGCGCATGAAAAAAGCAGCTCGAACAAGTTCGGCTGCTTTTTCTGCACTTTGGCGGAGAGAGAGGGATTCGAACCCCCGGACCCGTGAAGATCAACGGTTTTCAAGACCGCCGCATTCGACCACTCTGCCATCTCTCCAATATTTTGCTTCCCGATGATACCTTATTGGCTCATAAGGGAGTGCAAAGGTAGTAAAAATTTCATTCCCTGCAAATTTTTTCAGAAGCGCAATCAAAGAATCGTCAAAGCAATAAAAAGTCTCACCTGTTTTATATTACATCGTTCTGTATTCAGAAGGAGTCAAACCGGTCTTGTTCTTGAACAAAGCCGTAAAATAGTTTGGATTTTCAAAATGCAGGATTATGGATATTTCCTTTACTGACGCATTGCCCCCTCTCAACATTTCCTTTGCCCTGTGTATCTTTAAATTAATGAAATACTGAGCTGGTGACATGCCGGTATATTCCTTGAACAGTCTTCTGAATTTGGTATAACTGACATTGAGTCTCTCGGCTATTTCCGGCATCGAGACATCTTCCTCCAAAGAACTGATCAATGCCGTCTTGGCCATATTGACAAGCACCACAGACTTTTCCGTCTGCAGCCTGCAGTTCCGGGCCCCACGGTAAGCTCTATACCGAGAAGGTGATTTACAATTCCCGCCAACAACTGCTGAAAATGAGGTTCCTGCCGGATGGCTGCACGTATGGCTTCATCATAAAGATTGACAATGAATTCATTGTATCCGACATGATACAGAGGACGTTCGACAGAGAAAAAACCGGATGAAACCTTTGAATCCATGTTTTCTCCCTGGTATCGAGCTCCGGCTCGGATGGCGTGATTCTTTCGAACTCGACAGCAGCAACTTTTTCTACGACATCGGCGGAAACATTTCTTTCGTAAAGAACGAAGTCGTGGACATGAACGGGTCAAGCCGCATACAGGGTGACAAAACCATCACCGACCAAGGTTACGCCGTCAATTCGTTTTCGGCTACACGGCAGAGGGTATTTTCCGCTCTCAGGAAGAAATCGACGAATTTTTCCACATCAAGCCCAACCCGGACAACGATCCTGACATCGCTGCATACAATGCCACCCGCAACAAAAACCATTTCAATGTAGGAGATGTCCGCTATAAAGACTGGAACGGAGACGGAGAGCTGGATGAAATTTCCGATATGACAGTCATCGGGAATCCGTTCCCTAAGTTCACATACGGAATAAACATAGCTCTCGGCTGGGGGCCGGTGGATCTCTCCATGTTCTTTCAGGGAGTCTACGGCAACATGGTCTACAATGCAATGCGGGAGAGGACCGAAAGCTACGGTCTCAATTCCCAACTCAGCACATCGATGAGGGACGCATGGTCGACAGACAACCCTGACGGCTCGCTTCCGAACCCTGTCAACTCTATCAATTTCTGGACTTCAGACAGATTTCTGGAAAGCGGTTCGTATTTGAGACTGAAAAACTTCCAGATCGGCTATACGATACCTCAGAAAGCCCTGCAGAAAGTCAGAATACAGAATTTCAGGGTATATCTCTCTGCCAACAATCTGCTGACATTTACGAAATACTCCGGTTATGACCCCGAAGTCGGAGGCGGAGTTGACTATGGCAACTACCCGCAGTCCCGTACATTCATGCTTGGACTCAGTTTCACATTCTAAACCCACAGGAGGATACACAAATGAAAAAGGCTGCACTGAAAAAATATTTCGACAAAAAACTCGGAATATTCACAAGCGGTCCGCACAACCAGATTTCGGTCCTTGGGCAAACGTGGATGATAAAATCAGGAGTAATAAAAGGGGAAACGGCTCAAAAAGCCATACGTATTGCCCTCGCCAATGAAAACACGGTAATGCCGGCACTCCGTACGCCACACACTATCTGATAGACGCTATGTTGATTTGCGGTATGGAAGATGAAGCACGGAATTATCTGACAGACTACTGGGGCGGCATGGTACTCAAAGGTGCAGACACATTCTGGGAAGCATACGATCCGGAAATCTTCCAGAAATAACATTATCACGACTGAAAAATCCATAAAATGAAAAACAATCCCTTTAATTTCCTGTACGTCGTTCTTGCGTCCACCCTGTATTTTACAGCCTGCGGCTCCGACAATACTGCCGGAAAAGAAATGTATGGGACCCGCCCGATCGGAGAGGTTGTAGATGCGCTGACTTTGGAACAGAAGATAAATCTCGTAGTCGGGACGACACGAGGGCACGTAAATCCTCCTTTCCCTGCCCCGGGGATGCCTGTAAGACATTCTGAAGGGCCGACAACCAATCTGTCTGACGGAAAAGTCAAAGGGGCGGCGGCATTCAGCTATTCCATCGATTCCTTGAACATCCCTGTTATAACCTACGCTGACGGACCGGCAGGTGTAAGAATAGACCCCATACGTGGGAACAGTTCAAAGACATATTATTGTACGGCATTTCCCACAGGAATTTCTCTTGCGGCAAGCTGGGATACTGCAGCGGTAAGAAAAACAGGAGAGGCTATCGGAAATGAAGCATAGGAATACGGCGTAGACATCATCCTTGCCCCGGCTATCAATATCCAAAGAAATCCTCTGTGCGGCAGAAACTTCGAATATTTTTCCGAAGACCCTTTTCTGACAGGGGAACTCGCTTCATCATACATAAACGGCGTTCAGTCCAATAACGTTGGAACATCGGTCAAACATTTTGCCGTCAATAACCAGGAAACTCTAAGAAACGGAATTGACGTGGAATTGAGTGAACGGGCTCTGCGTGAAATATACCTGAGCGCATTCGAAAGGGTTGTACGCAAATCCTCTCCATGGACAATCATGTCATCCTACAACAAGATCAACGGAATCCTTGCTTCGGAAAATCAAAGGCTGCTGACAGAAATTCTCAGAGATGAATGGCGTTTCGACGGAGTTGTCGTGACAGACTGGTGGGCCGAAGAAAACGGCGCAAGGCAACAGGCTGCCGGGAATGACCTGCTGATGCCCGGTACCCAGCGGCAGGTCGACCAGATAACGAAGGATTGGAAAACGGTACGCTTACCGAAGATGAACTCGACCGCAATGTTGCCAACATACTTAAAATGACATCACGGACCAATTCTTTTGCAGAATATGCATATTCGGAATATCCGGATCTGGTTGCCCATGCAGAAACCGCACGTGAAACCGGAGCCGCCGGAATGGTCCTGCTGAAAAACGATGACAATACCCTGCCTCTCGGACAGGGATGCAACATCGCATTGTTCGGGAATGCCGCATACTATACATTCGTAGGCGGGACAGGAAGTGGCCCAACTATATGTCGCATTACCTACAATGTAGCAGACAGACCGGCAAAGGAACTGAAGGCATTTGCCGCTTCATCGGTGTCTGACATAAAAGCCACTGCCGAATTTACGGTCAGATAGCATCATCCCTTATTTTCCTGCTTTTCCTCCTTGGCAAAGAACTTCCATTGGAAGAATATCAGATACAGGGCTCCGCAAGTCACGCAGCTGTCGGCGAAATTGAACACAGGGGCGAAGAACCTGAAAGGATTACCGCCTATCAAAGGTAGCCATTCCGGGAATGTGGTGTCTATAATCGGGAAATAGAACATATCCACCACCTTGCCGAAGAAAAACGGGGCATAACCGCCTCCGGCCGGCAGAAACTCAGCTACCGTAGAGTAAGTGGACTCGCTGAACAGGATACCGTAAAAAAGGCAATCTATAATGTTGCCCAATGCACCCGCAGCTATCAGCGTCAGCCCGACTGTCACACCGGAAGGAGTCCCCGGCTTTTTCAACAGGGCCCTGATCCAATATACAAGCGCCCCGAACAGAACGATTCTGAACAGGGAAAGTATGAATTTACCGACAGAGCCTCCGAATTTCATTCCGAAGGCCATGCCCTCATTCTCGATAAAATAAATCTTGAACCACTGACCGATAACATTGAAATTCTCGCCTATCGACATGTTCGTCTTGACGAGAATCTTGATTACCTGATCTATTATCACCAATCCGATACCGACCAGCAGCAATACGGTACCTTTCGAAACCTTTGCGTCCCTTGCACTCATTTGTTCTTGTTCAGCATTTCCTTTGCCTCGACCGTCAACGTAGCATGCGGCACAAGACGAAGCCTTTCCTTTGGAATCAGCTTGCCTGTGACACGGCATACACCGTAAGTCTTGTTTTCAATGCGGACAAGGGCAGCTTCAAGATTCTGTATGAACTTGTACTGTCTCTGTGCGAGCTGGCCTGCCTCCTCCTTCGAAAGAGTGGAAGCGCCTTCTTCCATAACCTTGAATGTTGGAGATGTATCTTCGATGTCATTGCTTGAATCATGTGTAACGACATCTCTCAATGTCTTATACTCCGCTTTTGCCTTTGCAAGCATGTCCAAAATTATGGTCTTGAACTCCTGGAGTTCTTCGTCGCTGTAACGAACCTTGTAGTCGGATTCGTTTACTTTCTTTTCTTCTGCCATAACTTATCGTGTTTATCAATTATATTGTCTTTTCTACGTTTATCAAAATTTTTCCTTCTCCCCATTCCACTTCTACGGCATCCTTCCTTTCATCCGAAGGATGTACTTCAATGTTTCTTGCCAAAGTCTGGGCAGCGACATATCCGCCGAAATCCTTCAACGTATCAGCGATATCAGCTGCGTCCTGACCGTCGGCATAGACCTTCACGTTTATCTTGTCCGTAACATCGAATCCGCTGCTCTTTCTCAAATTCTGGATTCTGTTGATGAGTTCACGGGCAAATCCCTCCCTCTTCAATTCATCGGTCACAGTAATGTCGAGAGCCAACGTCAGCGGTCCGTCCGTAGCGACAAGCCAGCCCGGCATATCCTCGGAACTGATTTCGTAATCCCCCTTGTTGAGAACTACATCGCCTGACGGCAATGACAGCGTATAGGCCTTTCCTTCGGCCTCTGCAACCTGTATCGCAGAAATCGTTTCCTGGGACAAGGTACCGAAAGCTGCCGCAATCTCTTTCATCTGCTTGCCGTAAATCTTCCCGAGAGTCTTGAAATTCGGTTTTATCTTCTTGGTAATCAGACCTGCCGTATCGGAAATGAATTCGGCATCCTTGACATTCACCTCTCCGAGCAGCAATGCCTTTACTTTTTCAAGCTGCGTCTTCACATTGTCGTCAAGGACAGGAATGATGAGCTTCGAAAGCGGCTGGCGCACCTTGACATTGACCTTCCTGCGCAATGCAAGAACCATCGACGACGCCCTTTGGGCAAGTTCCATCCTCTCTTCTAGATCCTTGTCGACAGAACCGGCATCGTATGCAGGCATGCTTTCGAAATGTACGGATTCCGCATCCGGAACAAGATCGAGATACATCCTTTCCATAAAGAACGGAGCTATCGGGGCGGCCAATTTGGCTATGGATACAAGACACTGATACAGTGTCTGATAAGCTGCGAGTTTGTCGGCATCCATGGAGCCTCCCCAGAATCTCTTCCTGCCAAGTCTTACATACCAGTTGCTGAGATGGTCGCAGACGAAATCCTGTATCATGCGGCCTGCTGCCGTCACATCGTAATTCTCGTATGCCGCCGTCACATCCTTGACCAAAGTATTCAGAAGGGAAATTATCCATCTGTCCAATTCCGGACGCCCGGACACCGACGCGGTATCCTTGCCGGGAACAAATCCGTCCACATTGGCGTAAAGCGCAAAGAACGAATATGTATTGTAAAGCGTTCCGAAGAATTTTCTTCTGATTTCATCAACTCCGGAAACATCGAATTTCAGGTTGTCCCATGGCTGGGAATTGGTCAGCATATACCAGCGGAGCGCATCAGGTCCGTATTTGTCGAGAACGGCAAACGGATCCACGGCGTTTCCGAGACGCTTGCTCATCTTGTTCCCGTCCTTATCGAGGACGAGTCCGTTGGAAATCACTGTCTTGAATGCACATTTGTTGCTTACCATCGTATTTATGGCGTGGAGGGTATAGAACCATCCGCGTGTCTGGTCCACGCCCTCTGCGATGAAATCGGCAGTCCGCCCGAATGTCGGGGAATGAAGGTTTCTCAACCCTTCCTGGGCATAAGGCATGGCTCCTGAATCGAACCAGACATCTATCAGGTCCGTTTCCCTCGTCATTTTCGCACCTGACGACGACACGAGGAATATCCTGTCCACATACGGCCTGTGGAGGTCGATCCTGTCATAATTCTCCTTAGACATGTCGTCCGGATTGAATCCTTTGGCTTTCAGCGGATTTTCCGTCATGACGCCAGCGGCGACAGCCTTTTCTATTTCAGCATACAGTTCCTTGAGCGAACCGATGCATTTTTCCTCCTTGCCGTCCTCGGTACGCCATATAGGAAGAGGCGTTCCCCAGTAGCGGCTGCGGGACAGATTCCAGTCCTGGATATTTTCAAGCCATTTGCCGAACCGGCCTGACCCGGTGGATTCTGGTTTCCAGTTGATGGTATTGTTCAGTTCTATCATCCTGTCCCTGACGGCCGTAGTTTTGATAAACCACGAATTGAGAGGATAATAGAGCACAGGCTTGTCGGTCCTCCAGCAATGAGGATAGCTGTGCACGTGTTTCTCTATCTTGAACGCCTTGCCCTGCTGTTTCAGCATGACACAAATGTCGATATCGAGGGTCGGGGCATCCGCAGGCAACGAAGAATCGTACGCATTCTTCACATAACGTCCTGCAAATTCCCTGTAGTCATCCGATACCCGTTCAGCCACATATTCCGGATCAAGGTCTTCGATTCGGAAGAAACGTCCCTGCCTGTCCACCTGGGCCTGACGGTCACCGTTTTTGTCAATCACCATGAGAGGAGGCACACCGTTGGCCTTGGCCACCTTGTCATCGTCCGCACCGAATGTAGGCGCAATGTGTACGATACCTGTCGTACCTTCGTCCGTGGTAACGAAATCTCCGGATATTACCCTGAGCGCGCCCTCGTCCGGCTTGAACCATGGAATCAGCTGATGATAGGATATACCTGTCAGTTCCGAACCCTTGTACTCGCCTTCGAGCACCCTGTAAGGCACCAATTTGTCCCCGGACTTGTAATCTTCCAATGCTATGTCCGCAGCTTTCGGATTGAAAAGCGTAGGTACAAGCACCTTGGCTACGACATAGATGCAAGGGTCGCCGGTGTACGGATTGAATGAAAGCACCCTTACGTAATCGATGGACGGGCCAACGCACAATGCGGTATTGGACGGCAACGTCCACGGGGTAGTCGTCCATGCAAGGAAATATACCGGGAACGTCTCGCAACCGAACAGAATCTGCGACTTTTCGTCCTTGATGACCTCGAACTGCACGATGGCAGTAGTATCCTTTACATCACGATAGCATCCCGGCTGGTTCAGTTCATGGGAACTCAGCCCCGTACCGGCAGCCGGAGAATACGGCTGTATGGAATATCCCTTGTACAGCAGACCCTTGTTGTAAATATCCTTGAGAAGATACCACAATGTCTCGATATAACGGTTGTCGTACGTGATGTAAGGATCGTCCATATCGACCCAATACCCTATCCTGTCCGTCAGAGTCATCCATTCCTTGGTATATTTCATAACCTCCTTGCGGCAGGCATTGTTGTAGTCCTCGACACTGATTTTAGACCCTATGTCCTCCTTCGTGATGCCGAGCATCTTCTCCACACCGAGCTCTACCGGGAGACCGTGGGTGTCCCAGCCGGCCCTCCTGTTCACCTTATATCCGCTCTGGGTCTTGTACCGGCAAATGGAATCCTTGATGGAACGTGCCATGACATGATGTATGCCCGGCATGCCGTTGGCCGAAGGCGGACCTTCGAAAAAGACAAATTCCGGAGCCCCCTCCCTCAATTCCAGCGATTTGGCGAAAGTATTCCTTTTCTTCCACCTGTCCATTATCTCATTTCCAGTGGACACTAAATCAAGTCCCTTATATTCCTTGAATTTCATATTGTCGATTACAAATATTTTTATGTATTTTTGCAACAATTCGCAAATATACATAAAAAATGAATATCCTTGATATTATCCTGTTACTTTGCCTTGTACCGGCAGTCATTCAGGGATTGCGGAAAGGCTTTATTTCTCAAGCCGTTTCAATCATATCCATCGTGCTCGGAGGCTGGATAGCCTATAATTTTGCATCGGCTGTCGCCGGGTGGCTCAAACAATGGATCGACTCGGCCGGTCCAGTCCTTGAAATAATCGCTTTCATATTGATTTTCGCCATCGTCATCTGCGTACTGATGTTAGTGGGGAAACTGCTTGAAGCGACCGTCAAGATTATCCTTCTCGGATGGCTGAACAAAGTGCTCGGACTTATATTCGCACTGTTCAAGTATATCCTGATCATCGGTCTCGTCATAGTATTTTTCGACATGCTCAATTCAAATCTGAATATAGTATCCGAAAATTTCTTGGACAATTCGATACTGTACACGGGCATCAAACGGACCGCATACTCTATTTTCCCTTACTTTAAGGAATTACTGTTCTGACAATCATGGAGACAAGACTCATTCTCATAGAAACTTCGACGGAACTGTGCTCTGCGGCTCTCTCCGTGGACGACAATATCGTTTCCTGCAAGGAAAGTTCCGAACCGAAATCGCACGCTTCCATGACCGCCGTTTTCGTCAAGGAACTTTTAGATGAAAACGGGATCGGCATTCAGGACTGCGACGCCGTCTGCGTAAGCATGGGTCCGGGATCATACACCGGGCTGCGCGTAGGGGTATCCACGGCAAAAGGGCTGTGTTTCGGGGCGAAAAAGCCGCTGATAGCAGTCGGCACTTTGGACACACTCGTATATCAGGCCATAGCAGAGAATCTCCTGCCTGACGGTTGCCGGCACGTGATACCGATGATAGACGCAAGGAGGATGGAGGTTTACACCGCCGTTTTCAGTCCTGACGGACAGGCCTTGACCGAAACGAAACCGGAAATCATCACGGAATCGTCATTCAGGGAGATTCTCGACGAGGGACCGGCCCTGTTTATCGGAGACGGGGCAGGGAAATGCTCCACGGTCATAAATCATCCGAATGCGACATTCGTCCAGTGCTGTCCGAAAGCCTCATCGA
This sequence comes from uncultured Bacteroidales bacterium, assembly GCA_944323245.1. Classification (GTDB taxonomy): domain Bacteria; phylum Bacteroidota; class Bacteroidia; order Bacteroidales; family UBA932; genus Cryptobacteroides. The sequence goes on from CALURT010000006.1 coordinate 42,372, forward strand.
TGCTCGTACCCGCCCTCAGGGCGTTAAAAGAAAAACGGTTCCAAGACGTTGCGTACTTCGAACCGTTCTATCTCAAGGAATTCGTCGCCACCACCGGCAAGAAAAAGCTGTTCTGACACATAAGACGTTCTTATGAATCTGCTTCTTATATCAGGCCTTTGTATAATTACAATCAGCATCATAGCCAACGTATTGACAAGATTGTCGCTAAAGAAAAAATCAAATGAGCTTGCAGTACGGATTAGAGCGATAAAAACCGGCAAAGAAGCGTTCATTGATATTGAAACGGATGTAAAGAACAACTTCAACAAACATATAATATCTCATTCAGAAGAAAAACAATTCACGGATTATTACTCTGATATTTTCCATGACGCAGATTCTTTATTGAAAAGACTTGATAAATTTCATATCAATCCACCTGCCATAATTGCAAAATTCACTCACGATTTCAAATGCATCCATTCCATTATTATACGGCATAATGAAGATGTCATCAAATACACTCTTGACACTTATAAAAACTTTTTCGATCATTGTCTTAAATATCCGTTAGACAAACAACAAAGAAGATCTATTATTTCAGAAGAAGACAACTGCTTGGTAGTCAGCAGTGCAGGTAGCGGGAAAACTTCATCTATAATAGGAAAAGTAAAATATCTGATTGATATCAAGCACGTCAATCCTCAAAATATTCTTCTTATCAGCTACACAAATAAGGCTGCTGCCGAACTGACGGAGAGGATGGGGGCTGCCGATCTTAAAGGATATACTTTTCATAAACTTGCCCTTGAGCTCATTGGGAAGACGACAGGTAAAAAACCTTCAATATGTGACAATCCTAACGCCTTGTTCGTGGAAATTTATCACATATTGTTGAATAACAAGAACTTCAAAAGAAGCATTGTCAAGTATTTAATTGATTATCAGGAGCCCGAGTCGGAGAAGACTAAAAATGAACAGATGCAGCAACTTTCTGATCTGAAAAAGAACCGTTTGAAAGCCCTATTTCCGGATATGGACGGAAAAGCAATCTATGTAAGGAGTAAGCAAGAACAAAAAATCTGTTTCATACTTTCTTCCCTTGGTATCAAATTCAAATACGAAGAACCTTACGAATATCCGCTAGCAGATGAAACGCACTCTCAATACAAACCTGATTTTTCCATATATTATGAACAGGATAACAAGATACACCGTATCTACTTGGAACATTTCGGAGTGGATGAGCACGGACTTGTTCCCGTATGGTTTGCAAAAGACAGAGGCATCAGCTATGAAGAAGCCAACAGGAAATACAACGATGGTATAACGTGGAAAAAGGATGCTCATAAAAAGTTCGGGACAAAATTATTAGTAACTTCAAGTGCCGATTTTAACAACTCCGACATTCATACTAAACTAAAAAAATTGCTTCAGGAATCCAATGTCCCTATTCATGAAAAATCCGATAATGAATTATACGACATGATCCTTCCTCCTGGCAGCAAACAAGAGAAAGCGTTTATCGGACTTATCGTAACATTTGTAACATTAACTAAATCAAGCGGAAAATCCATATATGATGTATTGAAACAGACGAAAAATACAAAAGACGCACGAAGCACATTTATTATAAAGAATATTTTTCTGCCTGTATATGAAAGATATATTGAAGAACTGAAAAACAGGAATCAAATAGATTTCACTGACGCTATTCTGCAAGCCACGGAGATTTGCCGTTCTTCTCATCCATTAAAGTATGATTATATAATAGTTGATGAATTTCAAGACATATCAATTGACCGTTACAATTTTCTTAAGTCGCTCCGGGAAACCGAGCCTCCTGCAAAATTGTATTGTGTGGGTGATGATTGGCAATCAATCTACCGTTTTTCAGGAAGTGACATGGCCCTCTTCAATCAGTTTCCAGACTATTTCGGAGCAACGGAAATCAATAAAATCGAAACTACATACCGTTTTGGAGAGCCTTTAATAAGCCTGTCATCCAAATTCATCCAACAAAATAAGATACAAATACAAAAAAACATACACTCTTTCAATTCTAAATTTAAAACTGAATTGGAATTCCTTGCTTATGAACGAAATAACTATTGTAATTTTATCGGCAATCTGATAGCTTCTATCCCTCCGGATAAGTCTGTCTTCTTATTGGGACGCTATTCTTTTGATGATTATTATTTATCACTCAAATATAAATCCATAAAGGAAGGGGCCCGTTTTTTCTATCTTATCGAGAATCGGAAAATTGAATTTATGACTATTCACAAATCTAAAGGTCTGGAAGCTGATTATGTAATCATACTTCAATGCAATAAAGACACTTTAGGATTCCCTTCCATGATAAATGACGATCCCATACTCAATTACGTTCTGACTAAAAGTGATCAATATCCTTATGGAGAAGAGCGCAGATTGTTTTATGTTGCTATCACTCGGGCTAAAATAAAAACCTATATACTTTACGACAGCAAATCACCATCCGTCTTCATTAATGAATTTTTACATCCAGAACAAATTCCGGAAAATAGTTATACCAAACATCCCAATGCCAATAAGAAATGGACAAGTAGTGCCGATAAATTCTTAATGAATCTATACCATGAAGGAAAAAGCATAAAATATATTGCAGAAAAAATGGGAAGGAGCTATACATCAATTATAATGCGCATAGGAAAATTAGAGGGGAAGAAATAAAGGTATCACCCCTTTATTCATTTCGTTCTTCCTGTTGAAGAAGAAATATTTCTTTTTGGCATTCAATTTCGCGGCGAAGTTCTTCTTCCGTCGGCAAATATGTCAAATATCTGGCTTGAAATATCTGTTGACTGTCATTTAATATGGAGTACCTTGCAATATCCTCACTCGTCTGAGAACAAAGAATCAATCCAATTGTCGGATTATCTCCTTCTGTCCTCTTAAGATTATCATACATCCGAATATACATATCCATCTGTCCTACATCCTGATGGGTGATCTGAGACGTCTTCAAGTCAATAAGAAGGAAACATTTCAAGATATAGTTGTAAAAAACCAAATCAATGTAGAAATCCCCCATATCCGTTCTTATATGCTGTTGGCGGGCTACAAACGCATAACCCTTGCCCAACTCCATAATAAATTTCTGTAAATGAGTTATTATGCTTGTTTCTAAATCTGATTCATAAAAATCGGCATTGGATGCCAAGCCTAAAAATTCCGCTACGACCGGATTTTTGATGAAATCCAAATTGTCCGTATGTGGTTTTGCAACGGATTGTGTTGATTCCTTTTTTACAATATCCTTATGCTGAGATCCTAATAATCTGAAATAATACTGAGAACCTATATTCCTTCGAAGGGTACTTACACTCCAATTCTCTACATAAGCTTCATGGGCATACCAGTTGCGGGCATCATCATTGTCAACATCAAGCAAAAGAAAATAGTGTGTCCATGAGAGTATTCCGGATTTTCCAATCGATGATTGGAAAATCTCCGGGAACATCTTATAAAACCTGACAAAACTATACAAATAGGTCTTTGTAAAACCTTTGCCATAGATATTTGTCAGGTTCTTGGAAAGCTGTTTGATTACTTCCGCTCCATACTCTGCACGACTTTCCCCTTTTAAAACTTCCATACTGATGCGTTTCCCAAGAAACCAGTTTCTTTGAAGCATGGCCATATTGACCGAACGGTATGCATATTGTCTGGCTGCATCAATTATTTGTCTGGCATCAGCAAGCAGGTTATCTGTTTGTACATAATTTACAATCATTTCTCTCATATTCCATCCTCCACAACCCTTGATTGTCTATTTATATTCATGCCGATGCATTGGTTCATCGGCCAATTTGTTCCTGATAATCAGATTGACGAAATTCTTTATTTCAGGAGTCTGTTCAGGACACGGCGGAGGGATGCTGCGTCGGAAACTCGTTCTCCGGTCATCTCGCCGTCTGCTATGATGTAGGTAACCGGCAGAGAGGAAACATTGTACATGGTCAGGACAGGGGAAGCCGCTCCCAGACCGTCACATACGTTTATCCATTCAAGTCCCTGTGCAGTGACCGTCCTCTCCCATGACGGCTTGTCCACGTCCACTGCCACCTGATATATTTCAAGACCTTTCCGGTGATAATCAGCATAGATGCCTTTCAGGACGTCTAAATTGAACATTTTCTGCTCTGCACTTGTCGCCGTCCAGAAATGGACCAGTATCACCTTGGCGTCCACTTCGCTCAGTTTCACCTTCTTTCCGGTCATGTCAGGAAGCGATATATCCGGGAAACCGATGGATTCGGCGGTTTCAAGCCTCCTGTTGAGTTCCATGGCCGACTTCCTCCTGTCGGTCTCGTTTCTCAATGACCTGACATATTTCGAGTCAGGATATACCTTTGAAAGCGAATCGCATATCCCTTCGAAAATAAATGCATCCGTATCCTGGGAAAATACATAGAAACTGTTTGCTACCGTCTGATAAAATACCGGAATCACCGTCAACGAAAAAGGATTCGCCTGTACATACCTGATACAGTCACGGTAATAGTCCAAATACAGGGAAGTCATTTCTTTATTGATATCCTTGGCTTCAGGCGAAGAAAGCCCGGCTTCGACCAAGGCGGCGGACAATGAATCGACGGAAGCCGAAAATTCCGAATACCTCCGCTCCACATCCCCAAGCCTTTCACTTTCCGGAGAACCGTAAACGGTGTAGTTCCCGAGGGTATCAGCCGTCACTTTCACCTTGTCTCCCCGTTCAAGAAGCAGGGAGGCTATCTTCCTGTCGCCGTAATACAGATACACGAAATCAGGATTTCCCTTTTCCATAGGAATCCTTACGGACAAGCGTCCCGCCTCATCCGTCTTCACGGTATCGACGACATCGTACCTGTTTACATTCTGCTGTCTTACCACAATATCCGCCGATGACAGACCCTCGATTTCAGCCTTGATACCTGCCGTCTTCGCACAGGACACGGCTGCAAGCAAGGCAGCCCCTGCTATCGCTATTCTAAAGTTTCTCATATTCCGACCTTATGGAGTCAGCTATCTGACGGAATCTTTCCTGTGACAACTGTAGTTTTTCCTTTCTGAAATCCAGATCCTGCTCGCTCTGCAGCGGTACAAGATGGATATGAGTGTGCGGCACTTCCATCCCGAGGACGGCTACACCCACCCTCTTGCAAGGAACAGCGGCCTTTATTGCCACGGCCACCTTCTTTGCAAATGCGCAAAGCCCGAGGTATGTCCTGTCGTCGAGATTGAAAATGTAATCATTCTCCACATTTTTCGGAATCACCAATGTATGTCCTTCCACCATTGGATTGATGTCGAGGAAAGCATAGAATTCCTCCGATTCCGCCACCTTGTAGGACGGAATCTCACCATGCGCTATTTTGGTAAATATCGTAGCCATGCCGTCAGAGAGTTATATCCAATATTTCGAATTTCAATACGCCGGAAGGCACCTTGGCCTCCACAATTTCACCTTTCGAATGCCCCATGAGCGCACGCCCGATAGGAGTGGTGGCGGCAAGTTTCCCTGCGGAAAAATCGGCCTCGCTCTCCCCTACTAATGAAAATTCCATTATCTGCTTGGTAGCCAGGTTCTTCACTTTGACCTTGTTCAGCATCTGGACCTTCTCTGTGCCGATTTGGGATTCGTCGATCACACGGGTGTTTGCGACAAGATCCTGCAATTTGGAAATCTTGAGCTCCAACAGGCCCTGAGCCTCTCTTGCAGCCTCATATTCAGCGTTTTCGGACAGGTCACCCTTATCTCTCGCCTCCGCTATCTGGGCGGAAATCACCGGACGCTGTGCGATGGCATCGGACAATTCCTTCTTGAGCTTGTCCAATCCGTCCTGTGTCATATAATGCAATGCCATAATATTTTGGTTTTAATATACAACAATTAAAATGAGTTCTGTGACGCTGCACAGAACTCGCAAAAACAACTTATGCAAATATAAAAAATTTTTCTTGAAATACCGCTATTTCAGAATTTAGGTTTCAGTATTTCGGAATAGATAATGAGTTTTTTCTTGTCGATGAAAGGTTTTTTCTCCGCAACCGCCTCATCTGCGGCAGGACTTCCGGTCTTCGGCTTGACGTTAGGGACCGGTTTTTCCACAGTCGGTCTTGCCGGCTGCATCTGATGTAGCGGCTTCGGGGCTGCCGGACGGGAGTGCGTTATGACAGGAGCAGGCTGAGCGGAGTGCGCCGTGGCAGGGGCAGGCTGACCGGCCGGAGCTCCGGCCGGTACGGGCTGTTGCCCGTGCGGGTTCCCCGCAGCCTGCTCCCCGTCTTCCGAGGAGTCCTTGGAGTCGAACATTTCAGCCAAATCCTTCATCTTGCCGGCTGCACCGGTCTTCCCGGCCGCCTTCAGGAGCTTCTCTATCAGTCCCGCCGCCATCGGCAGCACGACCAACAAAAGCGTCAGTATTGTTCCTAAATCGTCCATAGTTGTCAGTTATTCAATTGCCACCGCCTGCACGCAGGGATTCACAATAGAGCTTGTCCCGCTCCAACTGCGCCTTCAGCTGCGTGAAAGACCTGAATCTCATTTCCTCACGTATTCTCTTCAAAAAGGTCACCCTTATGTCGAGCCCGTAAATATCCTCGTCGAAACCGAAGATGTTGGTTTCTATGGTCATGGCGTTGCAGGCTCCCACGGTAGGCCTCGTCCCTATGTTGCACATTCCGTAGAAATCTCCGCCCAAAGTCCTGACCTTCACGTAATAGACTCCTCCGGCAGGAACGAGTTTCAAAGGTTCGTAGAGCTGCATGTTGGCCGTCGGAAATCCGAGAACCCTTTTGCCGATCCTGTCACCGGAAACCACCACTCCGAACAGGGAATACTCGTACCCGAGAAGTTCATTGGCCTTCGTCACGTCTCCCGTCTCCAACAGTTTCCGTATCTTGGTCGAACTCACGTCTATTCCGGACAACGATGTCTTCTTGTCCGTCATGTACACATCTAATCCCAATTTTTCCGCCACTGTTTTCACGCTCGCCGCATCCTTGGCATCCGAGCCCATCCTGTTGTCATATCCGAGGACGATGGCATCGGCGCCGAAGCGTCCGATAACGTACTCCCTGAGATAATCCTCCGTACTGAGAGAACTGAAAGACCTTGTAAAAGGCAGGACCTCCACCTTGTCCACTCCGAGAGAAAACAGCATTTCCTTCTTTTCCTCCATGGAAGACAAGAGCCTCAGGTTCATTGCCTCCTGCTGAAGGACATTTCGGGGATGAGGCCAGAATGTGATTATCCGGCTCTCCTCCCCTCTTTCCCTTGCGACTTCCACAAGCCGCCCTATTACATAACGGTGCCCGATATGGACACCGTCGAAAAATCCGGTCGCTACAACCATCTTACCAGTTCGAAATCCTGTCTGTGAGGCAGCAAAGGATTCTTGGCATAGATTCTGGCGGCCACCTGATACAGTCCTGCCGTATCAGGAAGCAGTGCGGCCTGGTACTTCACCACTCCGTCATTGCATTCCACAGGCTCGTATGTACATACCGTCCGGATGTGCAGTTTGCCCTTGGAGTCTGACGTTGCGAACAGAAGTTCCACTCCGATTTCGTCAGGGTTCAAATCACCTATATTCAATACCACTTCAGACTTGAATTCCTTGCCGAGAAGGATATCATCGTGCGAGCTGTCCGGCTTGGTGACTGAAACAAGGCCTACATTCTGCCACTCACGACGCATGCGTCGCTTCCAGTCGGCGATTTCACGGGCCTTGGCGAAGTTGTCGGCTGCCAATGTCTCGAATCTCTTTGACTGCGGTTCGTAATATTGTCTGATATAGTCGTCAAGCATCCTGTTGGTGGTGAAATTGCATGCCACCTGTGCTATCGTGTTCTTGATATACTCTATCCAGTCGGAAGAACGTCCCGTTGACATGGTCAGATTATAGAAAATAGGTGCTATCTCATTCTCTATGGTCGTATATATCGTGGCTGCGTCCAATTCGTCCTGATAGTTCTGGTCATCGTAGGTACGTTCCATAGGAAGTGCCCATCCGGCGCCCTTCTTATAGCCCTCAACCCACCATCCGTCGAGTACGGAGAAATGCATCACGCCGTTCATGGCGGCTTTTTCTCCCGATGTTCCGGATGCCTCCAACGGACGGGTAGGATTGTTCATCCATACATCCACGCCCTGTACAAGAAGTTTTGCAAGCGAAATGTCGTAATTCGGTACGAAGACGATTTTTCCGATGAACTGCTCCATCTTCGAAATGTCCACAATCATCTTGATGAGATCCTGTCCGGCCTTGTCTGCAGGATGCGCCTTTCCGGCAAAGATGAACTGTACCGGTCTTTCCTTGTTGTTGACAATGGCGCTGAGCCTGTCAAGGTCGCGGAAGAGAAGATGTGCCCTCTTGTAGGTGGCGAACCTTCTTGCGAAACCTATCGTCAGCACGTCATCCCTGAGCGTTTCCTTGATGGTGACTATCTGACGAGGAGAATAGTGGTTGGCTGCCGCTGGGTCTGACAATTTGTCCTTGATTGCTTCTATCAGCTTCTTTCTCAATTTGGTACGTACGGACCATATTTCTTCGTCCGATACCTTGTAGATACCTTCGAAGCAAGTCTTGTCATAGTGATGTGTCTTGAATTCCTCACCGAATACCTTGGCATGCACTTCCTTCCATTCCGGAGCGGTCCACGTAGGATAATGGACTCCGTTGGTAACATAGCTGACATGAAGTTCCTCCGGAAGGTAACCCGGCCAGAGTTTGGCAAAGATGTCCCTGCTGACTTCGCCGTGAAGCCATGACACGCCGTTCACTTCCTGCGAAAGGTTGGCGGCAAGGAAACTCATGGAGAATTTTTCATTCTGATCGTTGCCGTTTATCTTGCCGAGGCCCATCATCGTCTCCCAGTCGATTTTCAGTCTTTCAGGATAATGTCCTATGTATTTCCTGAGAAGCCCCTCGTCGAAGGCGTCATGTCCTGCAGGAACAGGGGTATGAGTGGTGAAGAGCGATGAGGAACGTACAAGTTCCAAAGCCTCCGGATAGTCCAGATTGTCGTTCTGGATATACTCTCTCAACCTTTCAAGTCCGGTGAATGCTGCATGGCCTTCATTGCAATGATATACCTGGGCGTCTATTCCGAGTTTTCTCAGGGCGCGGATACCTCCGACACCGAGAAGAAGCTCCTGTTTGAGCCTGTTTTCCCAGTCGCCTCCGTAAAGATGATGTGTCACGGACCTGTCTTCCGGAAGATTGTCGTTATAGTCGGTATCCATAAGATAGAGTTCCGTCCTTCCCACGTCGACTCTCCAGAGACGTGCGTTGATGTTTCTTCCCGGGAAAGCCACGCTGACGGTCATCCAGTTGCCCTCGGCATCCCTTACCGGGCTTGCAGGAATCTTCATGAAATCCTGGGCGTCGTATTTCGACACCTGGTCGCCCTGGGACGACAGGATCTGGGTGAAATATCCGTACCTGTACAGCAGACCTACTGCCACGAGGTTCACGTTCATGTCGCTGGTTTCCTTGAGATAGTCGCCTGCAAGGATTCCGAGACCGCCGGAGTAGATTTTAAGAGACGTGTCCAGACCGTACTCCATGCAGAAATAGGCTACAGAAGGATTGGTCCTTTTCGATTTCAGGGCCATGTATTCGTTGAATTCCGTCATCACGGTCTTCATTTCACCGAGGAAAGCCTCGTCCTTGGCAAGGGCCTGGAATTTCTTGTAGCTTACCTTGTCAAGCAGGGCAATCGGATTCTCGTTGGTCGCCGCCCATGCTTCCGGATCTATGGAGCGGAAGAGATTCTTGGCTTTCTCGTTCCAGCACCACCATAAGTTTCTTGATAATATTTCAAGATCTTTCAGACCGTCCGGCAGATGTCTTGTGACAAAAACGCTGTTCCAGGACGGTTCATTGACATTGATTTTCTTGTACTGCATCGATTTATCATTCCTGTCTTGAGGGAATGCTCCTTTTTCTGATATGACTTTGTTGAGAGCCTCCGAATAGGCCTCCTTATAATATACGATATTGTTTTCCCAAAGAGCTATTTCCGATACCTCCTTGGCATTGTCCATGTAAAGTTTACGGTCCTCTTTCGACAGACCTGCGATTTCCTTTATCCTTTCGACCGTCTTGTCCACGACTTCGAAATAGTTCGAGTCGTTCCTGTCTATGACGGCAATACCCGGATGAGGCTTTTTATAATGCGAACGCACCCATAGGCCGAAACCGGCAAGGGTCGTGGTAAGCGTAGGGACGCTGAATGCGACACTCTCCAACGGAGTGTATCCCCACGGCTCGTAATAGGAAGGGAACAGGGCAAGGTCGAGACCGATGAGGAGGTCGTAATATTTCATGTCGAAGACTCCGTCGTTACCGTTGAGATACGACGGGATGAAATATACCTTGACTTTGTCTCCCAAAGCATTCTTCAGGCCGAGCTGGTCCAAACGGTTCATGATGGTATCGTAATCCCTGTTCATCAGATAATGGGACGTCCTCGTCGTATAGCCAGACGGATTCCCCTGAAGTTTGGATACTAATTCCTTGTCAGGACCGTTGTGCCCCGACGGAATCATAATGAAAGCCTGGATGCTTTTCCCCTTGAAATCGGATTTGTTCAATTTGTCGAGGGAGTCTATGAACACGTCTATTCCCTTGTTCTTGTATTCATATCTGCCGCCGATACCTATGAAAATGGAATTTTCGGGAACTTCTTCTCCCGACATGGCGGCTGCCACCTCTATGAGACGGTTCCTTGCAGCCGTCCTGACCGACTTGTATTCAGCGTCGGCCGGTATAAAACTTTTTTCAAAGCCGTTCGGAGTGATGACATCCACATCCCTGCCGAGGAACTGCTTGCATTCGGCCGCAGTAATGTCGCTCACGGTCGTAAAAATATCGGCATTTGCCGCAGAATGCTTCTCCAAGGAATGTCTTGCCACGACATTGAACTCCCGGGCTTTGTCATCGCCGTTGTAATTCTTCATATTGTCATACAACGGCAGGTTGTTGCCTGCTATGCAGCGGCCTATGACTGTAGCATGCGTCGTAAAGACCGTAGCGATAGGCAAGGCTGATTTCTTGATATACAAAAGTCCCGCACCTGTCATCCACTCATGGAACTGTGCCACGACCTTGTCCGCCCGTGAAAGATTGTATCTGTAGAAACTTTCAATCACCTTTCCCGCGGAATAGCCGAAAAGCGCCGATTCCACATAATCCCAACTTCCCGTCAGGGAATCGACCCCGAAATTCAGCCAATAATCCGTAAGTATTTTAGATTTATTGGTAATGAACTGCTTGAAGTCGACCAAAATCGCCACAGGAGTACCGGGGACGTTCCACCGTCCTATTCTTATTCTCAAGCCTTCCGAAGCCGCCTGAGCTTTCCAGTCCCTGTATAGAACGGGGTCTTCTATAAAGTCGGGATTGCTCTCCTCCGCATTCATCCACACATCCGGACCTATCAGAATGTGGTGTCGCTTTAATTCAGTTTTAAGGTAGAGGGATTTGGTGGCAATCACCGTATAAATACCCCCTACCTTATTACAGACCTCCCAGCTCACCTCAAAAAGATAATCCGGTCTGATCATCTCTTTATCCATCTATTTCTCTTTCTTTTTTACTGTTTTCTTTGCAGCCTGCTTTTTCGTTGTCGGCTTGGCAGCCTTTGCTGTCTTTGCCTTGGCCGTTTTCGCCGGTTTTTCGGCTGCAAAGTTAGCATCAGAAACGAGAATTGCATCATCTACCCTCAAAATAAAATCGCTGAGAACATTCATATAATTTATAAATGCCTCATACGGAGTATCATACGGGTTGAAATATTTGTGCACGGCGCCATCCGAGAAGAACTTCGTACACATATAATAGAAATGGTCGCTTTCCTGCAGGTGGCCGAAATCCGACCAGAGGTCCTCGTTGTTGATCATGGAAAGCTTTTCAATTACGCTGTACAGTTTTCTGAAAGCATCGTTCTGCAGGTCGTTGCCGAGCCATGCCGTCACATCGCGTTCCTCGTCGGCCCATGAAATAGGATCCGGAACATCCAATGTCGCTACCGCCTTGTGCTTTTTGGCAGCTTCGGTAGGTGTCACGAATTCGAATTCCCCGTCCTTGATGACCACTTCAGGGAAATACCTCATGAAATCGAAGATGCCGCTCTGAGCCTTCTGGTGCTCGCCGAAAGTCTCGTAATCCATGAAAAGATTGACTATTTCGTCGTTCTGTGCGGCTGCCTTGATCCATCCGAGATACTTTTCTCCGGTCAACGGCCAGTCTGACCAGTTCCTGTCAGAAAATCTGAAAGCTATGTCATCGCTCAAAGTGGAATTCTTCAGAAGGAGCTTCAGGTCAGGAGCGAGGGCGCCGGAATAAATGTAATTCGGGCTCTTCCATCCCAATACATGCTTTGCACCTTCCGTAAGCATGGTCTTGAATCCCATTTCATATACCATCGAACCGATTTCATCGGAATAAATCAGCTCGGTGTTCCTGAAAGCCTTGGGAGTTACTCCGAAATAATGCTCGATGGTAGCCTTGTGCTTCATCACCTGATGTCTGAACTCGGCTGGAGAAGCAAGGGAAGCCAATGAGTGATAATATGTTTCAGACAAAAATTCAACGCATCCCGTATCGGCGAGTTTCCTGAAACTCTCGATCACTTCCGGAGCATACCTGTCGAACTGCTCGATGACGGAGCCGGAAATGGAGAAAGCCACCTTGAACTTGCCCTTGTTGGCCTTGATAAGGTCAAGCAGCAATGCGTTGGTCGGTATATAGCATCTCTGCGCAACGCGTCTCAGGATAGTCCTGTTGGCGAAATCATCATAATAGTGAGAGTCCTTGCCGATATCGAAGAATCTGTACAGTCTCAATCTGTTCGGCTGATGGACCTGAAAATACATACAAATACTTTTTTTCATATTGCGTTTTTATTTGTTTATCACTGACTCGTAAACTTTTTTGATCTTGTATGCGGCGTTGTTCCATTTAAGGGCGTTGACTTCATCATAACCGCACTTGGCGGCCATTTCAGCCAGAGCATGGTAATTCAACAGGCCGTACATTGCATCCGCCATCGCATCAATATCCCAGAAATCCACCTTTATGGCGTATTTCAGGACTTCCGCTACTCCGGACTGCTTCGAAATAATCGAAGGCACGTTGGTCCTCATGGCCTCCAAAGGAGAGATTCCGAACGGCTCGGACACCGAAGGCATCACATAGACGTCGGACAATGCGAACATTTTCTGCACGTCGGCACCGCGGAGGAATCCGGTAAAATGGAATCTGTCGGATATTCCGAGACGGGCCACATGGCTGATACACCTGTTGAGCATGTCACCGCTTCCCGCCATGACGAATCGCACGTTGCTGCATCTCTTCAGCACCTTGGCGGCCGCTTCAATGAAGTATTCAGGTCCTTTCTGGAAAGTGATCCTTCCGAGGAAGGTCACTACCTTGTCCTTGACTCCCCTTTCGACTGCAAGATGATCCCTGCCGCTGAAATCCACGGCATTGTGTACGGCAACCACCTTGTCCGGAGAGATTCCGTATTTGTTGATGACAATGTTCCTCGTCAGTTCGCTCACTGCGATTACCTTGTCGGCAGCCTCCATTCCTTTCCTTTCAAGGTCGTAGACCCTCGTGTCGATCTTGTCGTCGCTGCTCCTGTCGAAGGAAGTGGCGTGGACATGGACCACGAGAGGTTTTCCGGTAAGCTGCTTTGCTGCGATTCCGGCAAGATATGTCAGCCAGTCGTGTGCATGGATGACGTCGAACTCGTTTTCATGCTGCAGGGCTATGGTAGCTCCCACCATGGCATAACGGGCGACTTCCTCCATAAGGTTGGCCCCGTATTTTCCGGAAAACTTGTATTTCTGGCCGTATTGCACCCTGAAACTCTTTATCTGGCGTTTCTTTTCCTCTTCCACCATCTTGGTGAAGTCCTCAGGATCAACATAAGGCACCATATTCGAGCCGATATGCACGAATCTCACCTTCCCGAGAAATTCGTCCACCGAAGTGGACATCGTATCTATGGGAACATCGCTTGCATTGATGATTTTCACTGCGCTCTGGTCCTCGTCTCCCGAGGCCGACGGCATTACGAAAAGAACGTCGACATCATTTGCCGCAAGTCCTTTCGTCATTCCGTAGCACGCAGTTCCGAGTCCTCCTGCGATATGAGGAGGGAACTCCCATCCGAACATCAAGACTTTCATTTCTTCTCCTCCTTTTTGTTTTTGTCCATCAGATAATACACTCTGAGCAATGCTGCGGTACTGCAGGCTGAAGAAATCGCTCCGTGTGCCTCATGAGGAGGGTCGCCGTCGTAAAGTTCGGAGAATGCACCCACGCCGTGCTTGCTGATGTCGGCATAGAAACCTTCTGTAAGATATTCCGCCTTCTTGTAGAAATTGGAACCCATCATCTTGAAACAGATGTTCATATAAGGACTGAGCAGCGACGGGAATGCGCATCCCTGATGATAGGCAAGATCCCTGTCTATCTGCGAACCTTCATAAACGCCTCTGTATTTCACGTTTCTCGGGGAAAGGGTCCTGATACCGCGGGTAGTCACAAGTTCGTTGTTGACAGTCATGACCACGCTCGATTTCACCTCGTCGTCCACTGGGGAATAATCAAGGGACACGGCATACAGCTGGTTAGGCCTTACGTCCATGTTACGGCCCGAATTGTCCACATAGTCTGCAAGATAACCGGCTTCCGGATCCCAGAACATGTCCTGATAGTTGGCTTCGATCAGTTCCTGGACTTTCGACCAGCGGCTGACGAACTCGTTCTTCTTGGTCCCGTATTTTTTCTCCATTTCCAATGCGAAGGAAATCGCATTGTACCAGAAAGCATTCGTTTCCACCTGATAGCCGGCACGTTCTGTCACAGGATGGCCGTGGACATAGGCATTCATCCACGTAAGGGCCACTCCGTCCATCTGCGCCCAAAGCAGTCCGTTCGGATGCATGGCCACTTCGTTCCTCTGACCCGGAGCATAGCTTTCTATGATGGCTTTCAGCATCTTGCCGTATTTCTTCCAGATACGTTTTTCTTCTCCCGTATCCTGTTTGGTCTCCACGGCAAAGTGGACATACTGCTGGATAGTGTCCGTAAGCATCAAAGGAGCCTCCACCTGGGTCGTCCTGTGCAGAAGACGCTCCTGTTCGTCGGCAATGAGATTGTCGAGAATCTCCTCGAATTCGTTGCTGTCGCCGTTGGCATAGAGGGTAAGTCCCGGAAGCGACTCGACTGTCTCTCTCAGGAGGCCTGTTTCAAGCCATGAAAAGCCTGCATTGATTCTCTTGTGCCCGTTGCGTGCACATTTGAGGAAATCGGCGTCACGCACGAGCAAGTCGTGATAATTGTCGATTTTGCCCAATCTTCTGACAGCGTCGGTGAATTTGCGTTTCAGTGTCTTCGGGTTGTCGACATCCACGGAAGCGGAGAACACGATGGACTCTCCCGGCTTCATAGTGGTAATGAACATTCCCGGAACGAAGAGATCTTCCCTGCAATTGAATCCTCTTCTCATCTCGTCGGAATACGTGATACCATTGTACCAGTAAGGAAGAGACTTGAACTGGGCCTTGGAACTTAACTGCAGATTAAGATTAGGGAAGGCATCGTACAATCTGAATGACACGCCGTTGTCGATTTCGTCGTAATCCGTCCTCGCCTCTCCGTTCTGGCTCGTAAGGCTGTGTACGCTTCTGAATGCCAGGAAAGGCTTGAGAAGAACCGTTGCTTTCTCCGGAGCCGACTCAAGGCTGTATTTGATAAGGACCTGATCGTTGTCCGGAGCCATGACAATGGTTTTTCTGAATACGATGTCTCCGACCTTGTACACTATTTCAGGGGCAGGATCGGAATCGAAGTCGATTATGTACTTGTGTCCCCTCGGTTCATAGACATCCCCGTAGCAGTGGATACCTAAGTTGAACTGCTTGCCGCCCACAACCAGACTTTCGTCAAGCGAAGAAAGCAGGATATAGTTCCCGCCTCCCAACTTGTCTACAGGTACGGCGAGCAAGCCGTGGTACCGTCTGGTATTGCAGGTCACTATGGAAGTGTTGCAATAAGCACCCGTCTTATTCGCCACGATGATTTCCCTCTTGAGCGAATATTCGAGGTTTACCAGTTCAGACTTGTTGAATTTCAAAAAAGCCATACTTCTATTATTATATAGTTAACATTTTCCCTTTTATGTCTCAATCCTCCTTTTTCAGGACAATGGCGCAGCGGCTCGGGAGATAAAGGTAAAGGGTACTGTCATATTTCTGATTCCCGTTCGGCGACTTTTGCGGTACGGTAAAATGACAGTCCTCGTCCCTGACTCTTGAAAAACCTCCGAACGCCTTGTCGTCGCTGTCAAGAATCGGGACATATTTTCCCGCCGGTGCTGAAAATCCATAATCTGAAAAAGACGAGTTTGGATTGAAATTGAATGCAAAGATACAATTTATTCTTTTGAATACCAATATTTTTTTCTCTTCGTCCTGCACGAGGAGCTCAGGACGGTCTGTGAGTATTTTCTCTTCCCGACCGAGCCTTATCATCGCATTGTCGAAATTCAGCAGGAACCTGTACCGCAGATAATCCGGCTCCGCCAACGACCATTGCCGTCTTGCGTACTTGTAGGACCAGCCGTTCCCCTCTCTCGGGAAATCTATCCATTCCGGATGGCCGAATTCGTTGCCCATGAAATTCAGATAGCCGTCGCCGGCGGTAGCCATTGTCACGAGCCTTATCATCTTGTGCAGGGCGATTCCCCTGTCCACGATGAGAGAGACAGATTCCGTATTCATGGCCGTGTACATTTCCTTGTCCATCAGACGGAAAATTATCGTCTTGTCTCCGACCATGGCCTGGTCGTGGCATTCTGCATAGCTGATGGTCTTTTCATCCGCACGCTTGTTGGTAAGCTGCCACCACATCTCCCCCATGCTCCATTTCTCGTCCGGCAATTCCTTTATCCACTTTATCCAATGGTCAGCCACACCCATGCTCATCCTGAAATCGAAACCGATACCTCCGGCCTCGAAAGGAGCAGCCAGACCGGCCATCCCGCTGACGTCTTCGGCTATGGTGAACGCATCGCCGTTGATTTCCTTTATGAGGATGTTGGCCAAAGCCAGATAGGTCAGGGCAGACTCGTCCACGCCTCCGTTGAAATAATTGTCATATCCCACGAAATCCTTGCCGAGTCCGTGGTCCCAGTAAATCATGCTCGTGACCCCGTCGAAACGGAAACCGTCGATATGGTATTCCTCCATCCAGAACTTGCAGTTGGAAAGAAGGAAATGCTGTGTCTCGTGCCTTCCGTAATCGAAGCAGCGGGAACCCCATGCCGGATGCCTGCCGCGGTCTCCGGAATAAAAATACATGTCGTCCTTGCCGTCGAAATTGCCGAGACCCTCTAATTCATTATCCACGGAATGGGAATGGACTATATCCATTACGACCGCAATGCCTGCCCCATGGGCTTCGTCCACCAACTCCTTGAACTCCTCCGGAGTGCCGAAACGGGAGCTCAACGCGTAGAAGTTGGATACCTGATAGCCGAATGAACCGTAATACGGATGCTCCTGCAATGCCATAATCTGGATGGTATCATACCCGTCCCTGACGATTTTCGGCAGAACGTCACGTCTGAACTCGCTGAACGTGGATACTTTCTCCTGCTCGGAACTCATGCCGATATGACATTCGTAGATGAACGGATGTTCCCTTTTGCCAGGCTTCCCGTGTTTCCACCTGTACGGACTGTCAGGGCACCACACCTGCGCCGAAAAGACTTTCGTCTCCGGGTCCTGTACCGCCCTTGTCGTATAGGCAGGCAGCCTTTCCCCTCCTCCGCCGGGCCATTCGACGTAGAGTTTGTACAGGGATTCATGCGAAATGAACATCGGATCGAGATTTATCTCCCAGTTCCCGTTGCCGACAGGATGGAGGGCGTATGCCTCGGAGCGCCGCCAGTTGTTGAAATCCCCGATCAGATAAATTTTGGATGCATTCGGGGCCCATTCCCTGAAAACCCATGAACCGTCATCCTTCCTGTGCATCCCGTAATACAAATGATTGTTGACACCCTTGGACAGAGAACCGTCAACCGCTATGTCTTCAATCGCTTCGACTATACGGGCGTGACGGGCATCCACGGCATCCTTGTAAGGCATCAGCCACGGATCATTGTCATAAATCATCTTCGCTTTCTTTTCCATAAACATATCATGAATCCAGTTGTTCCAATCTTTCACGGGCAGTCCTGAGATATGCCCTGCAGGCATCCACAAGTTCCTTCGAACGTTTTATATACCTGTCAATGTCATCTATGCCGACAGCCGGATCCTCCACCGTCGCCGCTATCTTCTCAAGCTCGGCCATCGCCGCCGCATAGTCGAATTTTTTCTTTCCCGCCATAAAATTTCCCTTAACTGTTCCGTCTTACATCCTTCACTTCGCAATCCAATGTCCCGTCGCCGAACATCAGCGCAAGGCTCTCCCCCGGATACCGTCCCTCCGTGCTTTTCACGGGAATCCCGCGGGAGTCAAGAGCCAGCAGATAACCTCTTTTGAGTATGTTCCGGGGATCAGCCGCCATGATTCTCGTCTCCAACACATCCATCCGGCTTTCCATAAGATGGATTTTCCCGAGAAACGCCAACCTGAGACGGTTGGCATACGAAAGGATTCTTGCATCCTCGTCCGCATACATCGATACCAGTTCGTCCGCCATCGCCGTAGGAGTCTTCCTGTATGACATGGCGACAAGATCGCACACATGGCAGTCCTGGTCATGGCCTATAGCCGTAAACACCGGCAACGGAAAACGCGCTATGACAGCCGCCAGGCCGTAATCGTCATAGCATGACAGGTCCGTTCTGGAGCCTCCGCCCCTCAATATCACTACTATATCGAACTTCCGGTCCGAAGCCGCCACCTCACCGAGAGCGGCGGAAATGGATGCCGGAGCTTCCGCCCCCTGCATAAGGGCAGGAAACAGTTCCGTCCTGAACACGAACCCGTACTCATTCTCATGCAGATGCCTTTCGAAGTCCCTGAAACCCGCCGCATCCGAAGCCGAGATCACCGCTATGTCATACGGCAGCACCGGCAGCGGGAGCTCTTTCTGCAGATCAATCAGTCCTTCCCGCCCAAGCCGTTCGAGAGCAAGCCTGCGGGCCCTTTCCTTTTCTCCCAAAGAATAGTCAGGGTCGATATCGTCGACTATCAATGACAGACCGTACAGCTGGCTGAAATTAACGGAAACCTTTACAAGGATTTTCATGCCTTCGGAAAGCGGCATGCCGGTTACGGATTCGAAAAAAGGACCTATGAACCGGTATTTGGAACTCCAGATCACGGCCTGCGCCCGGGCCACAAGCCCCGAGTCCCCGCTCTGGACCAATTCGATGTAACAATGCCCTCCCGGCTTGGCTTTCACGGCGCTTATTTCCGCCCTGAGCCATACCTTTTCAGGAAAAACACACTCGATACCCTCCTTCAGACGGGTCTGAAGTTCGAAAAGGTCAATGTAGTTTTTCTCCATAGCCGTGGCAAAGTTCCATATCTTTACAAAATTAATAAATTTTACTTTAAAGAAATGATTTTTTATGTGAAATAATTGTATCTTCGCGCATCTTTTTTGAAATTTGGAGATATTGGGCAACCGCTTATTTTGTTGATTTATAGATGAAAATAACTGACGCCATATTTTCCGGAAGCAGCACGGACGTGACGAAAAGACCGGTTCCGGCACTGCCGGAATTCGCATTCATCGGCCGCTCCAACGTAGGGAAATCCTCCCTGATCAACATGCTGTGCGGCAACAGGAAATTGGCCCTGACGTCAGCGACTCCGGGCAAGACCAAGGTCGTCAACCATTTTCTCATCAACAGACAATGGTATCTCGTGGATCTTCCGGGATACGGTTATGCCAAAATGTCCCAGGCCGGACGGCAGAAACTCGGTAAAATCATCCGGAACTACATCAATCTGTCGCCGGACATGGTCCTCCTTTTCGTACTCATCGACTCCCGTCATGAAATAGGAAAGGCGGACATGGACTTCCTCATGGAACTCGGAGAAGGCGGATTCCCTTTCTCGATAATATTCACGAAATGCGACAAGTCCGGCCCCAATGCAAGAAAGGCCGTCCTTGACAAGACGAAAGCCAGACTGTTGGAATATTGGGAAGAGCTGCCGCCGACATTCGAAAGTTCCGCTGAAACCGAAATGGGGAAAGAAGAAATCCTCGACTATATCCAATCCGTATTGAATGATCTTAAACCTTAGATAACACGATGCACAACGAACACAAAATGAAAATCTTTGCATGCAGGAGCTCGAAAGCCCTTGCTGAAAGAATCGCCAAATCACTTAACATGGACCTCGGGCAATCCGATGTACTTACATTCAGCGACGGGGAATTCCAGCCGTCATTCAACGAAAGTGTGAGAGGAGCCACCGTATTCATTGTGCAGTCGACCTTCCCTCCGGTAGAGAACCTTTTCGAACTCCTGCTGATGATAGATGCGGCCAAAAGGGCTTCGGCACATTCGGTAGTGGCTGTAATGCCGTATTTCGGCTGGGCCCGGCAGGACAGGAAAGACAAGCCGAGGGTTTCCATCGGAGCCAAGCTCGTGGCGAACATTCTCCACGCCGCCGGATGCGACAGGGTCATGACATGCGACCTCCACGCCGACCAGATCCAGGGCTTCTTCGACTTTCCGGTGGACCATATCTACGCAAGTTCCATTTTCCTGCCTTACCTCAGGGAAAAGAACATAGAAAACCTTGCCATAGCCGCTCCTGACATGGGAGGAGCCAAAAGGGCCAATGCATACGCACGTTATCTCCAGTGTCCGGTAATCATCTGCCACAAATCCCGTGAACGGGCGAACGTGGTAGGCTCCATCACTGCAATCGGTGACGTCGCCGACAAGAATGTCATCATCGTAGACGACATGATTGATACGGCCGGCACCCTCACCAAGGCGGCCAACGTATTGAAGGAGATGGGAGCGAAAAGCGTCAGGGCCTGTGCGACCCACGCCGTGTTCTCGGGCAACGCCTACGAACGCATCGCCGGATGCGCCCTTGAGGAAGTCATCGTGACTGATACGATACCTCTCGCTTCCGACCCCGAAAAGGACAAGAGCAAGATTACCGTACTGTCGGTAGCCGACATGTTCGCCAATATAATGT
The DNA here is from genome assembly GCA_944323245.1 of uncultured Bacteroidales bacterium. Taxonomy (GTDB): domain Bacteria; phylum Bacteroidota; class Bacteroidia; order Bacteroidales; family UBA932; genus Cryptobacteroides. The sequence goes on from CALURT010000006.1 coordinate 63,581, forward strand.
ATAAGGTGTACAACTACGAACCGATAAGTCCGGACTTCATTTTCTGACAGATTTTTCGTCATGGAAATTTTCGTTGCCGCCCTCATATTCGTCGGACTGAGTGTCATAGGTCTGTGTTTCAACATTATCTTCCGTAAAAACGGGAAATTCCCGGAAACGGAGATAAGCAGCAACGCGGAAATGAGGAAGCGCGGCATCAGATGCGCAAAGGAAGAGGAATTGAGACTGTGGGGACAGAAAAACCATAAGGAACACCCTGACTGCGGAGACATCGGCTGCTCTTCCTGCGCAGGATGTGATATAATGTTCAAAACCAAATCCAACGAAGAGACAAAATGAGCCTTGTAGCAATAGTAGGAAGACCTAATGTGGGCAAATCCACACTTTTCAACAGACTCGTGGGAATGAGACAGGCCATCGTCGACGAGACCGCCGGCGTGACCCGCGACAGACATTACGGCAAATGCGACTGGTGCGGTACAGAGTTTTCCGTAGTGGATACGGGCGGTTACACATCCAACTCCGACGATATTTTCGAAGAGGAAATCCGCAAGCAGGTCATAATAGCGATTGAAGAGGCCGATCTGATCCTTTTCATGACGGAAGCGGAGACCGGCATCACGGATTACGACTCTGAAATAGCCGAAATTCTCAGGAAAAGCGGGAAACCCGTCGTCCTTGCGGTGAACAAGGTCGATACGGGAGCGAAAATATTCGATTCCTACCAGTTCTATTCGCTCGGACTCGGCGAAGTGATGAGCATATCGGCCGCAAACGGAGGCGGCACCGGAGACCTTTTGGACAGAATCGTACAGCTTCTGCCCGCCGACAATGAAAAGGCCAGGGACGAACACGCCGACCTGCCACACATCACGATAGTCGGAAAACCGAACGTGGGCAAGTCTTCCCTCGCCAATGCCCTCCTCGGCAATGAGCGCAATATCGTCACCCCTCTTGCCGGCACGACCCGGGACTCGATTTCGACATACTACAACAAGTTCGGGCATGAATTCATGATCGTCGACACTGCCGGAATGAGGAAGAAGAGCAAGGTGCATGAAGACCTTGAATTCTATTCCGTGATGCGCTCCATCCGGGCCATAGAGCATTCCGACGTGTGCATTCTGATGATAGACGCCCAGACCGGAATCGAAGCTCAGGACCTGAACATATTCAATCTTATAGTCCGGAACGACAAGGCCTGCGTGGTCGTCGTGAACAAATGGGACGCCGTAGAAAAGGACAGCAACACGATGAAGGAATATCTCAATGCCGTAAAGTCGCGCCTTGCCCCGTTCAACGATGTCCCTGTCATCTTCACCTCGGTCATCAAGAAGCAGAGGATAATGGACGTGCTCGATGCCGCTGCGGAAGTCTACGGAAACTATTCGAAGAAAATCCCGACATCGAAACTGAACGAGGAAATGCTTCCTGAAATAGAAAACTACCCTCCTCCGGCATGGAAAGGCAAATATATAAAGGTGAAATATGTCACGCAACTGCCTACCAAATCCCCGAAATTCGCGTTTTTCTGCAACCTGCCGCAATACATCAAGGAGCCGTACAAACGGTTCGTGGAGAACAAGCTGCGGGAAAAATTCGATTTCACAGGATGCCCCATCAGGATATTCTTCAGACAGAAATAAATGAAAATCAATAATTTATATTAAAACTAACAATATGAGTTTGAAAATCGTAGTATTGGCAAAACAAGTGCCCGACACGCGCAACGTCGGGAAAGATGCCATGACAGCCGAAGGCACCATCAACCGTGCGGCCCTCCCTGCAATCTTCAACCCGGAAGACCTCAACGCATTGGAGCAGGCTCTCAGGCTGAAAGAATCGCATCCCGGCTCTACCGTAACCATACTTACAATGGGACCGGGACGTGCAGCCGAAATCATACGTGAAGGACTGTACCGCGGAGCGGACGGAGGTTACCTTCTTACTGACCGCGCATTCGCAGGAGCGGATACATTGGCCACTTCCTACGCATTGGCCACGGCCATCCGCAAAATCGGAGAATACGATCTCATCATAGGCGGCCGCCAGGCCATAGACGGCGACACCGCACAGGTAGGACCTCAGGTAGCCGAAAAATTGGGACTTGCGCAGGTCACGTATGCGGAGGAAATCATGGACGTGGATGAAAAAGGAAAGAAAATCACCATCAAACGTCACATAGACGGCGGTGTCGAAACCGTGACGGCTCCTCTGCCTTTGGTAATCACCGTAAACGGAAGCGCAGCTCCATGCCGTCCACGCAATGCGAAACTGGTACAGAAATACAAACGTGCCTTGGGCGCTCAGGAAAAGGCTGCCGCCACCAAGGACGGCGCAGTTCTGCCATACGCAGATCTGTATGCCGCACGCCCTTACCTCAACATCGTGGAATGGAGCACTGCAGACGTAAACGCCGACCTCGCACAATGCGGACTCAGCGGCTCGCCGACAAAAGTGAAAGCCATACAGAACATTTCATTCCAGGCCAAGGAAAGCAAGACACTGTCCGGAAGCGACAAGGACGTAGAGGGCCTGATTGTAGAACTTTTAGCAAACCATACGATAGGATAAGTCATGAACAACGTATTCGTATATCTTGAAATAGAAGGCACTACAGTTGCCGATGTCAGCCTTGAACTCCTGACCAAAGGCCGTAAATTAGCCGACAGGTTGGGATGCCGGTTGGAAGCCATTGCCGCAGGCCACGGACTTGCCGGTATCGAAAAACAGGTATTGCCTTACGGCGTGGACAAACTGCACGTTTTCGATGCGGAAGGACTCTTCCCATATACGTCACTCCCGCATTCATCCATTCTCATAAACCTTTTCAAGGAGGAAAAACCGCAGATATGCCTGATGGGCGCTACCGTCATCGGCCGCGACCTCGGCCCGCGCGTGTCTTCGGCCCTGACCAGCGGTCTCACCGCCGACTGTACATCCCTTGAAATCGGGGACCATGAAGACAAGGTTGCCAAAAAGACGTATGAGAACCTGCTTTATCAGATACGTCCGGCATTCGGAGGAAATATCGTAGCCACCATCGTCAACCCTGAACACCGCCCGCAAATGGCCACCGTCCGTGAAGGCGTGATGAAAAAGGAAATATTGGACGAAAACTACAAGGGTGAAGTGATAAACCACGATGTAGCCAAATACGTTCCGGAGACGGATTATGTCGTGAAGGTCATCGACCGCCATGTGGAAAAGGCAAAGCACAACCTCAAGGGAGCTTCCATCGTGGTAGCCGGAGGATACGGCATGGGGTCGAAGGAAGGTTTCGACATGCTGTTCGAATTGGCGAAAGAGCTCCACGCAGAAGTTGGAGCCAGCCGTGCTGCAGTGGATGCAGGCTTCGCAGACCATGACAGGCAGATAGGCCAGACAGGTGTGACAGTCCGCCCGAAACTCTATATCGCATGCGGCATAAGCGGCCAGATCCAGCACATTGCCGGAATGCAGGAGAGCAGCATCATCATATCCGTCAACAACGACGAAAACGCTCCTATCAATACGATAGCGGACTATGTAATCAACGGAAGCGTTGAAGAAGTAATCCCGAAAATGATCAAGTATTACAAATCACACAGCAAATAATATGGCTAATTTCTATACAGAACACCCGGAATTGCGCTATCATCTCGAAAATCCGATGATGGAACGCATCTGCGAACTAAAGGAACGTAATTACAGGGACAAGGATGAGTTCGATTATGCTCCACAGGATTATGCCGACGCCATCGACTCCTACGACAAGGTCCTTGAAATCACCGGCGAAATCACCGGCGAGGTCATCGGCGCCAATGCGGAAAGCGTGGATCTGGAAGGCCCGCACTGTGCAAACGGACGCGTGGAATATGCAAGCGGAACAAAAGTGAACATGGATGCCATGGTAAAGGCAGGCCTCAACGGAATGACGATGCCGCGCCGTTTCGGCGGACTCAACTTCCCGATCACGCCTTACACCATGTGTGCGGAAATCGTGGCTGCCGCAGATGCCGGATTCAGCAATATCTGGTCTCTTCAGGACTGTATCGAAACTCTTTACGAGTTCGGCAACGAAGACCAGCACAGCCGTTTCATACCGAGAATCTGCGCCGGAGAGACCATGTCAATGGACCTTACTGAACCGGATGCCGGTTCCGACCTGCAGAGCGTCATGCTGAAAGCCACTTTCGACGAAGCCGGAAACTGCTGGAGACTGAACGGAGTCAAGAGGTTCATCACCAACGGTGACGCAGACCTCCACCTTGTACTTGCCCGTTCCGAGGAAGGGACCCGCGACGGACGAGGACTTTCGATGTTCATTTACGACAAGAGGAGCGGAGGCGTTGACGTCCGCCGTATCGAGAACAAACTCGGAATCCACGGCTCACCGACATGCGAACTTGTATTCAAGAACGCCAAGGCCGAGCTTTGCGGCGAACGCAGGTTGGGTCTTATCAAATACGTGATGGCGCTTATGAACGGCGCCCGTCTCGGTATCGCCGCACAGAGCGTAGGTCTCAGCCAGGCCGCCTACAATGAAGCCCTTGCTTACGCCAAGGACCGCAAACAGTTCGGCAAGGCCATCATCGAGTTCCCGGCAGTGTACGACATGCTTTCAACTATCAAGGCAAAATTGGATGCCGGACGCGCCCTGCTTTACCAGACGTCCCGCTATGTGGATATCTACAAGGCCTTGGACGACATCGCCCGTGAACGCAAACTGACTCCGGAAGAGCGTCAGGAGCAGAAGAAATATGCAAGATTGGCCGACGCGTTCACTCCGCTTGCAAAAGGCATGAACTCGGAATATGCCAACCAGAACGCATACGACTGCATTCAGGTACATGGAGGTAGCGGATTCATGCTCGAATACGCCTGCCAGCGCATATACCGTGACGCCCGTATTACCAGCATCTACGAAGGAACTACCCAGTTGCAGACTGTGGCTGCCATCCGCTACGTCACGAACGGCTCCTACCTTGCCACTCTCCGCGACTACGAGCAGGTGGAATGCTCCGAAGCGATGAAACCGCTGATGGAACGTGTAAAGGCCATGACAGACAAGTTCGAAGCCTGCACCAACCTCGTGAAGGAAGCGGCAGATCAGGAATTCCTCGACCTTATGGCCCGCAGACTCTATGAAATGGCTGCTGTCTGCGTGATGTCTCATCTTATCATTCAGGATGCTACACGTGCACCGGAGATGTTCGCCGAATCCGCCAAGGTCTATGTGAACTACGCCTGCGCCGAAGTCGAGAAGCACAATGCCTTCATCACCGGCTTCGACAAGGAAGACATCGCCTGCTACAGGAAATAAGGACGACGGCATACAAATGAAAAGAGGATGGTCCGAATCGGACCATCCTCTTTTTTCTGAACTATAACCCTATTATTAACAACTAAACTAACCGTAAAACAAAATTAGCAAACTCTGTGCCAAAATTATTCGCCCCTCTCTATTTTCAGCTGCTGGATCTTGAAGTAATCCTGTTCGTAACTTACGAAAATCGTCACCATGAATCTCTCGCCTCCTGCATTCAGGACGCCGAGAGCATACCTCATGTTGGAACGTCCCGTATTGTGGGTAATATCGAACGAATGGGGCGTATGGGTACTGAAAAAGGTCTTGACTATCTGCCTCGCCTGGTCCCTGCTCGAATCGCACGGTTTGGAAACTATGGCTATTTCAAGATTGTCCGCAAACCATGACGAGAGCTTGTCGGCATCCCCGCATCTGATATACTTCGCTATCGGCACAAATACATCGTATCCTTTATCCTCTGCAAAGGACAAATTATACGGTAAAAGCAACGATAACAATAAGATATGAAAGATTTTCATAATTCGCCTGCAAAATAGAGCATCGTGTTTGTTGCAAATACCGAGCCACATCACTATATTTGTCTACGCTTCGGACGAAGGCAAACGGATGAAAATTAAACTCATATCGGTCGGGAAGACGGACAGGGAATGGCTGAAGGATGGATTGCAGCTGTATCTGTCCCGTCTGAAACATTATGTTCCGTTCGAATACACGGAAATCCCCGACATCCGCAACACTTCATCCATGAGCAGGGATACGGTCAAGGCCAGGGAAGGGGAACAGATACTCAGGCTCATCGCTCCGGGAGACCATGTCATCCTGCTGGACGAACACGGGAAGGAGATGACATCCGTCGGGCTCGCCAAAAGACTTGAGGACAGGCTTGTCTCCTTCAGTTCCGATATCGTCTTCATCATCGGAGGCCCGTACGGTTTCCATGAAGCGGTGTACGGCCGCAGCAATGAAATGCTGTCGTTGTCCAAGATGACATTTTCGCACCAGATGGTACGCGTCATCTTTGCCGAACAGTTGTACAGGGCATTTACAATCATGAAGGGAGAACCTTATCACCACGAGTAGAGCCATGCTGAGAGTCCAGACCATAAATACGGAAAAAGTGCCGGTCATCTTCCTGCTTATTTCCCTCATACTCTTCTTCCTGTCACTGACGGTCAACAGGTCTACGGTCAATCCGGACAAATTCGCCGCCACGGTAGAGAAAAGGATTGCGGAAAGGATGCGGATTCTGGACAGGTTCGCTTCGGAAGCATTGAATTCCAATCAGGAAGAATGGCTGGAACTGAAGAATCTTCCGAAAGACATGGTCATATACCGGTACGAATACGACACGCTCCAGTCATGGTGCAACCAGTTCCCGATAATAAACGACAACATCTCCTCAAGGATGGTCTTCCATACGATTACGAGCCTGAAGACCGACCTGATATCCCCCCTGACCAAAATTTCCGATTCGCCCGAATACATGAATCTCGGGACCAAATGGTACATAGTCAAGTCGGTGTCGGACGGAATCAAGTGCAGGGTCATCTGCGGACTTGAAATCAAGGATGTCTCGGGGACGGGCTCCAGAAGTGGGAACGTCATCAATCCGATGCTGAGAGTGCCGGACAAGTACGACATCACACCGCTCAGCAGCAGCGGCGGTACACCGGTCTACCTGAACGGGAAGCCTGTCATGAAGATAGTGTCGGAGACCACGAGGGAAATACCGATTCCGGCAAGTGTTTCCCTGAGATGGCTCGCCCTGCTCTTTTTCGTATTCTCGGCGATAGCGTTCATATTGAACCGCAAGTCGCTGAAAACGCTTGTGGGCGTGACCTTGGTCCTTGCCGTATGTGCAGGCGTAGCCTATGTCTGGGGATACCAGATGCGGAGTGTCTCCGTCTTCTTCTCCCCTACGGTCTATGCAGACGGCCCGTTCCTGTTTTCCTTCGGGGCACTGATGATACTCAACGGCTTTGTCTGCTCGGTCATTTTCTGCCTGTTCATGATACGCGACAGGCTTGTCTATGTCATACTCAGGGACGGCAGACGCCGCTGGAAAATCATATACGGCACCGTCATCGCCGCATTGATATTCGGGACGTGCGCATATATAGACTATACGATAGCAAGTCTCATCATCAATTCCAACATCTCCCTCGACCTGTACATGTGGCATTCCCTTTCGGGGTACTCGCTGATGACATACATATCGTATTTCGCACTTTTCTATGCGCTTCTGATGTTGGTGCAGATGCTGCGGCCGGTCTTTTTCGAACTGTTCAGGATAAGATATTCCGTCTTTTCGAAAAAATTCCTGTTTGCATTTTCGGCATTGTGTGCGCTGTACCTTACCGTGACGGCGGGAAATCTCGGCTTCAGAAAGGAATTGAACCGCATCAACATCTGGACAAACAGGCTTGCGGTAGAACGTGACCTTGCCCTTGAAATCCAGTTGAAATCGGTGGAGGATGCGATAGCTTCCGACCATCTCATTGCGGCATTGACCGGATTTGACAGGAGCAACATACTGATTCTCAATCATCTGAACGAAAACTACTTTTATGGAATCACCCAGGACTACAATATTACCGTGACCCTGTCGAAGGAAAACGACAACACGACATACACGGTCATGGGAGAAGAAGTCCCGACGTTGGAATATTTCAGCAACATCATATCGTCCGCATCTCCGCTCAGCAATTATTCGAGATTCGCGTACCTGAGGCTGCCGAACGGGGCGTCAAGCTATATAGGAGCCTTTTCCTATTACTCGGAACGTTCCGGATTGGTACACATGTTCATCGAAATCGAAAGCAAGTCATACCGGACAGACGCCGGTTATTCGAGCATTCTCGACGGATTGGACAAGCCGGACGACGTGAGCATGCCGCAATTCTACTCATACGCCAAGTATCTTTCGGGACATTTGGTGAATTTCCGCGGCAATTATCCTTATCCGACAGTGATAAATTCGGACATCGAAAAGGAAATAGACAGCGGAGCACGGTATTTCAGGGCACGCAAGTTCATCCATTTCGTCAACAAGGTGTCTTCCGACGAGGTAATCGTCATTTCAAGGTCTGCGAGAGGTGCCATGACCTATATAATATCATTCTCGTATCTCGTCATCTTTTTCTTCCTTCTGTTCTTCATTACGTCCGGCAAGGCAAGGCGGGAAAAGACGGGATTCCTGAGAAACTACTACCGGTCGAGCATAAACACCCTCGTGTTCATATCGCTGTTCCTCACTCTGATAGTCATGGCCATCGTCAGCGTGGCTTTCGTGTACCGGAGAAACGAGACCAACATGGTCAACATGATGTCGAGCAAAATCAACACGATACAGGCTCTCATGGAAGTACGGTGCCGCTCCGCCAAAAGCTATCAGGACCTGAATTCTCCGGAATTCCTGAGTGCCATGGAATCTATCGGAAGGACCACGGAATCGGACATCACCCTGTACACCCCGTCAGGAAAGGCTTTCCGTTCCACTGCGCCGGAGGTCTTCGACAAGATGCTCATCGGATTCCGAATCGACCAGGACGCCTACTACAATATCAAATACAGGAACCAGAGATTCTACATCGGGAAGGAAGAAATCGCCGGGCGGAAGTTCTACTCCCTGTATGCTCCGCTGTTCAATGCGGCAGGAGACCTCGTGGCCATAATGAATTCGCCGTACACGGACCAGAGCTATGCGTTCAAGCGGGACGCCTTCTTCCATGGCGCCACAATCATCAACCTCTTCATCATCCTGCTGTTCATCACCATATTGGTGAGCACCGCAGTGGTCAATGCCCTGTTCAAGCCTCTGCTTGAAATCGGGAAAAGGATGGAATCGACCGATATCCAGAATCTCGATTATATCACATACAAGAGAAAGGACGAGATTTCCACCCTCGTGGATGCCTACAACAAAATGGCCCGGGATCTGTCGGAAAGCACCAAGAAACTCGCCCAGTCCGAAAGGGATCAGGCATGGAGCGAAATGGCAAGGCAGGTGGCACATGAAATCAAGAATCCGCTCACCCCGATAAAGTTGGAAATCCAGCGTCTCATCAGACTCAAGGAAAAGAACGACCCGGCTTGGAATGAAAAATTCGACAAGGTGGCTGCGGTCGTCCTCGAGCATATCGACATTCTCACGGATACGGCCAACGAGTTTTCGACATTCGCCAAACTGTACAGCGAGGAACCTGTCGCCCTGAATCTCGACGACATCCTCCGCGACCAGATTCTCATATTCGACAACAAGGACAATATCCGGATTTCATACATCGGTCTGTCCGACGCGTACGTAATGGCTCCGAAACCGCAGCTGATACGCGTCTTCGTCAATCTTATCACGAACGCCATCCAGGCTATCGAGATAATGCAGAAGGACGAGGAGGAAAGCGGGAAGGAAGTGACGTTGGGAAAGTTGGTCATCTCATTGAGAAACAGTATCCGGGACGGGTTCTACGACATAGTTTTCGATGACAACGGGCCCGGCGTATCGGAAGAAAATCTCGGCAAACTGTTCACTCCGAATTTCACGACAAAAAACAGCGGGACCGGACTCGGTCTCGCCATTTGCCGCAACATCGTGGAAAAATGCGACGGGGAAATTTTCTATCAGAAGTCCTTCGCTTTCGGAGGCGCCTGCTTTACCGTAAGGTTGCCGAAACTTCCGAAACCTGTTCAATAGACAACCTGTTCAATAGACATACGAACGGACGTCTTCCGCAGTAATCCTCGACCCGGAAAGTATGAGCAGCCGCTCCACCACATTGCGGAGTTCACGGATATTTCCTGACCAGCTTTTGTCTACAAGCATCTGCATGGCGTCTTCGTCGATTTCCCTGCGGGCCATTCCGGTCTCGTTGCATATCTGATCGATGAAATAATCCACCAACAGAGGGATATCCCCCTTCCTGTCGTCAAGGCGGGGCACTTCTATGACTATCACGCTCAGTCTGTGATACAGGTCTTCCCTGAATGTGCCTTTTGTTATTTCTTCCTTCAGGTTCTTGTTGGTAGCGGCGAGGACGCGTACATCCACCTCTATGTCCTTGTCGCTGCCGACGCGGGAAAGTTTCTTTTCCTGCAGGACCCTCAACACCTTGGCCTGGGCCGCAAGGCTCATGTCGCCGATTTCGTCGAGGAAAAGCGTCCCGCCGTCAGCCTGCTCGAACTTGCCCTTGTGCTGCTTGATGGCAGAGGTAAAGGCTCCTTTCTCATGTCCGAACAGTTCGCTTTCGATGAGTTCCGAAGGAATGGCCGCACAATTGACTTCTATATAAGGCTGGGAAGCCCTGTTGCTTTTCTGATGAAGGCTTCTGGCCACAAGTTCCTTTCCCGTACCGTTCGCCCCGGTAATCAGCACCCTCGCATCCGTAGGCGCCACCTTGTCTATCATTTCCCTGATATGGGCCATAGGAGCCGAATTGCCTATCATCTCCTGGCCTCCGTAAACCTTCTTCTTCAATATTTTTGTTTCCTTGACAAGGGAGACCTTGTCCGTGGCGTTCTTTATCGTGATGAGGATACGGTTCAGGTCGAGCGGCTTCTGGATGAAGTCGAAAGCGCCTTTCTTGATGCACTCGACGGCAGTATCTATGTCTCCGTGGCCGGAAATCATCACGATGGCGGCATCATTGCCTGATTCCACCAATTTCGTAAGTACTTCCACTCCGTCCATGTTGGGCATCTTGATGTCGCACAGAATGACTCCGTACTTTTCCTTCTCCGCCATTTCGCATCCAGTAACCCCGTCTTCGGCCACGTCAGCCTCATAACCTTCGTCCGTCAGGATTTCCCTCAGGGAATTCCTGATGGCCCGTTCATCGTCTATTATCAGTATTTTCATCATATCATAAATTTCAATCGAAGCACCGGTTTTTGCAAATATCGGACTATTTTTTATAAATTTGCCAAACAAACGTGAACTAATGCATATACCTGACATCATTATCGCCATCGACGGATACTCCTCGACAGGCAAAAGCACTTTCGCAAAACTCATTGCCTCCGAGTTCGGTTTTCTGTACCTGGACTCCGGGGCCTTGTACAGAGGTGTTACCCTGTATGCCATGGAACACGGTATCATCAAGGATGACAACAGCATCGACCTCGGGAAACTGAAACCGGCCCTGACCGATCTCGACATCAGGTTCAGGTCATCCGACAAGGGCAGCCTTACATACATCGGAGACAGATGTGTGGAAAAGGAAATACGGACCCTCGCCGTTTCGGACAAGGTCAGCCCCATCGCCGCCGTCCCTGAAGTAAGGGAATATGTCGACCGGAAACTGCGTGAATTCGGAAAGAAGAAAAGGATAGTCATGGACGGCAGGGATATCGGGACCACCGTATTCCCTGAAGCCGAGCTGAAGATATTCATGACGGCGTCTCCTGAAGTACGGGCTGAAAGAAGGTTGAAGGAACTCCTTGCCAAAGGCGAAAACGTTTCGTATGAAGATGTCCTGCACAACCTTGCGGAAAGGGACCGTATCGATTCGTCCCGGGAAACGTCGCCGTTGGCCAAAGCTGACGACGCACTGATTCTCGACAATTCCGACATGACGCTCGATGACCAGATAAAATGGGTAAAGGCCGTCTTGTCGGACAGGTTCGGAAACCATGCGGAGAAACCAATGAAATTCGGAAAATCATGAGCATCACGGTGGATATAGACAGTAATTCCGGATTCTGCGCAGGGGTCACAAGGGCCATAAACACGGCGGAAAGCCACCTTGCCTCCCATGACGGACGCCTGTATTCCTTGGGGGCGATAGTCCACAACGACGCCGAATTGGAAAGACTCGGGAAAAAGGGCCTTGTAACGATAGACCGTGACGACCTTTCCGAAATGATAAACGCAGGCGGTGAATACCTGCTTATCCGGGCCCATGGAGAACCGCCGTCCACATACAGGACAGCCGAAGGATTGGGATTCAACATAGTGGACTGTACCTGTCCTGTCGTATTGAAACTGCAGGGAAGCATCAGGGAAGCGTACGAACGGATGCGGAAAGAAAACAACGGCGGCCAGATCATAATCTACGGAAAAATCGGACATGCCGAGGTGCTCGGTCTTGTAGGGCAGGCCGATGGCAACGCCATTGTGGTGGAAAATCTCGCAATGCTTGAAAAATACATTGCCGAAGGCAGGATTTCCCTGAGACACAGAATCGAAATCTTCTCGCAGACGACCAAGAACCCTGCCGAATATTCGAGAATATGCTCACGGTTGGAAGAACTGATGGCACGGGAAAACGAATTGTCAGTGGAGAGGTTCAAGGGAAGGGGGCTGCTTCAGATTCACAACACGATTTGCTCCCAGGTCGCCACAAGGCATGAAAAACTTTCGAAATTCGCCATAGACCATGACATCATCATCTTCGTGTCAGGCAAGGCGAGTTCCAACGGACAGGTCCTTTGCGACAGATGCAAGTCGTTGAACATCCGCACATACCATATCGAAACAAAGGACGAGTTGAGGAAAGCGTGGTTCCGTCCGGACGACAAGGTCGGAGTCTGCGGAGCGGCATCAACTCCGAAATGGCTTCTCGAGGAAGTAGCCCGCGACATATTGGCATACAACTCGGAAATGTAAATTTTGCATATCAAGGACAATTTTATATTTTTGCAGCCTGAAATTCGGAAAAACAATTTAATTCAATATTTTATGGCAACAACAGCTGATTTTAAAAACGGGCTTTATATCAATTATAACGGGAAGCCTTGCTCCATCGTGTGGTTCCAGCATGTAAAACCGGGCAAAGGCCCTGCTTTCGTAAAGACCAAACTCCGCAACCTCGAAAACGGCAGAATCCTTGAAAATACGTTCACCGCAGGTGCGAAAATAGAGACAATCAATGTGGAAAGACGCCCTTACCAGTTCCTTTACAAGGACGAGGACGGATATAACTTCATGCATGAAGAGACTTTCGAGCAGATTCATCTCGGGAGCGACCTCGTGGAAAACGCAGACCTCATGAAAGAGGGCCAGCATGTGGAAATGATGTTCCTTGCCGATGAGGAAAGATGCCTCACCTGCGAACTTCCGACTTATGTGGAACTCGAAGTTACCTACACCGAGCCGGCTGTAAAAGGAGATACCGCATCTACGAGCGCACTTAAGGAAGCCACTTTGGAGACAGGCGCCACCATCATGGTTCCTTTGTTCATCAACCAGGGAGAGAAAATCCGTGTAAACACCGTAGACCGTGCCTACGGGGAACGCGTAAAGTAAGATTACCCTTTAGGGTTTACCCCTTGAGGGCGGCGGAACGTTTGAGGACAAATGTCGAGCCGAGATACTTGGTCCTGACTTCCTCATCTGCCGCCAGTTCTTCAGGAGTCCCGCTTTGGAGAATGCTGCCGTCGTACAGGAGATATGCCCTGTCGATGATGGCCAATGTCTCGCCAACGTTATGGTCGGTAATGATGACTCCTATGTTCTTGTATTTCAATTTGGCGATAATGTGCTGAATGTCTTCGACCGCTATCGGGTCCACGCCGGCGAACGGTTCGTCCAACAGGATGAATTTCGGATCAATTGCGAGGGCCCGGGCGATTTCACATCTTCGCCTTTCCCCTCCCGAAAGCTGTATCCCGAGACTTTTGCGGACCTTGTGCAGGTTGAACTCGTCTATCAGCGACTCAAGCCGTTCCTTGCGCTCGGCCTTGGAAAAATGAGCCATTTCCATCACTGACATTATGTTGTCCTCCACTGACATCCTTCTGAATACCGAGGCTTCCTGGGCAAGGTAGCCGACGCCTTTCTGCGCCCGCTTGTACATCGGGAGCTCTGTTATGTCCTCGTCATCCAAATATATCCTTCCGGCATTGGGGACGATAAGGCCTGTAATCATGTAGAAACTCGTGGTCTTTCCGGCGCCGTTAGGGCCGAGGAATCCGACGATTTCCCCTTGTTCGACTTCCATGGACACGCCTTTCACGACTGTCCTTACACCGTATTTCTTGACAAGGTTTTCGCAACGCAGTTTCATAAAAATTTTTGTCTACAATTAAACGCAGCACCTCGGCTTGCAGTTTATTTTATACTTCGTCTACAATTAAACGCTGCGCCTCGGCATAACCGAATAAATTCGCTTCTGCTCTCGGCTTGCAGTTTATTTTACATCAAGGTCGAAGTCGGAGACCAGACTTCGTACCTGATCGTTTTTGGACATCAGGTCCTTGGCCTTTTCACTCGGCATGTACACCGTCTGAGGCCGCTCCTCTTCCGGTATCAGGTCGACTCTGAGAGATACCCGGGCATCTCCGACCAAAGCCCTGAACCTGCCTTCCAGTTCATGCAGCAACTTGCTCTCCACCCAGTCTTTCTGAGCCTGATTCAGCACGTTGAACACCAATATTTTCCTATCATCTTCTGTCAGGACTGCCAACTTCGATGAAGCCAGGGTGTTGGCAAGTCTCGGTTTGGAAGCGTACATAGCCACCAATTCCGGCCATTTTCCTGTCATGGTCTCGTCTGACGGCAGTTCGCCTGCCTTGGCCGATGCCTGCGGCTTAACCTCAGGAGTCCCCGTGTCCATCATCGACGTCAAAGACAATGACTCGGACGCAGCCGCACGACGTTTTCTCGGGCGAGGCTGCGGCTGGTCTTCGGCGGCGGCAGGTGCAGGTGCGTCCTGACTCCGGGCAGCAGTCTCACGGGCCGGGGAGGCTTCCGGAGAGGCCTGCTGCGGTGCAACGGGCTGCACGGGGGCCGTTTGTGCCGGAGCCGGTCCTGCGATAGCAGGGCCGGCGGACGCAGTCGGCTGCGAAGCAGCCCGGCCCGCTTCAGCGGGCTGTCGCACGGCCTGAGGCCGTGCGGACTGCGTCCCCGCCATCTGGGCGGCAGCCGTCTGGGACGCCGTCAGGAACGACAATTTCATCAATGCAAATTCTATATGAAGCCGCGGATTGACGCTTGCACGGTATCCCGACTCGCAGCGCATTGTAATATCAAGAGCGTCATACAGGAATTTCAGGGGACATCTGTCGGCCTGTGCCTTGTACTTGGCCTTCAACGAATCTGGAAGTTCGAGAAGGGCATCGACAGAAGCCTTGCTGACTATCAGGTCCCTCAGATGGCTGCTCAGGGCCGCCACAAAATGAAGTGCATTGAACCCCTTGGACAGGATTTCGTCGAATGTAAGCATCGCCGAACGGTAATCCCCCGAAAGGAAATTGTCCACAAGCGAAAACGAATATTCGTAATCAAGGACATTCAGATTCCTGACCACATCCTCGTACTTCACCTCCTTTCCGCAGAAAGCCACTGTCTGGTCGAAAATGGTCAGGGCATCCCTCATCGCCCCGTCAGCCTTTCCAGCTATCACATGAAGCGATTCGTCATCAATCGAAATACCCTCCTTGGCCGCAATGTTCCTGAGATTTCCGACTATATTGTCGACCGTAATCCTGTTGAAGTCGTATGTCTGGCAACGGGACAGTATCGTAGGCAGAATCTTGTGCTTCTCCGTCGTGGCCAATATGAATATGGCGTAGGCCGGCGGCTCTTCCAATGTTTTCAGGAAAGCATTGAAGGCTGCGGAACTCAGCATGTGTACCTCGTCTATGATGTAGACGCTGTACTTGCCGACCTGCGGAGGAATGCGCACCTGATCGATGAGAGCCTTTATGTCGTCCACCCCGTTGTTGGAAGCTGCGTCCAATTCATGAATGCAATATGAACGGCCTTCGGCGAATGAAAGGCATGATTCGCATTTTCCGCACGGCTCCATGTCCGGTCCCGGATTGAGACAGTTGATGGTCTTGGCGAAAATACGGGCAGTACTTGTCTTCCCGACACCGCGGGGACCGCAGAAAAGATAGGCATGCGCCAACTGGCCCCTCAAAATCGAATTTTTCAGGGTCTTTGCTATATTGTCCTGACCGATAAGCGATTCAAACGTATCCGGTCTGTATTTCCTTGCTGATACTATATATTGGGCCATAGTCAACGTCTGTCCGACGAATTGGTACATTAGACAAAGTTAAGCATTATTTTTGTAACTTTGCGGGGCTTTTACGAAGATTCGACATGAAAAAAATTACAGCAATCGTACTGGCTCTCGCATTTTCCGTCATCGCCTACGGACAGGCGCAGATTACGACCAAGAAAGTCAAGATAGAAGACTTCATGGAAAAGACCATCAAGGTGGTCACTTCCGGTAACATGTTTTTCGACCAGGCACTGAAGGACGAAGTGATGAACAGGTGGAGGATATCGCCTTTCGAGTTCTGTACGCTTGAAGAATTTGAAACACTCAAGACAGATGACAGCTATTATTTCATGCTCGTCACGAAAGACCGTTTCAAAAGGGAAAAGGAAGCAGGTCTCGCCTATATTTCCATCCTGAAAGGAGGCCCGGCTGCGGAAAAGGGTCTGAACAGGATGCTCAACGTGGTCTCGATACCCATAATGTCCGTCAAGAATCCGTCAGGAAGGGAATTCATCGTCCTGCCTGCCATTCTCGACATATTGCAGGTCCACATTACAAGGTCCATGGAAAAGGACTTGGTGGCATACGGAGGCTTGGGCAATTACACCATGAACATATCCTCGACCGATGACATGAACATCCTTTTCGTCGAGGAAGACCTTTCGGACGAAATAACGGAGGATGTCAGGAACGTCTATTTCAAGAACGGAATGATGTCCGTGGACATGGATACAGCCGACATGGCCATGGAAGAATACCTTCCACGTACGATTGTCAGTTTTACGGTAGCTCCGGACGAGGCCGGGAAGGGGGCCTACTGCTACAAGATGCTCATCGACGCCAAGACCCACAACCTGTACTATTTCAGAAAGCACAGGATTACCAAAAGGTTCGGGAAAGGCTTCCTGCTCGAGGACATAAACAGAATCGCCACTTCAAGATAATGACAAGCGGAATCACTGAATGCGGCCTGCGATATGCCGTCAGACGCAGCGGTACCGCTGCCGCCTACTGCGCCCTCAGCATCAGATGCGGGACACGGGACGAGGCCGGATACAGCCCCGGGATAGCGCATTTCGTGGAGCATACCCTGTTCAAGGGGACTGCAAGGAAAAGTGCGGAGACCATCAACGGTTATTTGGACAGACTCGGAGGGGAACTCAACGCATATACCACAAAGGAAGAAATCGTCCTTCATGCCACCGTACTGAAAGAGGACCTGAACAAAGCTGCCGGACTGCTTTTCGAAATCGTCACCTCCCCGTCCTTTCCCGAAGATGAGATCGAGACGGAAAAGAGCGTCATAATAGATGAAATCAAATCATACAAGGACTCCCCGTCGGAAGACATCTACGACAGATTCGAGGAAATGCTGTATGCCGGACATCCGCTTTCGACACCGATTCTCGGCACTGCCGCTTCGATAAGGAAAATCCGAAGAAAGGAAATCGAGAAATTCGTAAAGGAAAAGTTCGTCCCTGAAAAAATGGCGTTTACCGTCGTGGCCGACATTGACGAAAAGCTCCTCGAAAAATTCATCATCCGGTTGTCATCCAAATGGTTTTCAGGGAAAACCGGTGATTTTCCCGAAAATACACACGGGCATTTCGCCGTTACGGAGACATTCGACAGGACAGTCAGCAAGAAAAACCATCAGGCAAACTGCATTGTCGGAAGTACCGCTCCTTCCCTTTATGAGGAAAACGAACGTATTCCCGCCATTCTCCTGTGCAATATCCTCGGAGGACCTGCGGGAAATTCCATCCTCAATTCCGAACTGAGAGAAAAAAGAGGTCTCGTCTATGGCGTTGACTGCTCATACACGCAATATTCGGATACCGGAATCGCCGCAATTTCCCTCGGCTGCGACAAGGACAATCTCGGGAAATGTCTTTCAATAATCGACCGGGAACTCAGGAAACTGCAGGACAAAGCCATGTCAGAACGCAGGCTGAACGCTGCCAAACGCCAGTTTTTCGGACAGATGGCCATAGCATCCGACAGCGGCGAATCGCAATGCCTGTCAATGGGGAAAAGCCTTTTGGCATTCGGTTCCGTACTCTCCGACAGCGAAATCAGAAGTAAAATCGACTCCGTGACCGCCGGGGACATTCAGAACGCCGCAAGGAAAATATTTGCGGAAGACAAGCTCTCCCGGCTCATCTATATCTGACACATCTATTTCTGATACATCTATTTCTGACAATGGACGCAAAGGACAAATACATACGGGAACATTCCTCTCCGCAGGGAGAAGCCTTGGACTGGGTGGAAAGACAGACGAACATCCGCACCAATCATGCACGCATGCTTACCGGAGCGGCTCAGGGGCGGTTCATAAAGATGCTTGTCGGCATATCCGGAGCAGAAAACATCTTGGAAATCGGCGCTTTCACGGGATATTCCGCCATCTGCCTTGCCTCGGGCCTGCCTGAAAACGGACATTTGGACTCCCTTGAAATCAACGACGAACTCGAAGACCTCATTCTCGAAGGTTTCGACAGGGCCGGGATTGCCTCCAAAATCACACTCCACATCGGGGACGCAAAGGAAACCATCGGCAGGTTGCGGACAGAAATCCTTGACAGGAGGACCAAACCGATGTACGACATGGTGTACATCGATGCCAACAAGCGGGAATACTGCGAATACTACGAATCCGTCTTCGACATGGTAAGGCCCGGAGGTCTGATATTGGCGGACAACGTGCTGTGGGACGGAAAGGTATGGGCCGATCCCCTTCCGCAGGACAGACAGACCCTCGGCATTGCCAGCTTCAATGACATGGTGGCAGCCGACGAAAGGGTCGAATCCGTCATCCTCCCCGTCCGTGACGGCCTCAACATTATCCGGAAAAAAGGCCTTTCGTCCATTTGAATCCGCAGATTCCTCCGTTTATGCTGAAAAAAGTTTTAACTTTGTCAGGGAAAAATTTCTCCTGTCATGAAAAAATATTTCGCACTCTTCATATTGATATTCTTTACGTATGTGGTTGATGCGGCGGCGCAAAAGGCGCAGAAAGACAGCCTGGCGAGCATCAACGGCAAGATTTACGACGGGAGTGCGGAAACATTCAATTACCATACATTCCACCCGAACATACAGCTTGTGACATTCGACGGCGAAAAGGCAGACACGTCATATACAGCTGCGGACCGCGACGGGGTCTTTTCGTTCCGTAATATCCGCCCTCAAAAGGTCTACCTCAAGGTCTTCTGCGTCGGTCGCAAGACCATAGAGGGCTATTATGAACTGGCGGCAGGCCGCAATGCCTTTTTCTTCACGATGGAAGATGCCCCACAGCAGATAGACGAGTCTAAGGTGACGGCGGAAGTGCCGTTGATGAAGCAGATAGCTGACACGACGATATACAATGCTGCGGCGGTACGGACGATGGACGGGGAGAGCCTGCGTGCGATATTGGAGCAGTTGCCGGGATTCAAGGTGTCGAGAAACAGGATAACGGTCGACGGGGAGGAAATCAAGCGGACGTACATCAACGGAGTATTGGTGTTCGGAGACAATCCGCTGACGGCGGTAGGTGCGTTGAAAGCCGACGAGGTTACTCAGGTGAGGGTGTATGACGAACAGAATGCCGTGGACAAACGGAGGGGCTTGAAGCACAGCAAGAAGGACAGGGTCTTGGACGTGGTGACGAAGGAGCCTCTGCTCCGGCTTGCCGAAGCAGGCGTCTTGGGAGAGGGAGGTGCCGACGAGACCGGCCAGTTGAGATACAGCGGGGCTGCAGCCCTTGCCTACTATTCGGAGATGCTGCAAATAGTTGCATTAGGAGGTTTGGACAATGTCGGAAATAGTTTAAGCAATAATAATTATAACTATTTTGGAGACGTCGGCAGCAATTTAAAAGGAGCAATGAAATCATCGGATACCTATACTGAATCGGAAGGAGGGAACATAGACATAGAAAAATACTGGAAAGACAGGAATTATGGAAACAAAGCGAGTGTCAACTACAGATATGCGAGAAAATATCAGAAAAGTGCGTCCCAAGTCCTGACGGATTATTTTGCAGTCGGGGACAATCCGGCGATGAGCAGTGCCGACACATCCTCGTCAAGAGCAGTATCCGGCACGCATTTCATCCAGCTCTTTATGGATCTCAAGGATACTCCGTTGAAGTCCGTTTATTTCATTTCCGAGGCCGAAATTTCAGAGAATACAGGTTCATCCCTTACTGCAGCCAAGACAATTACCGAAGGTTCTCCTGACATTCTGGCCCGCCACGAAACGATAAGATCCGAAAGCCGGAACTACAAAGTAGATAACGGATTTATATGGACCAACAACGATGCGGCCAAAATCCGTCCCACGCTCAAACTCGATTTCAATATAGCCGGTAACAACACCCTTTCCTGGACTGTGGACACACTTGCCACCTCGTTCGACCGCAGACAGCTGACTTCCGACGGATTCGGTAACTCGCTTTATGGCTTCGCATCCTTCAACCTCGCCACTGCGCTGATAAACAACGAAAAGCGCTCCCTTTCCCTCAACGCAGGCGTCAGTTCCGGATACAATCGCTCCAAAACCAAGAACCTTACCGTGGACGAAATAGACGGATATGAAATCGACTTCGCCAATACCTACGACAATACATGGAACAACCTCACCAACTCGATAGATGTGGGAGTCGATTACAACGCACGGAGTCTCAACGTAACCGGAGGGATTTCCATGCAATATATAATACAAAAAGATGACGAGCGCTTTCCTGTGCAGCCGTATTCCGCCGACGAAGGCACATGGGACAGATATTCCAATGACAGAAACTACTTCGCCGTCGCTCCGACATTGGGGCTTACGTACAAGTCTTTTTCCCTGAATGCCGGAATGACACCCTCTATTCCGTCGTTGGAACAGACGCGCAAGCGAATATCCGATGCCAATCCTTTGGTCCTCACTGGAGGAAATCCTGAACTGTCTCCGTCTTACAATTCTTCGCTTGACATGAGCTGGTTCAAGCCTGTGGCAAAAGGACTCGGACGTATCTCCCTGCACCTGAACGCCACCTGCAATTTCTCCCCTATCGTCACGAAAACGCAGTATTTTTCGGAAAATACTGTCCTGACGGAATGGGACGGCTATCAGGCCCTTGCCGGATCGATGCTCCATACATTCGAGAATGCTTCACGTCCTGCATGGTCTGCGAATCTTCAGCTTTCTGCTTTCAGAATGATGTTCAAGAGAAAACTGACTGTCACTCTGATGCCGGGATTTTCGTACTCGTCATTCCCGCAATATTACGGGCAGGACCTTATCGGCGTGAACGAGATGAAGGCAACCGGAGTTCTTGAATTGCGATACAGGCCCAAAAGATTCCTCAATTTCACTGCCAAGGCCACCTGCAGCTATGTAAATTCATTGAATGACGGTTATTCTTCCCTTTCGGAAAGGCTCGTGAGCACAGCCATTGCGGGTGCAACGATAGCTTTCGCCAAATACGGAAATTTCCGGGTATCGTACAATTTCGCCGATTTCCATTATTTGGGAGGAATCGGCACCGATTTCTTCACTCATTCCCTGGATTCCGAAATCAGCTGGAGTTTTCTTAAACGCACTCTTACAGTCGCACTCAAAGGCATCGACCTCCTGAACCAAGGCAGATCCTATACGAACAATGTCACTGCCGATGCTTCCACACAGACGTGGAAACCGGTTTACGGCAGGTATTTCATGCTGGGCATAAAGTATCTTTTCCGCAAGAAATAGAAGGAACAGATTCCTCCACTCGCTACGCTCGGTCGGAATGACAGTTGTCCTTTCGGGATGACAGAGATTACCGGCGGGTGATGTATGCGCCCAAGGCGTTGAGACGGAGGTCTATGTCTTCGTATCCCCTGTCGATCTGCTCGATGTTGCCGATAACGCTTGTACCCTTGGCCGACATGGCGGCTATGAGGAGGGCGATACCTGCCCTTATGTCAGGCGACAGCATGTTGTTTGCCCTGAGGCAGAATTTATGGTCGTGACCTATGACCACAGCCCGGTGCGGGTCGCAAAGAAGTATCTGCGCCCCCATGTCTATGAGATGGTCCACGAAGAAGAGACGGCTCTCGAACATTTTCTGATGGATGAGCACACTCCCCTTGCACTGCGTTGCCACCACAAGCATCACGCTGAGAAGGTCCGGCGTCAGCCCCGGCCACGGAGCATCGGAAATATTCATTATGGAACCGTCGAGAAAAGATTCTATCTCGTATGACTCCTGCTCGGGAACGAAGATGTCATCGCCTTTCTGCTGCAGGTCTACCCCGAGCCTGCGGAAAGACTCGGGAATGATACCGAGATTGTCGTAAGAAACATCCTTTATCGTGACGGAACTCCTGTTCATGGCCGCCATTCCGATGAAACTCCCCACTTCGATCATGTCGGGAAGTATCGTATGCTCAGTCCCTGAAAGCGACTCCACACCGGTTATTCTCAACAGATTGGAGCCTATCCCGTCGATTTTCGCACCCATTTTCACGAGCATCCTGCTCAATTGCTGGATATAAGGTTCGCAGGCAGCATTGTAAATGACAGTCTCTCCCTCCGCAAGCGTCGCAGCCATGAGAATATTGGCCGTACCGGTCACGGAAGCCTCGTCCAAAAGCATGTACGTGCCTTTCAGTTTGGTCCCGGCCGGAATATGCAGGAAATAAGCCTTCTTGTCGTTGTCATAATAGATGGACGCACCGAGATTGAGCATTCCGGTAATATGCGTGTCGACCCTGCGGCGGCCGATCTTGTCGCCGCCCGGTTTCGGGAAATATGCGTGGCCGAACCTTGCGAGCAGCGGGCCGACGATCATTACGGAACCTCTGAGCGCCGCACACTTGCGGACAAAATCAGCGCTTTCGATATACGACGTGTCTATATCGTCGGCCCTGAACGAATACCTGCCTTTCTCATGCCGGGTCACCTTCACGCCCATACCCTCAAGAAGAAGTATAAGATTGCGGACATCAAGGATTTCCGGCACATTGGAAA
This sequence comes from uncultured Bacteroidales bacterium, assembly GCA_944323245.1. Lineage (GTDB taxonomy): Bacteria > Bacteroidota > Bacteroidia > Bacteroidales > UBA932 > Cryptobacteroides. The sequence goes on from CALURT010000006.1 coordinate 86,828, forward strand.
TCGTGACTTCCTCCGAAGTCAGCAATACGGCACATATCACTTCCAATGCCTCGTTCTTGGCTCCCTGCGGCCGGATCACACCGCTCAACTTATGTCCGCCTTCGATTACAAATGCGCTCATGTTCAGATTTTCATATATGTTCGACTTCCGGAGTAAGTTCTATGCCGAAAGTGTTTATTACGGATTCCGTTATCTTTTTCTCAAGAGAGAGTATTTCCCCGGGAACGGCGTTACCGGTGGCGTTGATGATTACCAACGGCTGCTTTTCATAAACCCCGACGTTGCCTTCCCTGTACCCTTTCCATCCGCACTGTTCTATGAGCCATGCGGCAGGAATCTTCACGAAGCCTGCGCCGGCGTCGAAATGAGGGACGATATAATCAGATCCGTACAATGACAGGGCGTAATTTTCGACCACCTCATAAGAGGAGCGCGGGACGACCGGATTCTTGAAAAAACTGCCTGCGTTGCCTGTCACCGCCGGGTCCGGGAGTTTGGCGTTCCTTATCCCAAGCACGGCTTTCCTCACCGTCATCGGCTCCGGTTCAGCACCGTCTGTCAGAGCGTCGACGGCAGCCTTCAGATGTCCGTATCCGAGTTTCGGTTTCGGTACGGCAGACAGACGCAGGACAACGGACATGACGGCATACCTGCCTTTCGCCCCCTCCTTGAACATGGATGTCCTGTAATCATATCTGCAATCTTCACCACTGATGGACTTCATGCCTTCAGTCACGGAATCGAAGCAGACGACACTTTCTACAACATCCTTGATTTCAGCTCCATAAGCCCCGATATTCTGTACTGCAGCCGCCCCTGTCTCCCCCGGAATGCCGGAAAGGTTTTCCGTCCCCCACAAGCCGTTTTCAGCACAATAAAGACAGACCTTGTCCCACAGTGTACCGGCTCCGGCTTCAATTCTCACCGAATCTCCGTCCCGTGACACTTCCTTCAGAAAATCGATGCGGGAATGGAACACGGTTCCGGGAAAATCCGCCGTAAAAAGCAGATTGCTTCCTCCTCCGATATGCAGGAACGGCAACGGAAGAGTATGAAAGACTTCCGACGAAAGGAGTTCCCTGTACTCCTCCGGACTGTCGTATTCCACAAGACAGGCACACGACACCTTCATTCCGAAAGTGTTCCTGCCGGTAAGGGATATGTTTCTTCCAATCTTCATGTCAGCCTATTTCGGCTCCGTTTGCGAGGATTTCCTGAGGCGTGATGAAACGCATCTTCCCGTCTGACTGGCGGGCCATGAGTATCATTCCCTTGGATTCTATTCCGCGGATTTTTCTCGGAGCGAGGTTCGCAAGGATACAAATCTGCTGCCCGAGCATCTGCTCCGGCGTATAATATTCGGCGATTCCCGAGACTATGGTGCGTCTGTCTATGCCGGTATCTATCGTAAGTTTCAGCAGTTTGTCGGTCTTCGGCACCCTTTCCGCCTCAAGCACGGTAGCCGTGCGGATGTCCATTTTCTCGAAATCCTCGAACGAGCATTCCGGTTTCTGCGGAGCGACGGACAGCTCTTCCTCAGCCTTGGCAGCGGCCTCGTTGGCGGCTTTGGATGCTTTCAGCTTCTCCACCTGCGCTTCGATGACACTGTCCTCTATTTTGCTGAAAAGCAGCACCGCTTCCCCGAGCTGATGTCCTGCAGGAAGAAGCTCCGGCTGTCCGAATGCAGCCCATGTCAGGCACAACCCCTCAGGCTCAGCCCCCGTATGCAAGGCTGCCGCTTCCCCGTCCCTGAAAAGATTAGTCGGCACTGCACCCTGCTCACCGGTCCTGTGGTCATACCCTGCCGCTATACCCACGTTCAGAATCTTTCTCAGCTTTTCTGCCGAGAACGGAAGGAACGGCTCGAAAGCCACGGCAAGGGCAGCACATATCTGCAATGACACGTTGAGAATCGACGCAGTCCTGTCCATATCGGTCTTGGCCACTTTCCAGGGCTCCGTATCGGTCAGATACTTGTTGCCGAGACGGGCTATGTTCATGGCTTCCTTGAGGGCCTCGCGGAACTTGTAGTTCTCGAGGTTTTCCTCTATCGCCTTCTTGAATTCCGGAATCTGCGCCAGCACCTCGGTGTCTACCGGCTCATGCCTGAGATCGGCAGGGACCTTTCCTCCGAAATATTTGTGCGTCAGGACTACGGCCCTGTTCACGAAATTTCCGAAAATAGCCACGAGTTCGCTGTTGTTCCTTGCCTGGAAATCCTTCCATGTGAAATCGTTGTCCTTCGTCTCCGGAGCATTGGCGCAGAGGACATAGCGCAACACGTCTTCCTGACCCGGAAATTCCTCAAGATATTCGTTGAGCCATACCGCCCAATTGCGGGATGTGGAAATCTTGTCGCCTTCAAGATTCAGAAACTCGTTGGCCGGAACATTGTCCGGCAGGATATACGAGCCTTCCGCCTTGAGCATGGACGGGAAAACGATGCAGTGGAAGACGATATTGTCCTTGCCTATGAAATGCACAAGTTTCGTATCTTCGGATTTCCACCATTTTTCCCATGACTGCGGCAAAAGTTCCTGAGTGTTTGAAATGTATCCTATCGGCGCGTCGAACCATACGTAAAGGACCTTGCCTTCGGCACCCTCCACGGGTACAGGTACTCCCCAATCCAAGTCACGGCTTACAGCACGCGGCTGAAGACCGCCGTCAATCCATGATTTGCACTGGCCGTAAACATTGGAACGCCATTCCTTGTGTCCGTCGAGAATCCACTCCTTGAGCCACGGTTCGTATTTGTCAAGAGGCAGATACCAGTGTTTCGTCTTTTTCTTTACGGGAATGCTTCCGCTGAGGGCCGATTTCGGATTTATGAGTTCGTCGGGGCTCAACGTGCTGCCGCATTTCTCGCACTGGTCACCGTATGCTCCCTCGGCCCCGCATTTCGGACATGTGCCCGTGATATAGCGGTCGGCAAGGAAGGTCTTCGCTTCCTCGTCATAATACTGTTCGCTTTCCTTTTCAATGAATTTCCCTTCATCATACAGTTTCCGGAAAAAGGCGGAAGCGTTCTTTGCATGCGTCTCCGACGACGTCCTCGAATATATGTCGAAATTGATTCCGAGACCGTAAAAGGACTTTTTGATGATGGCATGATATTTATCCACTATGTCCTGAGGGGTACATCCCTGCTTCTTCGCCTTTATGGTAATCGGCACGCCGTGTTCGTCCGAACCGCAGATGAAAAGGACGTCCTCTCCCTTCATGCGGAGGTATCTGACATAAATGTCCGCCGGCACATACACTCCGGCAAGATGGCCTATGTGTACCGGCCCGTTGGCATAAGGCAATGCGCAGGTGACGAGTGTCCGGTTGAATTTTCTATCCATATCCATTATGATTTTTTCTGTTATACTCTTCCCAATTTGTTGTTTATAATGTTCCTGGCCTTGTTCAGCCTGTTCATTTTGTCCAAAAGTTCCATCTGGACCTTTACGTCATCTTTCGAGGCCGCAAGCTCATCCGAAAGTTCCTTCATCATCACGTCGAGCCGTCTGCTCTGGTAGGCAAGAAGCGATTTCGGCACAAAGATAACCAATTGTGTCTCCAATGATGTCAGGGAATTGCGATAATCTTCCACGGTGATGATATATTTGTCTTCAAGGAGTTCCTTGGTCACCGCCGCAATTTCCCCGTCGCTGCTGTTCAACAGCCTGCTCTGTATCTGCTCCTGCCTCAGACTCTCGTCATAGAGTTCGAAATATTTGTCGTAGACTTTCCTATACGCCGAATTGGAAAAGGAGGCACCGTCATTTGCAAGGGCATTGTCTATGAATTCTGCTACCGTATCCGGATTTTCTCCTTCAATATAAAACTCCGAATCATTGTCGAACCTGAGTTCGGACCGTCCGTTCTCCACGATGAATCCGAGCAATTCCTTTTCGCACGGGGCAAGCAGAGGATTTTCAATCCTTATACCAGATGCCGCATGTCCGCTGTCACCGGTCTGGACCGGCGGTATCGGTTCTTCCGCATGCCGGGACGCATCACCCGACGCCATTGTCCTCGCAGCGATTTCCTCCCTCATGCGCCGGTTCTGCTCCTGTTTGCGTTCGGCTTCAAGCATCTCGCTGCGGGTATATCTGATCCTGTCGAACAGGATTCTCCTGTCAATGTCGAATCTTTCGCTGCATTTCTCCACATACATGGCCCTTTTGACGGCATCCGGAACGAGTGCCACCGTATCGGCAATGTCGTTTATGAGATCTGCCTTCCTTATCGGGTCGTCTCCCGCATCGGCAAGCAGGATGTCCGTCTTGAACGTAATGAAATCCTGTTCGTGCGACTCCAAAAAGGCCGTGACTTCGTCCAATGTATGCTTGCGTGAAAACGAATCGGGATCGTCTCCGTCGGGGAGAAGCACCACCTTCACGTTCATCCCTTCCTTGAGCACAAGGCCGATCCCGCGGAGTGCGGCCTTGATACCGGCCGAATCGCCGTCATATATGATGCAGATATTGTCGGTGAATTTCCTTATGAGCCTTATCTGCTCCACTGTCAGGGACGTACCGCTTGACGCAACCACGTTGGTTATGCCGAGCTGGTGCATCGAAATCACGTCCAAATAACCCTCGACAAGGATACACCTGTCCCTGCGTGAAATCTCGTTCTTTGCAAACCATATCCCGTACAGGGAACGGCTCTTGTTGTAGATTTCCGATTCGGGGGAATTTACGTATTTGGCTATATTCTTGTCTGTCTTGAGGGTACGGCCTCCGAAAGCTATGACCCTGCCGGAGACTGAGTGTATTGGGAAAATGGCCCTGTCAGCGAACCTGTCGTAGACCTTGCCGTCGTCCCGTTTTATGCACAGGCCGGTCTCCACAAGGTATTCTTCCTTGAATCCTGCCTTTTCGGCCGCCGACAGAAGAGCGTACCTGTCCGTCGGTCCCCAGCCGAGGCCGAACTTGCGGATTGTGGCTTCTTCCAAGCCCCTGCTTTGGAAATAGGCATGTCCGAGGGCCTTTCCCTCCTCGGTCTGAAGATTTTCTGCGAAAAACTTCCCGGCAAATTCGGTCACGAGCATGAGGCTCTCTCCCTTTTGCCTCCGGGCGATGTCTTCGGCGCTTTCTTCCTTTTCCCGAACCTCTATATGGTATTTGGCGGCAAGGTATTTCAATGCTTCGACATAGGACAGGCTTTCATGCTCCATCACGAAGCCTACGGCTGTGCCTGACTTGCCGCAACCGAAGCACTTGTATATGCCTTTGGCCGGAGAGACATAAAAGGACGGCGTCTTTTCATTGTGGAAGGGACAGCACGCAACATAATTCGCCCCGCGTCTTTTAAGCGTGACGAAATCACTGACCACATCCACTATCTGTGCGGCGTCCAATATTTTCCCTACGGTCTCTTCCGGAATCATTCTTCCTCCACTTTCTCGAATTCGGCGTCTTTCACGTCTTCGTATCTGATGGATTTGTCCGGCGAACCTCCGTCATCCTGACCGTCCCCGGAAAACCGTATTTCGTACTCCTTCATGGCCTTGTTCATCTGCCATGACACCACGAGTTCCGATATTCCGTACACCAAAAATATGGAACCGGTCACTATTACGGCTGCGTTTTTCACGAAATCAGGCTCGACGAGCATGAGTATGCCGCCGAAAAAGCACAATACCGGAAGCAGGAAGGACAGGAAGGACAACCTGAGAAAACTTCTGGCGCTTATAAGCGATATACCCTGAAACAGTCCGAACAGGACGGCGATGAACCCGACAAGATAGAGGATGATATCCGTCACCTCCCCGGAAAAACCGAAAAGCAGCACGCCGACAAGAATCGTGACTATCGTATTGAGAACCGGAACGGCCAATCCGCTAGCCCTGCGGGCAATGATACCGAGAATCAATGAAAAGATACCGGAGGCGACAACGGCGGCCGCTATCACCTTGACGATTATATCCAAAGACTTGTCCGGCCATACAATCAGCGCTATACCTGCCAATATCGCCAAAATGGCCCGTACAAGGCCGCTGAATCTGTTTCTGAAAGCGAATGTGATCATTTTCATCCCTGTTAATATTCACAAATGCAAAAATAGAAATAATTTTACTATTTTCGCGAGATTTTGCGGTCCAAGACAGACAGCTTTCCGCAGAAACATCCCTGAAAAATTTTCTGAAATGAAGTCCGACATAGAAATCGCAAGAAGCGTAAGAATGAAAAGGATAACCGATGTCGCCGAAAGCATCGGAATCCCTGAATCCGAGGTGGAACAGTACGGCAGATACATAGCCAAGATTCCATATACCCTCATCGACGAGAACAAGGTAAACGGCAGCAGGCTCATCCTCGTGACCGCAATTACCGCCACAAAAGCCGGCATCGGCAAGACCACGGCATCGATAGGTCTGGCACTCGGAATGAACAGAATCGGGAAAAAGGCGGTCGTCGCCCTGAGGGAGCCGTCTCTCGGCCCGTGTTTCGGGATGAAGGGAGGCGCAGCCGGAGGCGGTTACGCACAGGTGGTCCCGATGGACAGGATCAATCTGCATTTTACGGGAGATTTCCATGCCGTGACATCCGTCCACAATATGATTGCCGCATTGCTCGACAATTATCTGTACCAGCATCAGGCGGAAGGATTCGCATTGAAGGAAATACTGTGGAAACGTGTCTTGGACGTAAACGACAGGTCGCTCAGGAACATCGTGACCGGGCTCGGCCCGCGGACCAACGGCATTCCTCAGGAATCCGGATTCGACATCACGCCGGCGTCGGAAATCATGGCCATCCTATGCCTGTCCAAGGATATTGAAGACGCACGCAGGAGGATAGGAAACATAGTCCTCGGCCGGACATTCGACGACAAACCGTTTACGGTAAACGATTTGGGAGTAGCCGGAGCCATGACCGTACTTCTGAAGGATGCCTTGAACCCGAATCTGGTCCAGACTACGGAAAACACGCCGGCATTCGTACACGGAGGACCTTTTGCCAACATAGCACACGGATGCAATTCCATACTGGCGACAAAGACGGCAATGACTTTCGGAGACTACGTCATCACGGAAGCCGGCTTCGGAGCCGACCTCGGGGCCGAGAAATTCTTCAACATCAAATGCAGGAAAAGCGGTCTGAAACCTGCCCTTACGATTCTCGTAGCCACTTTGCAAGGCTTGAAAATGCACGGAGGGATTTCTCTTGACAAGATAAAGGAACCTGCGCCGGAAGGCGTGCGGAACGGTTTTGCGAATCTCGACCGCCATATCAGGAATCTGCAGGGATTCGGCCAGACTGTCCTTGTCTGCTTCAACAGATTCGCCACCGATACGGAAGATGAAATAGAACTCGTCAGGACACACTGCAGGGAAATGGGTGTCGAATTCGGAATAAATGACGCCTACGCCCGCGGAGGAGAAGGCGCCGCCGACCTTGCGGAACAGGTGGTGCGCATCATTGAAGAAAAACCGTCAGGCCCGCTTGTCTTTACATACGGAGACGATATGGCCGTCAAGGATAAAATCACTGCTGTGGCCCGGAAAATCTACGGAGCAGGGAATGTCGCTTTCAGCAGTACCGCACTCAGGAAAATCGCCCTTGCAGAACAGGACGGGGCAGGAAATTTCCCTGTCTGCATCGCCAAGACCCAGTATTCGTTCTCTCAGGATGCGAAAAAATACGGTGCGCCTGAGGGCTTCGATTTCGAAATCAAGGATGTCGTAGTGAATTACGGAGCCGAAATGATCGTAGCCATCGCAGGCGACATCATCAGAATGCCGGGACTTCCGAAATCGCCGCAGGCCCTGAGGATAGACTTGGTGGACGGACAAATCGAAGGACTCAGCTGACATGGGGAAACTGTACGACAACCACAATCACAGCCAGTTTTCGTTTGACGGTGCGCATGCTTCGATAGAAGGTGCGGCAAAGGCTGCACAGGAAAAAGGACTTTCCGGCATCTGTTTTACCGACCACTGCGATTTCTTCGTCCCGGAAATGAAAGCGGAATTCGAAGCCCTTGTGCCGGAGGTGTTCGACATTGAAGCACAGCAGGAGGAAATCGACAGGGTTTCGTCCCTTTCCGGCATCAGGATTTTCAAAGGGGTGGAACTCGGGCTGTACAAGAGCTGCAGGGAACAGTCCCGCGGATTCCTGTCAGCAGGTACATTCGACGAAGTGATAGCCTCCATCCACTATTTGGACGACACGGACCCGTTTTTTGGAGGATATTATATCGGAAAAGACTGGAAAACGGCCTACGGGCATTATTTGGAGACGATTTACGAAGAACTGACCGCACTCGGGGATTTCGACATAATGGGACACTTCGACTATGTGGCCCGATACGCTCCATACCCTCAGGCAAGCATCCTATACAAGGATTTCCCGGACATTTTCGACGCACTCCTGAAATATCTTGCCGAAAACGGCAAATCCATTGAAATCAACACCAAGACATATCAGGACTACAACGGAAGGACTCCCGTATTGGACAGGAACATCCTGTCGAGATTCAGGGAATTCGGAGGAGAGGGCATAAGCATCGGTTCAGACTCGCACAATCCTGAACGGATAGGAGACAAGTTCAGACACTTCGAGGAATACGTGAAGTCTTGCGGATTCGGATACACAGTACATTACGAAAACCGCAAGCCGGTATTTTCTGAAATCTGACCCGGAAATACCTCCGCAATGTCACTGACGGCAATCTGTCAGTTGGCCACTTCGCAAATGAATTTAAGCCGGACAAGACGGACCTCGGATTCATCGTAATCAGGTCCGAGGGCTTCCATGGCCGCATCCAAGGAATCCGACTCCGCTTCCTCCTTGAAATAGGAATAAATCTCGTCCACGACATCCTCGTCCACTACCTGGTCGATGTAATAGTCTATGTTCAGTTTGGTACCGGAGAAAACGATGCCCTCTATTTCATCCAAAAGTTCGTCCATCTCTTTCCCTATCGCCGACGCAATGTCCTCGAAAGGCAGTTTCCTGTCTATGCTCTGGATGATGAAGACCTTGTTGGCCGACTTGTGGACAACAGACTTGACTATGAAATCATCCGGCCGCTCGATTTCATTTTCCTCCACATACCTGCCGATAAGCTCTATGAATTCCTTGCCGAACTTCCTCGCTTTCCCGTCACCCACGCCCTGACAGTTCTTCAGTTCCTCCAATGTGACAGGATAGGTAATGGACATGTCTTCAAGGGAAGCGTCCCCGAAAAGAATCCACGGCTGCAGGTGCAGTTTCTTGGACATGTCGGACCGGAGATCCTTCAGCATGGCAAGCAGGACGGGATCACCGCCTCCGCCGCCTTTGGCCGGTACGGCTTCGTCATCGTCGTCCTCGCCTTCGGCGAAATCCCTGTCTTCCGTCAGCATGAGTTCATACGGGGCTTCCATGAATTGCCGGCCCTTGTCGGTGACATCTATCAGTCCGTAAGACTCGATATCCTTGTTCAGCAGATGCAGGACGATGCCCTGATGTATGACGGCACACCAGAATTTGACAGTATGCTCCTTTCCAGCTCCGAAAAACTCCAGTTCATCGTGCCTGTATGACTTTATCATGGCATTGGTCTCTCCGGCAAGGATATTGGCGAGATGCTCCGTCTTGAAATGCTCCGGCATGGACTCTATGAGTTCTATGACAAGCGACATCTCCTCCCGCCCGTCGAATTTCTTCTTCGGATGAAGACAGTTGTCGCAGGCCCCGCAGTTGTCCTCCGGATAATCCTCCCCGAAATAATTGAGCAGCAACTTCCTCCGGCACTGGTTGGATTCGGCGTAAGCCACGGTTTCCAACAGGAGCTGTTTCCCTATCTCCTGCTCGGCCACAGGCTTGCCCTGCATGAATTTCTCGAGTTTCTGGATATCCTTGTAACTGTAAAAGGCGATGCAGTCGCCGCCTCGTCCGTCTCTTCCTGCCCTTCCGGTCTCCTGATAATAGCTTTCTATGCTTTTCGGAATATCATAATGTATCACGAACCGCACGTCCGGCTTGTCGATACCCATTCCGAAAGCGATTGTGGCCACGATTACGTCTATTTCCTCCATCAGGAACCTGTCCTGATTTTCCGCACGGGTCTTGGCATCCAATCCGGCGTGGTAAGGCAAGGCCTTGATACCGTTTATATTGAAGAGCTCCGCCAATTCCGTGACCTTTTTCCTGCTTAGGCAATACACTATTCCGGATTCGCCGGGATGCTGCTTGATATACTTGATGATGTCCCGCTTCGGATCTACCTTGTCCCTGATTTCATAGTAAAGATTCGGCCTGTTGAACGACGACTTGAAGACCGTCGCATCGGCGATTCCGAGATTCTTCTGTATGTCGCTCCGGACTTTCGGGGTGGCCGTCGCCGTGAGGGCGATGATCGGCGCCTTTCCTATTTCGTCTATCAGAGCCCTGATCCTGCGGTATTCCGGACGGAAATCATGCCCCCATTCGGAAATACAGTGCGCTTCGTCCACTGCGTAAAACGAGATCCTGATTTCCTTCAGCAGCGCCACATTCTCAGCCTTGGTCAAAGACTCCGGCGCCACATAAAGGAGTTTCGTGGCTCCTGACAGCAGGTCTTCCTGAACTTCGGTAATCTGAGCCTTGGACAACGACGAATTCAGGAAATGGGCGATGCCGTCGTTGCCGGAGACAAACCCCCGGATGGCGTCCACCTGATTCTTCATCAGGGCGATCAACGGCGAAATCACAATGGCCGTACCTTCCATAACAAGGGCGGGGAGCTGGTAGCACAGCGATTTCCCGCCTCCGGTAGGCATCAGGACGAAAGCATCGTTGCCGTTTACAAGATGCGTTATGATTTTTTCCTGATCTCCCTTGAATGTGTCGAAACCGAAGAATTCCTTAAGTTTGGAATGCAGTTCTGCCGAAGTTATACCCATATTATTTCGTTTTGGTCCATCTAAGTTAATACTATTTTTCAGCAATCCGCAATTTACGGATGAATTTTTTCAAGATTTATTGCTATATTTGGCCAATCAGCAATAATTATCAACGGCATCACACCTGAAAACCCGGAATCGGCAACACCCATGGAACAAAAACTGAAAAATCACAGAAACAGGGACATCCTCCACGTATTCAATACTTTCCTCCAGAACGAGACAATGTCCGGCATCTTGCTGCTGATATGTGCGGCATTCGCCGTAATCATGGCTACCGTGCCGGGAGGAGGATGGTTCGACGACATCTGGGACAACGAAGCAGGATTCACATTGGGAGGCTTTTCCATTCACATGAGCCTAAGGCTGTGGATAAATGACGCACTGATGGCAATTTTCTTCTTCGTGGTGGGTCTGGAGATAAAACGGGAAATGCTTGTCGGCCAGCTGAGTTCCTTCAAAAGGGCAATCCTTCCCGTAACCGCCGCCATCGGAGGAATGATAGTTCCGGCATTGATTTATACGGCTTTCAATTATGACAATCCCGATTCGGCCAACGGCTGGGGCATCCCGATGGCCACGGACATTGCTTTCGCCATCGGCATACTGGCATTGCTCGGGAAACGTGTCCCCGGCGGCCTGAAAATTTTCCTGACGGCATTGGCAATCGCCGACGACCTCGGCGCAATCCTCGTCCTTGCCATCTTTTACCCGATACATGACATTCAGACGACATGGCTTCTGTATGTGGCGATAATACTTGCCGTCATGTTCATATTCAACCGTACGGGACTGAAAAACAAGTATCTGTACATCATTCCGGGAATCATCTTATGGTATTGCATGTACAAGTCCGGGATACACGCCACGATTTCAGGAGTACTTACGGCGATGATGATTCCGTCGAAAGGCACGATAAACGAACTGAGGTTCCACACGAAAATAGCCTTCCTCCTGAAAAAATTCAGACTGACAAGCACCCGTGAAGTGCACGTGCTTACAAGTCCGGAGCAGCAGCATATCATCCACCGCATGCATCAGGAAATCTATGCCGTAGACCCGCTGCTGCACAGGTTCGAACACAGGCTGCACCCGGTGGTCACGTTTTTCATCATGCCGCTCTTCGCCCTCGCCAATGCAGGTGTCGCCCTTGATTTCGGGACATTCGCCTCGCAGGGGATTCCCGACGTAAGCCTCGGTATATTCTTCGGACTGCTGTTCGGAAAACCGATCGGCATATTCCTGTTCAGTTTCATCGGCATCAAATGTGGCTTCGCTGCAAAGCCGGCCGGAGTATCGTGGCTGCAATTGGCGGCGATAGGAGTGCTCGGAGGCATAGGTTTCACGATGTCTATTTTCGTGGACAATCTCGCTTTTACATCCCAGGCCATAATTGATACGGGAAAAATAAGCATCCTGCTTACCTCGGCTACAGCCGCCGTTCTCGGACTGACTGCATTGGCCCTGACATGCAAGGGAACCGCTCCTGCACTCACTCCTGAGCAGATACTGCCGGAAAAACGCCAAAAAAAGCGTCCGAAATTACAACGTATGAAATAAATTTACGATATTTGCAGAATGTGCCGACAAGGCATGGATAGAAAAGAATAATCAAATAAATACGATAAATTTTATGAAAACACTCAAATTCATTTCAGTCGCAGCAGCCGCTTTGCTCGTGGCTGCAAGTTGTAGCAACCAGCCGGCTCTTACCGTTACCAACGAAGACGGCAGCACAAGGACAGTCGAACTTCCGGACAAGGCCCTCACTGACTCCGTAAGTTATCTCGTAGGCCTCAATTTCGGATATTTCATCAAAGCCAACAACTTCGGCGAAGACCTCAACTATAACAAAATCCGCGAAGGCATGATGGCTTTCATCAAGGCAGAAGGCAACATGAATGATCCGGCATTCAACGATCAGTTCAAAATCGGACCGGACAAGATGAACGCCCTTTTCAACAGCTACCTTTCCGCAAGGCGTGAATATGAAGCCGAATACAACAAACAGGAAGGACACAAGTTCCTTGAAGCCAACAAACAGAATGCAGGCGTGGTAGTCACCGAAAGCGGTCTCCAGTACAGAATCATCACTGACGGAAACGCCGAGACGAAACCGGGTCCTCAGGATACTGTATATGTACACTACAAAGGCACTTACATTGACGGTACTGAGTTCGACGCCACCGACCCTGAAAAAGAGCCTGTAAGACTCATTATGAACCGTGTCATCAAAGGATGGCAGGAAGGTATCCAGCTCATAGGCGAAGGCGGTGAAATCGACCTTTTCATTCCTGAAGACCTTGCCTACGGCGAAGGCGGAAGGCTCAAGCCGAACTCAACGCTTATCTTCAACATCAAGTTGGACAAAGTAAACAAATTCATACCTAAGGAAACCGAAAAAGACAAGAAAACCAAATAATTCCCGACATGTCATTGGAAATAGAAGGTAAAATCATCAGGAAACTGAATGTCCAGAGCGGGACATCCCAGCGCGGCGAATGGTCCAAACAGGAATTCGTCGTAGAATATCAGGAGGGCAATTACCCTTCACAGGTATGCTTCAACGTATGGGGAGCCGACAAGGTCAAGGATCTGGAAAAGCACCAGATCGGGGACAAGGTCAAGGTATCTTTCAATCCATCGAGCAGAGAGTACAACGGAAGATGGTACACGGACTTGAGGGCGTGGAAAATCGAATCCGAAAATCCTGCTTCCGGAGAAGGGTACACGGCTGAATTCGCCCCTACGAAAGCAGAGGGGACAGGCCCGGGATATTCCCCGAATCCGGCAGAGGCCGCAAGTACGGGGCACGGATATACGGCTCCTGAGCAGAGCGGACAGGAAGAAGACGACCTTCCGTTCTAATCAAAAAAGAGGATGGCACACAGTCATCCTTTTTTTGTCATAGCGGCAGCCTCTCGCCATGGAGTGCAGCCTCTCTGTCATGGTGAGCAAAGCCTCTCTGTCATGGTGAGCGTAGGACGCAGTCCGAAGCCGAACCATCTGCCCTATTGGACTGCAGGTTCCTCCACTCACTACGCTCGGTCGGAATGACAAAAGTGCGCCGGCTCCTTTCCCCGCCAATCAGTCCGTAAGGATAAATTTCCGGAAAAAGATTCGGGAAGTTTGATATTCTGAAAGTTATTCATAACTTTACCTTCCACAGAAAACTATAAAACGATAACCGGTTTGAATCCCCGATTGACCATGAAAATACTTACATTTGCCAAATCAGTGTTTATGGCACTGATTGTATTTCTTATTGCGGCGGGGGTGCCGGCAGGGGCTGCGGAGAAGAAGGACAGTCTGGCGAACGTGCACGGTATCCTGAAACGCCCGCAGCCGAAGTTCCAGACTGCGGGGTTCGACAATGTCTATTTCCAGAAAGCCACGGCGATGCTCGTGCAGGAAAAGTCGGGGAAATTAGACACCTCATACGTGGTCTGCAACGACGACACTTTTTCGTTCACGGACCTTCGACCGGGGAAGGTCTACCTTAAGATCTCGCACCTGTCATACAATACTGAAGAGGGTATATACGACCTCGTAGCGGGCGACAATGTGATATATTTCACGCTGAAGGAAAAGGTGAGGGAGATAGAGGAGTCGAAAGTGACGGCGGAAGTCCCTCTGATGCGCATCCTGCAGGACACGACGATATATTATGCAGCGGCTGTCCCGACGAATGAATGGGACTCTGCGTTGGAGATCATCCGGCAGCTTCCGGGCTTCGAGGTGTCTGGAGAGACGATAACGGTCAACGGGGAACGTGTTGCGAGAACCTACGTCAACGGGGTGCAGATCTTCGGGAACAATCCCGTGACGGCGTTCGGGGCGTTGTATGCTGACGAGGTGACCCAGGTGCGGGTGTATGACCAGCAGACAGCTGAGGCCCGCCACAAAGGTGTGAAGGTCAGCCGGAAGGAGCGTGTATTGGACATCAAGACCAAGGACCCGATACTGTCGCTTGCGAGCATACTGCTGTCAGCCAGTGCCGGAGCAGATGAGGCGAAGGACCGGGACGGGAAAATCCAGCCGAGATACGACGGGTACGCCAAGCTGGATTTTTATTCCGAGATGCTGACCATGTCGGCAAAAGCCGATATGAACAATTCAATGAATGGAAACCGCATGAATATAGGAGGTACGGGAGGAATCAATTCCGTCGGGGAATTTGATTTACAGCCCTCCTTCTCTTCATACGATGAGTTTGCCGGAGCTAAAATTAATTTTGACAAATACTGGAAAGACAGGGAATATGGCAACAATGTAGGAATAATGTATAGGTTGGACAGGCAATACAGCCGCAGCATCACCGAATCGCTCACGGAGTATTTTCCGGGGGACGGCATCCCGTACATGTCCTACGAGGACTCCCTGTCCAATTCTTCCACCTCGATCAGCCATAATTTCCTGGCATCATTGGATCTGAAAGACACGAAAATAGAGGATATAAGCATCTCCGTAAGTGGAGCAATCTCCGAGTCCAGGAACAGATCCTTGTCCTCCACGCTGAACCGGACGGAAGGTGAGGCAGACAGGAGCCAGTTTCAGGACACCGGCTCCGACGGGAGGAACTATGAAATAGAGACGTATATCCAATGGTCCAAAACGGACAACAGCAAGTTCATACCGTCCGTATCCCTTCATGCGACGATGTATTCGAACAACAGCCTCTCATGGGACACGGACACCCTCGCCTCATCGTTCACGAGAAGACAGCTCCAGACGGACGGCATAGGGAAGGGCTTCATGGCGTACGCTCAGGCCTCGGTGCAGAGCTATCTTGTGAACAACGACAGGATGTCCCTGTCGGGCACCATAGGATACACCTTCCATTACGACAAGACCAGACGCCGCCAGATGACATACGACTTTCTGGACAATCCGGCGGATCCCGCCCTTTACATGGCCAGTTCCTACGACTACGACTGGAACATGATGACGAACGACGTGGCCCTCGGGTTGACGATGGACCTGCGCAAGGTGTCGATGAATCTCGGAGTCAAGGGCGGCAGGGTAACACAGACAGACGACGAGAGGTTTCCGGAAGCGGTCAGCTACGACAGGGGCTACACGAAGGTGGAGCCTGCATTCGGGATCCGTTACGGGATGCACAATTTTTCCATATCGTGCAGTGCGACCCAGCCGTCGTTGCAGCAGACGAGGGAGAGGATAGACGACAGCAACCCGATGGTGTTGACAGCTGGTAATCCGGACCTGAAGCAGGTGTATTCTACGGAAGCGAAATTTAGCGGAATGATATACAGGAACATGAAGACCGGGCTGACGCTGATGTACAAAGCAGGGGCGACATATGTTGCGAACAGCATCGTCTCGCGGAGCAGGTACTTCACGCAGGATACACATATCGAAGACTACGGAGGGTATGACGTCAAGGCCGGATCGATGCTCTACACCTATGCCAACACGGGAGAGGGAGTATGGAGGGCGAATGCGAGCCTGCCGTTCTCGACGATGTTCCGGAAAGCGAAGCTGACAATGCATGTCGCTCCGGAGGGCTACTTCGAGACGGCTCCGCAGTATGTCGGGGAGAGCCTTTCTACGATGGTCACGGCAAGAGCCGGTATAACGGGGAGAGTGCAGTGGCGTCCGGGAGGATTTTCCTTCACTATGAGACCGCGGATATACTGGTTCAATTCGGACAACACGTCAAGCCAGCACATCACGTCGGGGTGGCAGATCGGGGGAGGGCTGTATGCGACCTATAAGTTCCCGTTCGGAATGTATGTCCATGCTGTTGCCGAAGACTCGTATTTCAAGTACCTGTCGGGAGCGGGTACGGACAACAACGTGCTCCGGCTGAAATGTTCGATATGGTGTTATTTTCTGCAGAACACGCTCAAGGTGTCGCTGTCGGCAATGGACCTTCTGAACCGGGGAAGTTCCTACACGACAGCATCCACGAGCAACTATTTCAAGCAGGTGTGGAAGCCGACCTACGGACGTTATTACATGTTGAGCGTAGTTTATCTGTTCAGACATAAAAAAGGTTGACAACGCACTGTCATTCCGAGCGGAGGTCCGGAGGACCGGAGTCGAGGAATCTGCCTTTGCTATCAGACCTCTCGACTGCCGCTCGAGGTGACAAGAAAGCATTCGGGATGAGCCGGCGTTTGAACAAAGAAAAGAGGAATGGAAAAGGCAGCGACTGCGTTTTCGATAGCATGAGCGGTTTTCCATTCCTCTTTCGATGAAAGGTGAGGCTGTGCAGCAGATCCCTCCACTCGCTACGCTCGGTCGGAATGACAGGAACATTACAGTTCCTTATATTTGATTTCCGGATCCCGGCCCCAGTAGGACAATTGCTTCTTGGCATAACGCCTCGTGTTGCGCTGAATCAGCTCCACTGCCCTGTCCAAAGTGATATTCCCGTCCAAATAGTCGAAGATTTCCTTATAGCCCACCGTCTGCAAGGCCGGAAGATGGCGGTATTTCCCGAGCGAACGCACTTCGTCCACAAGACCGGCATCAATCATGTCGAGCACTCTCCTGTTGATTCTGTCATAGAGAACATCCCGGGATCTCGTAAGCAGGATTTTCTCAATCTCGAAATCCCGTTTTTTTCTGACTCCCGTCTTGAATGACGAAAACGGCCTGCCCGTCATGATGCAGACCTCAAGAGCCCTCACGACACGTTGCCCGTTGTCAATATCTATCGCATGATAACTTTCAGGGTCGAGCCGGGCCAACTCAAAACGCAGGGACTCCACCCCTTCGTTCTTCAACCGCTCCATAAGGGAAGCCCTCAGTTCCGCATCGGCTTCAGGAAAATCATCGAGACCATGGCATACGGCATCCGCATAAAAGCCCGAACCGCCTGCCATTACAAGAGTTTCATGCCCTTCCTCGAAAAGAGACTCGATCAGACTCATGGCTTCGATTTCATATTTTCCGGCCGTATAAGGCACGGTAACCGAATGTGAATGAATGAAATAATGTCTGACAGCGGCCAATTGTTCCGGAGACGGGACGGCCGTACCTATGGTCATCTCCCTGTAAATCTGTCTCGAATCGCACGAAATTACCGGAGAAGAATATTTCAGGGCTTCGGAAATACTGAAATCGGTCTTGCCTACGGCAGTAGGCCCCAATATCAGCAAAAGTTTCCGTTTCATAACCGCCGGAGGCAATTTGCCCGGAACGGGATGGAATCAAAGGTCATCATCCTCGTTCTCGTCGTAAATTTCCTCGCCCTCCCCGTCAACGGTATCGTCGTCATCTTCATCATCGTCGTCGTCCGCAGGATCGTCATCCGTCGGAATCCTTTTCTTGTCATCCGGCAAATCCTCGAATGCGACATAACCGTTCTCGAATTCGATCGGATTCGGACCTTTGGTCTCCACAAGAAGCGGATACACGACATCCGGACGGGCCTCTGTCTCCCCTTCGCAGGTCAGAATAATGCTTTTGCCGTTGGTCGTATCATAAAAATAAAGGAACGACGTCACTCCGGACCGGATTGTATCCCCTATCGTGACCGAGTCGATAGTACCTGCCCCGAGATCGAAGATACCGTACCTCGCCTTGACAGCCCCGTCGGCATCGAAAGCCTTGAAAAGCACCATCTGATCCTGAGGGAAATCCATGTCGGCCCTCATCTGCTTGTGAAACGAATAAAGTGTCGTACAATCCTTTACCTCATACATTCTCGCGAAACCCTTTATCCCGGGTAGGGATGCTCTATACTTCAATACCATTGCGCCTCCGTTCATAACTAAGTTTTAAAAGCGGTGCTAAAGGTACAAAATATTTCGTTGCCGTTGCAAATTATTCTAAAAAACGCTAATTTTGGAAGCGTATGAACGACCCGGAAACTCGAGCAGAAGACACATACAGAAGTATCTCATCTCCGTCAGAAGGATTGTACAAGGACAATGGCAGCAGATTCATCGCCCTTGCATATCCGGTAGAAACGGAAGATGAGATAAAAAAAATAGTCTCCGGACTGAAAAAGGAATACCATGACGCCCGCCATCACTGCTACGCTTACCGTCTCGGATACAAAGGGAACATATTCAGGGCGAACGACGACGGAGAGCCGTCTTCTTCGGCAGGCAGGCCGATTCTCGGGCAGATAGATTCGGCCGGACTCAGTGACGTGCTGATCGTGGTTGTCAGGTATTTCGGCGGTATCAAGCTCGGCATACCGGGGCTTATCAGGGCATACAGGAAGGCTGCGGCCGATGCCTTGGCCCATGCGGAAATCATCGGGAAGACTGCGTCGGTCAGATACAGGCTCTCGTTCGGGTACATGGCCATGAACGACGTCATGAAAACGCTCAAGGATATCGGCCTGACGCCGGTGAATCAGGATTTCGGGATGTCATGCACCCTTGAGACATCCGTACGGCTGACTCTTGAGGAGACGTTCATTGAACGGATGAAAAACATAGCCGTATTGCAGGCTTTGGACCGGCCTGAATGACGGCAGAGACAATGACAGCAGAAACAAAGACGGCAGAGACAAAACGGAATTAAACCCATTATTATAAATGAACAGAAAAAGTCTGATTTCAATCGGGGATTTCAGCAAGGAAGAAATCCTCCACGTATTGGAAACCGCCAAGGAATTCGAGCAGAACCGCTCGCAGAAAATACTTGACGGGAAAGTTATCGCCTGCATATTCTTCGAACCGTCCACTCGGACGAGACTGAGTTTCGAGACTGCGGTCAACAGATTGGGGGCCAAGGTCATAGGCTTTTCTGACGCGACGAATACGAGTGTCAGCAAGGGCGAAACGCTGAAAGACACCATCAAGATGGTATCCAACTACGTGGACATGATCATCATGAGGCATCCGCTGGAAGGCAGTTCGAGATACGCATCCGAAGTGGCCTCCGTGCCTGTCGTAAATGCCGGAGACGGAGCCAACCAGCATCCGTCACAGACTCTGCTTGACCTGTATTCGATACAGAAGACACAGGGTACGCTTGAAAACCTTACCATAAACATGGTCGGAGACCTCAAATACGGAAGGACAACCCATTCCCTTCTTCAGGCCATGTCCCACTTCAATCCGAGTTTCATATTCACCGCCCCTGACGAGTTGAAAATGCCGGCGGAATACAAGGATTTCCTTACGGAAAAAGGTATCGGATTCACGGAAACGACATCATTGGAAGAACATCTCGACGACTGCGACATACTTTACATGACTCGTGTGCAGCAGGAAAGATTCACAGACCCGATGGAATACGAAAAGGTCAAGGATGTGTACAGACTCGAAGCGTCGATGCTCGGGAATGTCAAGAAAAACATGAAGATACTCCATCCTCTGCCACGTGTCGGGGAGATAGACCAGGACGTGGACGACACTCCTTACGCATATTATTTCAAACAGGCGGAAAACGGCCTGTACGTCAGAATGGCAATCATTGCATATCTTTTGGGCTACAGATAAGGAAAACAACATGGAACACACTCGCAAAGAACTGATAGTAAGCGCATTGGAAAACGGGACAGTACTCGACCACATTCCAGCGGAAAATGTCTACAAGGCCCTCGACATACTCGGGCTCAAGGACATAAACAGCCAGATAACCATCGGCATAAACCTCAACAGCCGCATGTACGGCAAAAAAGGCATCATCAAGATTGCCGACAGATTCTTCAAGGACGAGGAACTCAACAAATTGGCCCTGATAGCCCCGAAAGGTACGGTAAACATTATCCGTGACTTTCATGTAGTCGAAAAGAAAAAACTGGAAATGCCTGCGGAAATCGAAGGAATCGCCCGCTGCATGAACCCGAAATGCATCACCAACCACCAGCCTGTGCCGACCAGATTCTCCGTCAGCGAAGAGAAGGGTGAAATTTCGCTTCTGTGCCATTACTGCGAAAAGAAGTCGGACATAAAAGCACTGTTTTAAGGAAATCATTATTATATTTAACGGATTAAAAACAAATAAAAGATGAAAAAGGTCCATAATTTCAACGCCGGCCCGTGCGTACTCCCGGAACAGGCGGTAAAGAATGCCATCGAGGCTCTGAAAGATTTTAGAGGGACAGGAATGCCCGTCATCAGCGTATCCCACAGATCGAAAGAGTGGAGCGCAGTAATGGACGAATGCAGGGCATTGTGGAAAGAACTGCTGCACATTCCGGACACGCATGAAGTGATTTTCATGGGAGGCGGTGCAAGCCTTCAGTTCCTCTGCGTCCCGATGAACTTCCTTGAGACCAAGGCAGGTTATTTGGAGACAGGCGTATGGGCGAAAAAGGCATTGAAGGAAGCAAAAGGCATCGGTGAAGCGTTCGCCGTGGCCTCGTCAGCGGATTCCACATACAGTTACATCCCCAAAGACTATGTGATTCCGACAGATATAGACTATTTCCACATCACTTCGAACAACACGATTTACGGTACGGAAATCAAGGAAGACATCGACAGTCCGGTACCTTTGATTGCCGACATGTCTTCTGACATCATGAGCAGGCCGGTGGACGTGGGCAAATATGCCGTGATTTACGGAGGTGCACAGAAAAACGTCGGCCCGGCAGGTGTGGCATTCGCCATTGTCCGCAAGGATCTTCTCGGCAAGGTATCGAGACACATTCCGTCCATGCTCGACTACAGGGTATTCATCGACGGAGGCTCCATGTTCAACACGCCTCCGGTATTCCCGATATACGTCATGTATGAAACGCTGAAATGGCTGAAAGGCATAGGCGGAGTAGAGGAAATACACAAAATCAACAGGAAAAAGGCCGACATGCTTTATGCCGAAATCGACCGCAATCCGCTCTTCGTCGGCACCGCCGCCAAGGAAGACCGTTCCGACATGAACGTATGCTTCGTCATGGCACCGGGATATGAGGCCCTTCAGGACGAATTCTTGGAGTTTACCAAAGGCAAGGGAATGGCCGGAATCAAGGGCCACCGTTCCGTAGGAGGTTTCAGAGCCTCAATATACAATGCCTGCCCTGTTGAAAGCGTACAGGCGCTCATAGATTGCATGCAGGAATTCGAATCCCTTAAAAAATAACGGTCATGAAAGTACTTGTAGCCACAGAAAAGCCGTTCGCTGCCGCTGCGGTAAACGGCATCAGGAAAATAGTAACGGAAGCCGGCCATGAAATCGCCATGCTCGAAAAATATCCGTCCCCGGACAAACTCATCGAAGCGGTAGCTGACGCCGATGCGCTTATTGTCCGTTCGGACAAGGTCACTGCCGATGTGGTGGCCGCAGCAGGAAAACTGAAAATCGTAGTCCGTGCAGGAGCCGGATATGACAATATCGACCTTGCGGCATGCTCGGCAAGAGGCATCGTGGTGATGAATACGCCGGGTCAGAATTCCAACGCCGTGGCTGAACTTGCCATCGCCATGATGATATTCATGTCCCGCAACCAGTTCACCCCGGGTACAGGCTCTGAAATCAAGGGGAAGAAGGTGGGAATACACGCTTACGGAAACGTCGGCAGGCTCGTGGCTGAAAAGGCCATGGCCCTCGGCATGAAGGTGATGGCCTTCGACCCGTTCGTACCTGCGGATGTCATGGAAAAGGAAGGAGTGGAACCGGCCGCATCGTTGGAGCAGATGTACGGGGAATGCAATTTCATTTCAGTCCATATACCGGCGACACCGGAGACCAAAGGCTCCATCGGATACGACCTCATTTCCGCAATGCCGGCAGGAGGCTGCGTGGTCAATACGGCCCGCAAGGAGGTCATAAACGAAGTGGAACTCGAGAAAGTCCTGTCCGACAGGCCGGATCTTAAATATATCACGGACATTGCGGCAAACAATCAGGCGGAACTGAACGAGAAATTCGGACGCAGGGTTTTCGCCACCCCTAAGAAAATGGGAGCCGAGACGGCGGAAGCGAATATCAACGCCGGACTCGCCGCCGCAAGCCAGATCGCGGACTTTTTTGCCACAGGCAACACCAAATTCCAAGTAAACAAATAGAATCACCATGGTACGTGTCAAACCCTTTGCGGCGGTCCGTCCGCCGCAAAGTCTTGTAAAGGAAGTCGCATCAAGACCTTACGACGTCCTCAATTCATCCGAAGCGCAGGCGGAAGCCTCTGAAAAGTCCCTGCTGCACATCACAAGGCCGGAAATAGATTTCCATCCGCTCATCGACGAGCACGACAGCCGGGTCTATGACAAGGCTGTGGAGAATTTCAGGCTCTGGCAGGAAAAAGGCTGGCTCGTACAGGACTCCAAACCGCAATATTACATCTATGCCCAGACGATGGACGGACGGACGCAGTACGGGCTTGTCCTATGTGCGCACACTGACGACTATGCGGAAGGAAAAATCAAGAAACACGAGCTGACAAGGAAGGAAAAGGAGGACGACAGGATGATCCATGTCAGAATCCAGAATGCCAATATCGAGCCTGTCTTTTTCGCCTATCCCGACGACAAGGCAATCGATGCGATAGTGGACAAATACGTACAATCGGAACCCGAATACGATTTCGTCTCCGATGACGGTGTCGGGCATAAATTCTGGGTAATCGGGGATGAGGGCGACATTGCGGCCATTACCGACGGATTCGAAAGGATTCATGCATTCTACGTGGCCGACGGACATCACAGGACCGCTGCTGCAGCAAGAGTGGGAGCAGAGAAAAAAGAGGCCAATCCTGCCCACACCGGCGACGAGGAATACAATTACTTCATGGCCGTGGCATTCCCTGTCAGCCAGCTCAATATCATAGACTACAACCGTGTGGTCAAAGACCTGAACGGGCTGTCTCCGGACGGATTCCTTGCAAGGCTCTCGGAGGATTTCACTGTAACTGAAAAAGGATCGGAGATATACCGGCCGGGAAAACTGCACGAATTTTCGATGTATCTTGACGGGAAATGGTACGCTCTCACGGCCAAACCGGGAAGGTATGACGATTCCGACCCTATCGGGGTATTGGACGTGACGATATTGTCCGATTTGGTCTTGGACAGGATTCTCGGCATCAAGGATCTGCGGACGGACAAAAGGATAGATTTCGTCGGAGGAATCCGCGGCCTCAAGGCACTGTCCGACAGGGTTGACAGCGGCGAGATGGCCGTGGCTTTCGCCCTTTACCCGGTGTCCATGAAGCAGCTGACGGACATAGCCGATTCAGGCAACATCATGCCTCCGAAAACCACATGGTTCGAGCCGAAACTCCGCAGCGGCCTCGCCATCCATAAATTGGAATAAACCGTATATTAAAAACCAAAAGACAATGATGACAACCGTTGAATTGCGCCTGAGGCGTTTTACGCCCCGTGGCAATTATTGCAGCTGCAGGCATTATCATAACCGTAGCCGACGGTTGCGCCGGGGCAATTGCCGGAGGGGTACTGACGAAATGCCGTAAAAGTGACAGACGAAAGCGGCTGGGCATCGGCAATGACGGCCATGAACTCTGCATTGGCAGGGAGCGGATGGATCTATGAAACCGACAACGACGGCGACTTCCCGGGTAATGATGCACAAAATGGTTGGTAAAATCACGGATAAGTAATTGAAATATATAAAATTATGAGTAGTTTGATGAA
>CALURT010000007.1 GCA_944323245.1 uncultured Bacteroidales bacterium
AAGAAACCGATGATTGCTGTAGAACGCTGTCCAACAGTTGACTCTAATCAATTGACTTTGTTTTAATTACTTTTCATTGAACTCACGTTAAATAAATTTCCTTTGCTCTCAGTTTCTGCGTATATTTGGCCACTCCGTGCCCACATATAGCTCCCGCTCGACAAAGGAAAAATTTCCTTTGTTCTCGCTTAATCGCCAATTTGGCCTTCGGCCATTTATACTGTTGCGCCTCGGCAATTGCAAGTAAACTTGCATTGCTCTCGGCTTCTAAGTATATTTGGTCACTCCGTGCCCACATATAGCTCTCGCTCGACAAAGTCAAATATATTTGCCTTTGTACTCGCTTAATCGCTATATTTGCAAAAAAATCGGGTTGTTGATACTGTTGAACATATTCGGATTTTTGCGGTTGTCGTTTATCGACATCCTCGACATCCTTCTGGTAGCACTCATCATCTTCGTGGTTTTCAGATGGATACGAGGCTCGTCCGCCATGAGTATATTCGTAGCGATTATTTCCCTGTATGTCCTCCGCTTCATCGTCGGGGTTTTCAACATGAAACTGATGTCGGGGATTCTGGGACAGCTGCTTGACGTCGGCGTTATCGCACTGATTATCATTTTCCAGCCGGAAATCCGCCGCTTTCTGATTACTTTCGGAAACAACTATCTCATGAAAGCCGGGAAAGGGGGCTTCCTCGGAAAACTGCTCGGCAGGAACAGAGGGAAAATGGGTTCTGCAGCCGTCCAGGAAATCACGGAAGCATGCAGGGCCATGTCGGAACAGAAAACCGGAGCACTGATAGTCATTCCGCACAATACTTCCCTCGACTATATAGTAGAAACCGGGGACAGAATCGATGCCAACATCAACAGAAGGCTGATAATGAATCTGTTCTTCAAGAACTCCCCGCTCCATGACGGGGCCGTAATCATGAGCAACAACCATATCATCGCGGCAAGATGTACGCTTCCGATTACGGACAAGACCGACATTCCGGCCCATTACGGCATGAGGCACAAGGCGGCTATCGGAATTACCGAAAACACCGATGCAGACGTGATAGTGGTCTCGGAAGAAACCGGACAGATTTCATTTGTCAAAGGGGGAAATGTAACGCCTATCAACAACATCAATGAATTGAAATTACTGTTGAACGACTCTTTCGAAAAAGAATAGGAGAAGTAAACCGTGGCTGAAAATTTTGATGTGCGAATAGAAGAAAAATTAGGATTCGACCGTGTACGGAAAATGATTGCGGACAGATGCTCCACGACATACGCATCCGACAGGACTGCGACGGAGACATTTTCCACAAATCCCGAAGAAATCCGCAAAAGGCTGCTTCTGACCGATGAAATGCGTCTCATCGTAATGTTCGAAGACAGTTTTCCCACCAACGGTTACATAGACTGCATAGACTTCCTCAGGCTTGTGGAACGACCTACCGCAAGCATTGACCTGCTTTCCCTCAGGAAACTGAAAACCATGCTCGGAACACTCGAAAAGGTGACCGGGTTTTTCGAGGATATCCGCGACGGCATTTATCCCAATCTCAAGCGGATGAGCCAGGACATAATGCACTTCCCCGAAATCAGAAGACGCATAGATACCATATTGGACAGGTTCGGAGAGGTGAAAGACACGGCATCTGACGAACTTTACGCCATCCGGAAATCTCTCAAGGAAACCGAAGGAGCCATATCCCGTCGCATTCAAAGCATTCTGAAACATGCTCAGGAAGAAGGGATTGCAGACAGCGACGCAGGAATTTCCATAAGAGACGGGAAAATGCTCATTCCGGTGTCGGCATCCAACAAGAAAAAGATTCCCGGATTCGTCTATGACGAGTCCGCTTCAGGGAAAACCGTCTTCATCGAACCGGCGGAAATCGTCGAACTCGACAACAGGACAAAAGAACTGAAATTCGCCGAAGGACGTGAAATCCTACGGATTCTGACTGAATTTTCGGAATTTCTGAGACCGTATATTCCGGATCTGCTGACTGCTGCAGAATATTTGGGAGAAATCGATTTTCTCGTAGCCAAGGCCAATGTCGCATTGGACATGATCGCCGGAATGCCGATAATTTCCGACAACGGGGAAATGAACCTCAGAAAAGCCAGGCATCCGATTCTCGAAAAGGCCCTGAAACGGGAGAAAAAGGAAATTGTGCCCCTGACCCTGACATTGGACAGCCAAAAGCACATCCTGCTGATTTCCGGACCGAACGCAGGGGGCAAATCCGTATGCCTGAAGACTGCAGGCCTTCTGCAATACATGTTCCAGTGGGGAATGCTTATACCGACTTCCGAAACGTCGGAAATGCCCGTATTCGACCGTATAATGGTAAACATCGGCGACGACCAGTCCCTTGACAACGACCTGAGCACATACAGCTCCTTCCTCGCCGACATGAAGAAAATGCTTTCGGAAGCTGATTCCCGGACATTGGTCCTGATCGACGAATTCGGGTCAGGTACGGAACCGGCGGCAGGAGGAGCGATTGCCGAAGCCATACTTGCGGAAATGGACCGCAGAGGAGTGTACGGAGTCATTACCACGCATTACACCAACCTCAAACTCTATGCATCCAACAACACGGGAGTAGTCAACGGAGCGATGATGTTTGACGTCAAGAACATAGCACCGTTGTTCAAACTCGAAATCGGATTGCCTGGAAACTCTTTCGCATTCGAATTGGCACGGAAAATGGGATTGCCCGAAAACATCATCAAGGATGCGGAACAGCGTGCCGGAGAAGAATTCGTAGGCATTGAACGGAATCTGAGGAAAATCGCCAGGAACCGCAGGGCTTTGGACGAGAAATTGGAAAGAATCCGCCATACGGACAAAACCTTGGAGACCATTACCGACAAATACCAGAAAGAGCTGAACGAAATCAAAAAGCTCAGACAGGACATACTCGACAAGGCAAAAACCGAAGCAGAAGAAATCATCCGGAACGCCAACAGGCAGGTGGAAAGCACCATCCGGACAATAAAGGAGGCGCAGGCCGAAAAAAACATCACGAAAGAAGCCCGCACCGAACTGCAGAACTTCGTTTCCGCCCTGTCCAAGCGCAAGGAGCAGGAGCAGAAGGAAAAAGACGACTACATCGAGAAAAAAATACGCCAGATAGACGCCCGCAAGGAAAGGGAAAAACTCCGGAAAGCCAGACGGGCCGACGAGCGGACCCGCAAGGAGATAGAGGAAAAGGAAGCCGAACAACGCCGTTTGGAGGAATTCCGCAACGCCCCGCTCGCTCCGGGAGAAAAAGTCCGTATAAAGGACAACGGAATGGTAGGAGAGGTGGCCAAGGTGTCAGCCAAAACCATAATCGTCAATATCGGCAATATCAGCAGCAAGATATCCCCCGACAAAGTTGAAAGAATCACGTCAAATGAATTCCGTGATGCAGTGAAGGATACGGCTGTGAAAAAATCCTCCGTCAACATAAGCGCGTCGATTACAGAGCGAAAATTGAATTTCAGCACGGAACTTGATGTAAGAGGCGAGCGGCTGAATGACGCCATGGACAAGGTAGCAAGATATATCGACGATGCCATCATGCTGAATGTACCGAGTGTAAGAATAATACACGGGAAAGGCACGGGAGTCCTGCATGAGGAAATCCAGAAATATCTCCGCACCATACCCGGAGTGGCTTCCGCAAAGGACGAACATATCCAGTTCGGAGGTTCTGGTGTCACGGTAGTGACTTTTGATTGAAAACCAATGGATTCATTATGAAGAAATTTATACTTAATATTTTTATCCTCATCGCCATCGGAGGCGTGGGCGCATTGGTGGCTCTGTGGGTTACACATGACGAGGAGACGAAGATATTCTCGGCTCAGAAAGACAGCGTCAAGGCATTTTATTCGGCATTGTCCGAAGGGAACTGGGACGAAGCGGCATCGGTCTGCGATACGGCTGCAATGGAAGGATATATCGAAAATTACAGGAAAATACGGGACAAGGCGGCACGCTCCGACTCCTCAATCCTGAATCTCGCCTCCTCTGCCCTTGCCAAAGCCGACATCTCTTTCCTCGAACAGAATCTGACAGCGGATGACAGCGGAAATGCGGTATTCAGAATCAATGTCGGGAAAAACCTCAGTAAAATCAAAACGGCAGACCTGAAGCTGCTTGACGGGAAATGGCTGATAACAAACATTACAACGCAAAATTAGGAAAGTTCGGAGAAGATGAAGTCGCCGCATTCCTTATCGGACGAGGGCACACCGTCCTCGAAAGGAACTGGAGAAGCGGACATTTGGAAATCGACCTGATAACGGAGGCTGCAGACGGAATCCATTTCGTAGAGGTCAAAAGCAGGAAAACCGGGGAGGACATACTGCCCGAGGAAAGTATCGGAAGCACCAAAATAAAAAGAATCGCAGCTGCGGCAGGAAGATACCTCAAGATGAAAAACATCGAAGAAGAATGCCATTTCGACGCCGCATCGGTGGTTTTCAACGGATTCGGGGCTGACGTCAGATACATTCCCGACGCCTATATCCCGATGTTCGTATAAAAAACTGACAGATAAAGAATTACAGATATGAACCATAATTTCTACTGTGTAATAATGGCCGGAGGTGCCGGAACAAGATTCTGGCCCATGAGCAAAAGCAACAGGCCGAAACAGTTCCTTGAAATCGGAAATACCGGGAAAACCTTTCTTCAGAATGTTTTCGAGCGGTTTTCAAGGATTGTTCCGCAGGAAAATATAATAGTGGTGACCGGCGACCGGTTCAAAGACCTTGTCAAAGAGCAGCTGCCGCAAATCGAAAATGAAAACATCCTTCTCGAACCTTACAGCCGGGATACTGCTCCATGTATCGCATATGCCACATACGCATTGCTCAAACGCAATCCCGAAGCAGTGATGGCCGTGACTCCTGCGGACCATTTCATTCCTGACGAAGATGTGTTCGTGGAAGATGTGAAAAACGCACTGGATTATACCGCCGGGAAAGACATCCTTATGACTCTCGGAGTCATTCCTACGAGGCCGGATCCGAATTACGGCTATATTCAGGTCAGCGGCGGACGATACAAAATCAAGGACAACGAAGCCGTCAAGGTCAAGACATTCACGGAGAAGCCGGATATAGAACTTGCAAAGGTGTTCGTAAACAGCGGTGAATTTTTCTGGAATTCCGGTATTTTCGTATGGAAAGCCGAAACCATCCGCGAAGAACTCGAGCGTTATCTTCCTGAAGTCGCACATCTGTTTACCGGCTGGGAAAATGCCCTCGGAAGCCGCGTGGAGCGAGAATTTGTGGAAAAGGCCTATACCGACTGCCTCAAAATCTCCATTGACTACGGCGTCATGGAAAAGACGGAAAAGGCATGGCTCTATCCGAGCCATTTCAGGTGGGCCGACATCGGCAACTGGGAATCCCTCTACGATCTCATCCCCGGCAAGGACGCCGACGGGAACGGGTTCAATTGCGGGAAAATCCTGTCCACAGACAACAAGGATTGTCTGATAATAAGCAACGACAAGCACAAACTCGTGGCAATCAACGGATTGAATGACTACATGGTCATAGACACGGACGACGTGCTGCTGATTTGTCCGAAAAACGACAGGAAATTCAAGGATTTCATCGCCGGCATCGCCATGCCGGGCTTCGAAGATTACAGATAAAAAACTACAATAATGGAACTCGAAAAAACGATTCAGGCGGATATGGTAGCCGCCATGAAAGCAAAGGAAACAACAAGACTCGCAGCCCTCAGGGGCATCAAGGCCGCAATCCTGCTTGCCAAGACTTCTGAAGGCGGAAACGGTGAAGTCACAGATGCTGACATTGTCAAGATTATCGGCAAACTCGTGAAGCAGCGCAAGGAAAGCGCAGAAATCTACTCGCAGCAGAATCGTCCGGAATTGGCCGAAAACGAACTCGCAGAGGCTGCCGCAATGGAGGTCTATCTTCCGAAACAGCTTTCCGAAGACGAGGTGAAGGCAGAACTCGTGAAAGTCATCGCCGAAGTCGGGGCAAGCAAGCCTTCCGACATGGGCAAGGTAATGGGTGTGGCCACCAAGCGTCTCGCCGGGAAGGCCGACGGCAAACTGATTTCCTCCCTTGTCAAGCAGTTGCTGAACAATTGACAAACAGCCACTCCTTCTTGCAGAACGGCCTTTTGTCATCCTGACCAGTTACCTGTCGTCCTGAGCGAAGTCGAAGGACCTGCTACTCTGTCGTCCTGAGCGAAGTCGAAGGACCTGCTACTCTATTCCCCCCCCCCATCGAAAAGGAATGGAAAACCGCTCATGCTAATAAAAACGCATTCGCTGCCTTTTCCATTCCTCTTTTTTGGACCAAACGGCATCATGTTCTGAATACCTTCATTTCATGTATAGTGTTTTCCTGTCAAAATTTAAAATTTATATTGTAAATTCACTGCTGAATTTCAATAAAACTATAATTATCGAGACAATGATGAAAAAAATATTCGCTGTATTGGCTATGACTGCGGGGTGTATAGCGTGGGCAGGGGCAAAAGAAAAGACTGACAGTTTGGCGGAAATATCTGGAAAAATCCTTTACGAATACTCTTTCTACGGCGCTGAAAGTCTGCAGGATGCGTACAACGCCAATATCATGATAGTCACGAACGGTACCGGCAAACCTGACACCTTATATACTTCGACAAACTTAAACGGAATCTTCACATTCAAGAAATTGGTGCCACAGAAAATCTTCATGCGGATAAGCAGGGTCGGAAGCAAAACGATAAGCGGAGAATACGAGATAGAGGCCGGTCAGAACGCCTTTTTCTTTACCCTTGAGGAAGCTCCTGAGAAAATAAATGAATCCAAGGTCACGGCGGACGTCCCCCTGATGAAGCAAATAAAGGATACCACAATCTACAATACCGCCGCAGTCAAGACCATGGACGGGGAGACCCTCCGGGCAGCATTGGAACAGCTGCCGGGGTTCAAGGTAGGCAATGACAAGATCACGGTAAACGGAGAAGAAATCAAGAGGACATACGTCAACGGAGTACTCGTTTTCGGGGACAATCCCGTAGTGGCCACCGATGCCCTTCTGGCAAGCGAAGTCTCGCAGGTAAAGGTCTACGACGAACAGAACGTGACAGACAAACGCAAGGGACTAAAACACAGCCGTAAGGAAAAAGTCCTTGACGTAGTGACTAAGGAACCTATACTGAGACTTGCAGAAGTCGGAATAGCGGCGGGAGGAGGTATGGACGAGACAGGTCAGGCAAGATATACCGGAAGTGCCGCCGTAGCATATCATTCGGAAATGCTGCAGGTAGGTGTCACTGCAAATACTGGGAACACATCATACATGACAGGCGAGCAATATTTAAGTTCCGATTCCGGTTTTGCAGTCAGAAAATATCTTGATGCCGCTATCCATTTTTCCGACCTGACAGACTACTTGGAAAGATCCGGGGCAAAAATTTCAATCGCCAAATACTGGAAGGACAGGGCATACGGAAACAGCGTAGAGGCAGACTACTCCTACTCCCATGAATACTCCAAAAGCGCCTCTACCGTACTTCAGGAATATTTCGCCAACGGAGCGAATCCGGCAACCTCTTCTTCCGACACATCATCCTTACGTTCAGTAAGGAATGTGCATAATTTCAACGCATGGTGCGAATTCAATGACACTCCTATCAAATCATTACGTTTCGTCCTTACCGGAAAGATCGACGACGGTTCCAATTCATCGCTCGCCGCATCGAAAACCATTACAGCAGGGAGTGGATTGACATATTACAGGCATGAGACCGCGGACCGGACCTCCAGGGACTATGATTTTTTCGCAGCACTGCAATGGAGGAACAACGATGCCGTCAAATTCAATCCCTATGCAGAACTCAAGGTCACGACAGGATACAATACAAATCTCTCATGGACAGTGGACACGGCGGCTACATCATTCGACCGGAGGATTCTTTCTTCGGACGGTTTCGGGAGGAAAATTATGGTTGAAACCGCCGCTAATTTTTCCAATTATCTCATCAACGACGAGGCCCGCACCCTTTCTTTAGGTTACGGCATCGGCTTTTTCTTTGACAAAAGCAAGAGCAAGCAGCTTTCCGTCGATGAATTCGGAGAAAACGGACCTCGAACCGACCTCGGAAGCACTTACGACTTCTCAAGGAACAATTCCCATCTTTCCGTAGGGGCAAACCTGTCATACAACACAAGAAACATGTCATTGGCATGGGAAGTACAGGGAATCAACGAAACCGTAATGGATGACGAATATTATCCCGTCCCGGGCTATTCTTCGGACAAGGCATATTGGACCGCTCTTTCCCGTGTGATGTTCAAGTACAAAAATTTATCCGTCGGAATCGACGTGATGCCCGAAATCCCTTCGGTGGAACAGATCCGCAAACGTATTTCCGACAGCAACCCGCTTATGCTCACCGGCGGCAATCCGGACCTGAAACCATGGTACAAAACCTCATTCAAGACCTCATGGTACAAGACAATGGGCAAGGGACTGTACAACCTCATCTGGAATCTCGACGGATATTGCAATTTCAACCAGGTAGTCACGAAAACGGAGTATTTTGCCGAAAACACCGTGCTCGACGCATGGGACGGATACACCGCCCTTGCAGGATCCCGTCTGAACACGTTTGAAAACGCTTCCACACCGGCATGGAACATAAAGACACTTGCCGTGTTTACGGGACTTTTCGCCAAAAGGAAACTGCAGATGCAGATCTCTACGAGTGTTTCATATTCTTCATCTCCTCAATATTACGGCAGTGACCTCATCGGCGTGGACGATTTTTCGACAAGCGGTTCGATAAACCTGAATTACCGTCCTGTCAAGCAATTGAAACTAAGTGTGACCGGAAATCTCAACTATGTGAATTCCTCCAATGCCGGACAACTTCTGTCTGAAAGGATAATAAGCCATGTTTCAGGCAATGCCACTGTGAATTTCGCCAAAAACGGCGTATTCGGCCTGTCATACTCCATGTCTTCGTACGATTATCTCAGGGGCATCGGCCGGGATTTCATGTCGCACGGCATGGACGCCGAGATCGGCTGGTACTTCCTGAAACGGACGCTTAATGTCTCCCTGCATGGTATCGATCTCCTCGATTCAGG
Source organism: uncultured Bacteroidales bacterium (assembly GCA_944323245.1). Taxonomy (GTDB): domain Bacteria; phylum Bacteroidota; class Bacteroidia; order Bacteroidales; family UBA932; genus Cryptobacteroides. The sequence continues at coordinate 9,126 of CALURT010000007.1, forward strand.
CTCGGTATATACGAGCACTGTCACGGCCGATTCCTCCACCCAAACTTGGCGTCCCGTCTACGGAAGATATGTGATGCTCACTATAAAATATCTTTTCCGCAAAAAATAGGATTGTCATCCCAACCTGTCATGGTGAGCGGAGTCGAACCATCTGCTGCGCCTTTCGTTGAACGGACCACACGTCTCATCGAGCATACCTTATGTCACGTTGAACGTACCCCATGTCACCTCGAGCCGGCAGTCGAGAGGTCTGTTGACAGAGACAGATTCCTCGACTCCGGTCCTCCGGGCCTCCGCCCGGAATGACAAGACAAAGCCTCCGTCCGGAACGACAAATGGGACCTCCGTCCGGAACGACAAATGGGACCTCCGCCCGGAATGACAAATGGGATGCCTTGCCGGGCGGCGGATTTATAAAACCGATAACTTCTTCGTCAGGGAAATGAAGTCTTCCACGCCAAGGCGTTCGGGACGGAGGTCGAAAACAGGATCGGAAATGAAAGCGGCCAAAGCCTCCCCGTCCAATCCTTCTTTCTCAGCCTTGGCTGCAATCAATGGCTTCAGGGAATTTCGCAGGGTTTTCCTCCGCTGGTTGAACCCCGTTTTCACGACGGCCTTGAACAGGCTTTCATCGCAGTCCAACTCCTTGCGTATATTCCTTTTAAGGCGGATTACGGCGGATTTCACTTTCGGCGGAGGATTGAAAGCCCCTTCTCCCACCGTGAAAAGATATTCGATGTCATACCATGCCTGCAGCAATACGGACAATATCCCGTAGGTTTTCGATCCCGGACCCTCCGCAATCCTCTCCGCCACCTCTTTCTGAATCATGCAGACCACCTGAGGGACACGGTCCTTGCAGTCGAGAATCCTGAAGAATATCTGCGAGGAGATGTTGTAGGGGAAATTTCCGATTATACAAAAATCGCCTCCGAAAAGTTTCCCGATATCAAGTTTCAGAAAATCAGCTTCGATCAACCGCCCGTATGACTTCGGAAAATTCATCAGAAGATAATCGACCGACTCCCTGTCTATCTCCACCATCTTCAATGAAATATCCTGTCTTTCAAGAAGAAACTGCGACAGCACGCCCATACCCGGGCCGATTTCGAGCACGTCGACAGGGCTATCCTCCGAAGCACCCTCAGGCTGCAGACTTTCTGCTATTCTGCGGGTGATTGACAGGTCTGTCAGGAAATGTTGTCCGAGCGATTTTTTTGCACGTACCTGCATGTGATTCCGTATTTGATTTGCAACTCTTTGATATTCCTGATGCAAAAATAGCGGTTTTTTATTATTTTTGTCGTTTGTATCGATTGGAAAACATTTAATCAGTATAATATGTACAGAACACATACTTGCGGAGAACTTCGCATCGCCGATGCCGGCAAAACCGTGACATTGGCAGGCTGGGTCCAGAGGACCCGCAAATTGGGAGGAATGACTTTCATCGACCTGCGTGACAGATATGGGATAACGCAGCTCGTAGTGGACGCTTCGGCGGCTTCCGATTTGATAGACACGGCGACTTCTCTCGGAAGGGAATATGTCATACAGGCGACGGGTACGGTGGTGGAACGGGCAAGCAAGAACCCGAAAATGCCTACCGGAGACATTGAGATCGCACTTTCGGCCATAAATATCCTCAACAAGGCACAGACTCCTCCGTTTACCATCGAAGACGAAAGCGACGGCGGCGAAGAACTCAGAGCCAAATACCGTTATCTCGATTTGAGAAGGAATCCGCTCCGCAAGGCGTTGGAACTGCGCCACAGAATTGCCCATGAGGTCCGCAACTATTTGGACGGACAGGATTTCCTTGAAATCGAAACACCTTATCTCATCAAGTCCACCCCTGAAGGGGCAAGGGACTTCGTGGTACCGTCGAGGATGAACCCGGGCCAGTTCTATGCCCTGCCGCAGTCTCCGCAGACATTCAAACAGCTACTTATGGTAGCCGGTTACGACCGCTATTTCCAGATTGTACGCTGCTTCAGGGATGAGGACCTGAGGGCGGACAGGCAACCGGAATTTACCCAGATAGACTGTGAAATGTCGTTCGTGGAAAGAGACGATGTCCTCGACGTGTTCGAAGGAATGATGAGGACACTTTTCAAGAATGTCCTGAATGTCGAAATCCCGAATCCGATACCGAGGATGAGCTGGTTCGACGCCATGGACAATTACGGGTCGGACAAGCCTGATATCCGTTTCGGAATGAAAATCCATGAAATCACGGACAAGGTGCAGGGACACGGCTTTTCCGTATTCGATTCCGTGGAATATGTGGGAGCCATCTGCGCCGACGGCCTCGCTTCCTATACCCGCAAGCAATTGGACGAACTCACCGAATGGGTAAAGAGGCCTCAGGTGGGAGCCAAAGGATTGGTATATATCAGGATAAACGAAGACGGAAGTATAAAATCTTCGGTGGACAAATTCTACTCTGCCGAAGAGCTGCGTTCCGTGGCAGACTCGATGGGTGCGAAGAACGGCGACCTTATCCTCGTGCTCTGCGGCCCAAAGAGGAAGACCCAGACCATGCTCGGAGTGCTCCGTATAGAAATGGGCAACAGGCTCGGATACCGTGACCCGCACAATTTCGCCCCGCTCTGGATAGTCGACTTCCCGCTTTTGGAATGGGACGACGAGACTTCCCGCTTCTACGCCATGCACCATCCGTTTACCGCACCGAAACCGGAACATTTGGACTGGTTCTATTCCGACAGGAAGGAAGACCTCGAAAAAGTCTGCGCCAACGCTTACGATTTCGTTCTCAACGGCTCGGAACTCGGCGGAGGCTCGATAAGAATCCACGACGCAGCCGTGCAGCAGAGAATGTTCGAAGTCCTCGGATTTTCCGATGAGGAAGCCCAATACAAATTCGGATTCATCATCAATGCCTTCAAGTTCGGTGCTCCGCCTCACGGAGGCCTTGCATTCGGATTCGACCGCGTGTGCGCCCTCTTCGGAGGTCAGGAGACCATCAGGGACTACATTGCATTCCCTAAGAACAACCAGGGCCGCGACGTAATGATTGATTCCCCGTCATACATTGACCAGATACAGATGGACGAACTTTTCCTTGCCTCTACGGCGAAGAAAGAATAACTCCTGCCGGAAGGCCCGGAAGGCACTGATATTATAAAACGAACTTAAATACAATCCCGAATCATGAGAGTCTTGAAATTCGGCGGGACATCGGTCGGCTCAGCCACCGGCCTGCTCCAAGCGAAAAAAGTCATTGAATCCTGTGCCGACGACATCATAGTTGTCGTTTCGGCTCTCGGAGGCATCACTGACAGCCTGATTCAGACATCCAAAACAGCTGCAGCAGGCGACGAATCATACGAATCCCTGCTCAAAACCATAAAGGAGCGTCATTTCAGACAGGCCGAAGATACGGTAATGCCTGAAATGAAACCGTGGGTTAACGAAAGGCTGACGGCTCTGTTCGGAGAATTGTCCAATATTTTCAAGGGTGTATTCCTCATAAAGGATCTGTCAGCGAAGACATCCGATGCCATAGTAAGCTACGGAGAACGCCTGTCATCGGTGATAGTGGCAGGCACTATCAGGAATTCCGTGCTTTTCGACTCCAGGGAATTTATAAAGACACGCCCGTACTTCAACAAGCACATAGTAGATTTCGCCGAGACTGACAAGCTGATACTCAACCAGTTTTCGGAATTTCCCCATATTTCGATCGCTCCGGGCTTCATAAGTTCGGATGTCACCAACGGCGATGTCACCAACCTCGGACGCGGCGGCTCGGACTATACCGCTGCAATAATAGCCTCTGCCCTTAACGCCGACACTCTCGAAATATGGACCGATGTCGACGGATTCATGACGGCTGACCCGAAAATCATCAGCAACGCCTATACGATCGAGCACCTCACGTTCGTGGAAGCCATGGAGCTGTGCAATTTCGGAGCGAAAGTGATTTATCCGCCGACAATATTTCCGGCATACCACAAGAATATTCCGATAAAAATCAAGAATACCTTCAATCCGGCAGCCGCAGGCACTTTCATATCGAAGGAAAACATCGGCGACAACTCACGGGCCATCAAGGGGATTTCCTCCATCAACGACACCTGCCTCATCACGATACAGGGGTTGGGCATGGTAGGGGTAATCGGTGTCAATTACCGTATATTCAAGACATTGGCCAAATCCGGAATTAGCGTATTCCTCGTATCCCAGGCAGCCTCGGAAAACACCACTTCCATAGGCGTGAGAAACTCCGATGCGGACCTTGCCGTCCGTGTCCTTTCGGAAGAATTCGCACAGGAAATCAGCATGGGCGAAATCAACCGGATCAAACAGGAACGCAACCTGGCAACGGTAGCCATTGTCGGAGAAAACATGAAACACACTCCTGGCATTGCTGGAAAACTTTTCGGGACACTTGGCCGTAACGGTATCAATGTCATCGCCTGCGCACAGGGAGCATCCGAGACAAACATCTCCTTCGTCGTGGCAATAGACAGCCTGAAAAAGGCATTGAACGTCATCCACGACTCGTTCTTCCTGTCCGATTATCAGGTCCTGAACATCTTCCTTGCCGGAAACGGCCTCGTGGGAAGCAACCTGATAGAACAGATCCGCATGCAGCAGGAAAAGCTCATGAAAGAGAAATCCCTGTTGCTGAAAGTCATAGGCATTACAAATTCCCGCCACTACATCATGGACAGGGACGGCATCGACCTGAACACCTGCAAGGAACGGCTCGACAAGGCGGAAACGGTTTCTTCCCCGGAAATCTTCAGGGACGAAATCCTCGCCATGAACATGTTCAATTCTGTATTCGTAGACTGCACGGCAAGCCCTGATGTGGCCAATCTGTACAAAAGCCTTCTGGAACACAACGTATCCGTCGTCGCCGCCAACAAAATCGCAGCCTCTTCGGAATATGAAAAATACAGGGAACTGAAGGAAACAGCACTTAAAAGAGGCGTAAAGTATCTTTTCGAAACGAATGTGGGAGCAGGACTGCCTATCATCAACACCATCAGCGACCTCATCAACAGCGGCGACAAGATTCTGAAAATCCAGGCCGTGGTTTCAGGCACACTGAATTTCATATTCAACGAAATGAGCGAAACGGTTTCATTCAGCGAAGCCATCCGCCGTGCCAAGGAAGCCGGATATGCGGAACCTGACCCGAGGATAGACCTCAGCGGCACGGATGTCATCCGGAAACTCGTCATCCTTTCAAGGGAAGCAGGTTACCGTGTAGAGCAGGCCGACGTGAAAAAAGATCTGTTCATACCGGACAAATATTTCAAAGGCAGCCTTGAAGAATTCTGGAGCACCATTCCGGAAATGGACGAGGGATTCGAAAAGAGACGCAGAAAACTGATCTCCGAAGGCAAATGCTGGAGATTCATAGCCACATTGGACAACGGTGAAACAAGTGTCGGCCTGCAGGAAGTAGACAGGGAAAGCCCGTTCTATCATTTGGCCGGAAGCAACAACGTAATCCTCATCACCACCGAAAGGTACAAGGAATACCCGATGCAGATCAAAGGCTATGGAGCAGGCGCAAGCGTGACCGCCGCCGGTGTTTTTGCAGACATAATAAGTATCGCCAATATCCGTTAGCATCATGAAATACCTGATTATCCTCGGAGACGGAATGGCAGACGAGCCGATTCCGTCGCTCGGGCGTAGGACCCCGTTGCAGGCAGCCCGCAAGCCGGATATTGACAGGCTTGCCGCCCTCGGACGCAACGGACTGCTGGACACTATTCCGGAAGGTTTCGCCCCGGGAAGTGAAATAGCCAACCTTTCCATCCTCGGATACGACCTCCCGAAAGTATTCGAAGGCCGCGGGTCTCTTGAAGCTGCAAGCATGGGCATAGGTATCGAAGACGGTGAAATGGCCATGCGCTGCAATCTGATTACCATAGAAGACGGTAAAATCCTGAACCATTCCGGAGGGCAGATAAGTTCCGAAGAAGCCGCCGGACTCATCGGATATCTTCAAAAGGTGTCCGGCGGCGGCGACGTGAATTTCTTCGCAGGCGTCTCATACCGGAACCTTCTCAAAATTAAAGGAGGAAACAAGAATATTATCACTACTCCTCCGCATGACATCATAGGAAAGGACTTCAGGGATTTCCTGATAAAACCGATGACAGAAGAAAGCCGGGCTACCGCCAAAAAGTTAAATGAGCTGATTATCAAATCATTAAACATCTTGCAGAGTCACCCTGTAAACGTGGCCCGCAAAAAGGCCGGGAACTGTATGGCAAACTGCATCTGGCCGTGGTCTCCCGGATACAGACCGCAAATGGAAACGCTCAAGGCACAGTTCCCTCAGATACGGAAAGGGTCTGTAATCTCCGCAGTGGACCTGATAAAAGGGATAGGGGTATATGCCGGTCTGACTCCGGTCGAAGTGGAAGGTGCGACCGGACTGTACGATACAAACTACGAAGGAAAGGCAGCAGCTGCCCTTGAAGCCTTGAAAAACGAGGATTTTGTCTTCCTGCACATCGAGGCGAGCGACGAAGCCGGCCATGACGGAGACCCGGAATTGAAAGTACGGACCATAGAATACCTGAATGACAGAATCGTCAGACCGGTAATGTCCGCCATCAGGGACTGGGAAGAGGATATTTCGATAGCGATTCTTCCCGACCATCCGACACCCTGCGCCATAAGGACACACACTGCGGCGCCTGTACCGTTTGCCATATACCGCACGACCGCGACTACAGCCGACAAGGTCATGAAATTCGATGAATTTTCAGCGGCTGAAGGCGAATACGGACTTATGGCTGGACGGCAGTTCATAGAACTTTTCATTAACGGAGACTGACAACACGACACATCATATCATAAAACGGACTTGCAATGAAGTATTACAGCACGAACAGAAACTCCCCTCCGGTTTCATTGGAAGAGGCGGTAAGAAAAAGCCTTGCCCCTGACAAGGGACTTTACATGCCGGAAAGAATCCCGCATCTGCCGGAGTCTTTTTTCAACAATCTTGAAAACCTGTCATTCCATGAAATTGCCACTACGGTGGCAGAAGCGTTTTTCGGCGAGGACATTCCGGCAGCGGATTTGAAAAGAATCGTCTGCGACACATTGAATTTCGACACTCCCCTCGTAGAAATCGAAGACAATATCCTTTCTTTGGAACTTTTCCATGGTCCTACCTTGGCTTTCAAGGACGTAGGAGGCAGGTTCATGGCAAGAATACTGTCATGGTCCATCGCCGCCGGCCGCAACAGAAAGGGCAAGGTCACGATTTTAGTCGCCACTTCGGGCGATACCGGCAGTGCAGTCGCCAACGGATTCCTCGGAGTGAACGGCATAGACGTCATTGTCCTTTATCCTAAAGGCAAGGTCAGCGAGATTCAGGAAAAACAGTTCGCCACCCTCGGAAAGAATATTACCGCCATGGAAGTGGACGGGACATTCGACGACTGCCAGAGGTTGGTCAAGACGGCATTCCTCGACAAGGAACTCAACGATATGTTTACCCTGACTTCCGCCAACTCCATAAATGTGGCAAGATTCCTGCCCCAGTCCTTCTATTATTTCAACGCAGTGGCACAGCTCAGGAGGAAAGGAATCGCCGATGCTCCGGTGTTCTGTGTCCCGAGCGGCAATTTCGGCAACATCACTGCCGGAATAATAGCGGCGAAAACAGGATTGCCTGTAAAAGGATTCATTGCCGCCAACAACAGGAACGACGTATTTCTCGAATACCTGAAAACCGGGAACTATTCCCCGAGAGCATCGGTACAGACATTGGCAAATGCCATGGATGTCGGAGATCCGAGCAATTTCGCAAGGATACTTGACCTTTACGGTCATGATGCGGATGCCATAAGAAAGGAAATCAGCGGATGCCGATACACGGATGAGGACATAAGGCACACAATCAAGGATGTTTACGAGAGGACAGGATACATCCTCGATCCTCACGGAGCCTGCGGCTATCGCGGCCTGAAAGACAATCCCGGACAAGGCGGATACGGAATCTTCCTTGAAACGGCGCATCCGGCCAAATTCAAGGAAACCGTGGAAAGCATCCTCGGAAAGACAATCGAGGTTCCAGAACGGTTGGCGGAATTTATGAAAAGAGATGTAAAATCAGTGGAAATCAGCAAGGATTTCCTTGATTTCAAGGCATATATGAAAAGTAGGATTTCTTGATATGGGAAAAATCGAAAAGGCAGCCATCATCGGCGGCGGCAATATGGGCAGCGCGATAGCCGCAGGAATGGCCGGAGGAAACATCTTACGGGCGGAAAACATCAGCGTTTCCGTCAGGACCGAAGCATCGGCGGACCGTCTCAGGAAACGGATGCCGGGAATATCCGTTTTCACGGACAATCTAAAGGCCTGTCATGGTGCCGACCTCGTAATCCTGGCTGTAAAACCGTGGCAGCTACCTAATGTCGCTGCTGAAATCCGGCGGGAAATATCCATGGGCGGCGCTGTAATCGCATCCGTCGTCGCCGGGACAAGTTTCCGGGAATTGAGGGAAATGTTCGGCTGCCCTGACGGTACGCCTTTCCTAAGAATCATTCCCAACACGGCCATATCGACAGGCAAAAGCATTACATTCATCGCCAAGGACAGCGTCCCAAAGGATATTTGCGATGAAATAACCGCAATTTTCATGGAAACGGGTGAAGTTTTCATGATACCTGAAGAGATGATGCCGGCAGGCACGGCTCTCGCTTCCTGCGGGATAGCCTATGCACTCAAATATTTGGATGCAGCGATGAAAGGCGGGATGGAAATAGGATTTTCCGAAGAAGAGGCGGAAAAAATCGTCCTCGGGACGATGGAGGGAGCCGTCTCCCTGCTGAAAAGAAACGGAACAAAGCCTGCAGAAGAAATAGAGAAGGTGACGACACCGGGTGGATATACGTTCAAGGGCCTTTCGGCAATGGAAGAAAACGGATTTTCACAAGCCGTATCGGAAGGACTGAAAAAAAGCATGTGATATGAAACACGACCGAATTGTAGTCAAAGTCGGGAGCAATGTCCTTACGAAACCGGACGGGACAATCGACGCAAGGAAAATACGGGAAATCGTAGACCAGATTGCCGGTCTGCGGTCCGAAGACGTGGAAGTCATATTGGTATCCTCCGGGGCGGTGGCTTCCGGAAAAAGCATTGTCGGTACGGACAGGAAATTGGACGACGTCTCGGCCCGACAGCTTTTCTCATCAGTAGGACAGGCCCGCCTCATAAACATGTATTATGACCTGTTCGCCCGGCATGGAATCATCTGCGGACAGATTCTCACCACAAAAGAAAGCCTCTCTGCGAGAGACCATTACCTCAACCAGCGGAACTGTATGACAGCGATGCTATCCCACGGAGTAGTGCCGGTAGTCAATGAAAACGACGCCATCTCGGTGACGGAACTTATGTTTACTGACAACGACGAACTCTCCGGATTGGTAGCCGCCATGATGGATGCCGGCTGTCTGGTCATCCTCAGCAATGTTGACGGCATTTATGCCGGTGATCCCAAGGATTCCGGCAGCAATATCATCCGGGAAATAAGGCGTGACGACGACATTTCCAAATATATTCTGGCGGAAAAATCCGGATTCGGACGAGGAGGGATGCTTACCAAATGCAGGATAGCGAAAAAGGTGGCCGACGAAGGCATAGAAGTCATCATCGCCAACGGGAACAGGCCGGGTATCCTGCTCTCCGTCCTGAAAGATGACAGGACCGAATGCACGAAATTCCTCCCGTCGGCAAAACCGGCTTCACGGATCAAGAAATGGATAGCCCATTCCGAAGGATTTGCCAAAGGCTGCATACGCATCAATCACGGAGCATACGAAGCGTTGACCGGGGAACGGGCGTCAAGTCTTCTGCCGGTGGGGGTCACAGGCATAGAAGGAACATTCGAAAAGGGAGACATAGTCCGGATTGCCCTGCAGGACGGCAGACAGATAGGCGTAGGAAAAGTCACGGCAGACAGCCGCAGGGCCTTGGAGTCGGCAGGCAAGAAAGGAGGCCGGCCTCTGATACATTATGATTATCTTTACATAGATTAACCTTAATTTTCCAAACCATGGATTCAGAAAAAATATTCAATGCCGCAAAAAAAGCCTCAGAATCGCTCATTGACGTACCTGACGGCAAAATCAATGAAGTCCTTTGTGAAATAGCGGACCGGACCGAGAGGAACGCCGACACGATTCTCGAAGCCAATGCCGAAGATCTCGCAAGGATGTCTCCCGACAATCCGTTCTACGACAGGCTGAAATTGGACAGGGACAGGATTACAGCCATTGCTGCTGACATGAGGAAGGTCGCCACTTTGCCGAGTCCTCTCGGGCAGACCCTTTGGGAAGGCAGACTGCCGGGTGGAGCGCCCATAAGGAAAATCAGTGTACCGTTCGGTGTCATCGGCATCATATACGAAGCCCGTCCCAACGTAAGTTTCGATGTGTTTTCCCTCTGCATCAAATCCGGGAACGCCTGTATCCTCAAGGGAGGCAGCGATGCAGCCCGGTCCAATGAAGTCATCGTCGGCCTTATCCGCAAGACGTTGTCGGACTGCGGGATGAATCCGGATTTGGTATCGCTCCTGCCTCCTGGGCATGAATCCACTGCCCTGCTTCTCAACGCTGTGGGAAAAGTGGACCTCGTGATTCCGAGAGGGGGAAAGGGACTGATAGATTTCGTCAAGAACAATGCGAAAGTCCCGGTAATAGAAACCGGTGCAGGCGTCTGCCATACCTATTTCGACGTGGACGGCGACCTGTGCAAGGGTGCTCCCGTGATACACAATGCCAAACTGCGGAGGGTGAGCGTCTGCAATGCATTGGACTGCCTTATAATCCACCAGAAAAGACTTTCGGACCTGAAATACATCTGCATCCCGTTCAATGCGCACAATGTTACCGTCTATGCGGACGAGCCTGCATTCGATGCCCTGAAAGGACGCTATTCCGAAAAACTGCTTCTCCATGCCGACGAAAACAGCTACGGCACGGAATTCCTTTCGTACAAGATGGCGATAAAGACGGTTTCGGGCCTCGACGAGGCTTTGGAGCACATTGCCATGTATTCCTCGAAGCACAGCGAAGCCATAATTACCGACAATCCCGTGACTGCCGAAACATTCTGCATGAGGGTGGATGCAGCATGCGTCTATACCAACACGTCGACGGCCTTTACCGACGGAGGACAGTTCGGCTTCGGGGCCGAAATAGGCATAAGCACGCAGAAACTCCATGCCCGCGGACCTATGGGCCTGCATGAACTCACTACCTACAAATACATCATTACCGGGAACGGGGAAATGCGGGCTTAAAACGGACTTACGGTACGTGTCCGGAATGATTCACGGGCCTTGCGGACGTACAGTTTCAGCACATCTTCCGGACAGGGCGAGGAATTCACGAACTCCCTCGTCCTGTCCGGAAATTTTGCCAATGCGGTAGCAAGCAGCCATGCAACACCCATCCTGACGTAATAAGGGGATTTCAGGTCCCTGTATTCAGACGAAATCCTATCGAAATCAATGCAGCGGATGCGCTCGAATACCCTGTCGAGCCATTCTTCATCAAGAAAATGACACATGGAGAACACTACGGCGAAGCGGACTTCAAATTCTTCATCCGAGCCGGAATATCCGGAAATGAAATCCCAGAGGGTCTCCGGTCCGTTTCCCTTAAGCCTCCCTGTCCACTTGGCATCGCTGCAATAGGAATCGCATACCGCCCAATTGTCTATATGCGGGACAAATTCGGCTATCCGGTCCAACCTTTGGTCCAACGGCAATTTCAATCTGTTCAGGACATAGCCCCAGACCATTTTCTCCTCGTAAAACAGATTGCCGGAATTTTCAAGAAATTTTCCATGCAAGGCAAGGGCATCCTGCGACGCTGCAAGTGCCGTTGCGACTTTCTTCATGTCCGGGATATGGAGTCCCATTATCCTTGTTCCCGGCAATGGGTTTACAATCCTGATGTGGCCGTTACGGTATTTTTCGTCATTACGGAATTTTTCCGGAATATACGGTTCAAGCAAATTTTCTATCATTGATTTTTAACGAAATTCCTTTTCAACAAAATAAGTTTGACGAATTTGACTGAATTCTGGCAAAAATAGGAAAATTTCAGTTTCGATTCAGAATCGGCCCGAATCTTTGCAGTCCTGAAAGGAAATTGTTATACCTTTGTAAAACGGATTTTTCATAAAAGTTATAACCATGAGATACTTTGCCATTGCGCTGATGCTGTTTTTTTCAGCCTCGGCTTTCGGAAAAACGGAGACAGAAGACAAGGATTCGACAAATTTTTCCATAGAAACCATAGAAGAACGCTTGGATGACCTTGACGAGGGAAAGGTTGATATCATGCACCGGCTCGAAAACATGCCGAACGTGGAAGTCGGCAAGGGTGTGACGTTCCGTCCGAAAAACAATTCATACGAAATGACGATTAGATTCCGTATGCAGAATATGCTCGGAATGACGTTCCGCCATGTGGACGGAGTACAGATAGACCAAACGGAAGCACAGGTCAAACGCCTCAGGTTGAGGTTCGACGGTTACCTGTTTTCCCCGAAATTCGTCTATTCGATACAGTTGGGATTTACCGGATATGATGCGGAACCGCTGCCTAACGGAAAAATGAATATCGTCAGGGACGCCGTGGTGTATTTCATCCCGAATTCGACATGGAACATCGGTTTCGGCCAGACAAAAATCAAGGCCAGCAGGGCGAGGGTCAACTCTTCGAGTGCATTGCAGTTCGTGGACAGGAGCATCGTGAACAGCGAATTTACGGTCGACCGGGATTTCGGCCTTTTCGGGGAATACAATCTCGGGCACGTAGATTCACCTTTTGCATTGTCCGCAAAAGGTTCGATTACTCTCGGGGAAGGACGGAACTGGAGCGTCTCGCCAATGGACGGCTTTGCCTACACGGGGCGCTTGGAACTGTATCCTCTCGGCCGTTTCCACTCGAACGGGGAACTGATGGAGGGAGACATTTATTATGAAACAACGCCGAAACTTGTCATCGGCGGGGCATATTCGTTCAACCACCACGCCATCAGGGAACAGGGGCAGAAAGGCAGTATCCTGCCAGACGGGGAATACCGCAACATCGGCTCGTATTTCGTCGATATGGTGTTCAAATACAAGGGATTCGGGCTCGTTGCGGACTATATGGGGCGTTTGACATACGATGCACCTCATATTCCGAATCCCGACTACTATATCTACACAGGAGCCGGGCTGAATGTACAGGCAAGCTATCTGTTCAACAAAAAATGGGAAGTGGCGCTGAGAAATTCCACCATGTTCCCCGACGATAGCACAATCCCGTTCGTAGGGTACAGCATATGGAACCAGACCACGCTCGGCGTGACAAGATACATCATCGGACACAGCCTCAAAGTCCAGTTGGATGTATCCTACAACGACATGGCCGACCCGATCAACCCGCTGTACGACCGCTGGAACGTCCGCTTCCAGTTGGAATTGGGGCTATAGACTTTATTTAAAACTGTAGGCGAAAGAGAGGAAAATGCTGCGGCCGAAAATGCGGTCGTACTGATACCTGACATATTCGTCGAATACGGAGACCGAACTGCTGCGGTTGAGATTGATTATATCATATAACGACAGGCCGATTTCCGCAGCGTCGTTTTTCCCGAACTTGCATGACAGTTTCACGGAAGTCGGGACGGATTCGTACCTGTAGCCCATCGTGGTCATATTGAAATTATATCCGGCGTACGCCCCGAACCACCACCTTTTCAGAAAATTGGTGTATAAACTCGCAGAAACATTGTGTCCCATGGCATCATAAAGCTTGCTTCCGTCGTTCAAGGCCCTCCCGATATTGCCGGTGTATGTCAATGCCAGTTGGACATATTTGGAAAAACCGCTGTTGTATCTGAAATTCAGGCCGAGATTGTGGTTGTCGTTCCCGTGCAGCACGTCTCCGGTAAAATACGGCGTCTGCCCGAAATTGTAATTCAAAGCCGTAAAGAATGTGGAATTCAGGTTCGCCAACCTGAAATGGCACGAAAGCGATGAGGCCAGCGAGCGGCAGCCGTCCACATTCACCGGAAGCGACAACTGCGAGCCCGCAGGAGCGACATAACCGTAATTTTCCAACTCGGTATCGGCGGCGAAGAACATCGTCTTGTTCGCTATGTAGTTCGATCGCTCTTCGTAATCCACTGTCAGGCCCCATGTGGCTGCAGCTGCCACATCCGAATATAGAATATCCAATTTTGCATTCCGACAGACCGTATGTTCAAGTTCCGGATTTCCTGCCGTAAGGAAAAGCGGAGACGAGTTGTCTATCACACCGCGGAGTTGCTCTATGGACGGTATGACAGTCGATTCATTATAGCCTACGGTCAACTTGAAGAAAGGAATATTGAACTCCATGCTCAAATACGGTGCGATATGGTTGAACGAGGCCGGATACTCGAATGACTCGGGAAATACCTCACTGCGCAGCTGGACGGAACTGTTGAAATCCGCTCCTGCCTGTATTTCGATTTTCTCCCGCTTGTAGCGCATCGACACCGTCGCATTGTTCCTGATGTTCCGGTTCGTATAATCGAATGTGTTCAGGGTATCCCTGTAGCCGGTAAGATGGTCTGTCGCTATCCTTCTGCTGTCGGAAAAGTCCGCCGAGCCGGTGTAGGACAGGTTCAGATACAGGTTTTTCCCGAGCGGTTCGATGTATTTTATGTCTATCTGAGGCTTATTCGACCTGCTTGCGGCATCGTTGATTATCCATTGCGGCGCCGATGATGTCGAAAGCGTGTCCAGACGCCAGCCGCCTCCGCCTCCGAAATTCCCGCTGTACGAAGCACCCACGGACAATCTCCGCCCGCGTTTCCTGAAAAACTGATCGTAAGACACATCCAACTGGAAATAGCCGCTCCCGGTCTTGTCGTATGAAGATACATCGGTAACCATTGCATCACCGTCTATGGAAGAGTTCAGATAGTCCGAAGCCTTCGTCACATCCCGGAAATAGCCAGCAGCGAGGATGGCTTTCAACTGGTTGTTTTTTATTTTCGTGGAAACCATCCCGTAATACAAAGCCTGAATTTTGTCGTTCCTCGAGAAACGTTCTGATTCCACATAACGGCTGTCATACGAGGCCGTCGGATTGTACCTGTCCTCAGTCCTCGACTCATCCTCCATCGCATCGTAATTGAAACTGAACATATTTTGGTAGTTCAGTTTTCTCGGGATGGCCTGGGCGATTATCAGATTGGCCAAAGCGGCTTCTGTAGGCTTGGATGTACTGCCCTGCAGGTTTTTGTTGACATTGTGGTCGATTTCCGCAGCGGCGGTATATTGAGGCTTCTCCAATTCAAACCGCCGGAAAGTCCCCTGGACTCCGCCGAGAAGCTCTACATCGCCGTCAATGTTCTTGTCGGTGAATGCCCCTGCGGCAAGGGACAAATAGCCCTCCTGCGCAAGCAGTTTCGGGTTCTTTGTAGCCACATCGAGTACCTTTTCCTTCCTGCCGAGGGTGTCCTGCTCTATGAGCCTGTCCGGATCGTGCTGGTCGTAAAGCCTTATCTTCAGCACCTCGTCGCTCATTATCATGTCCATGGCCGACTTCACGTCGCGGTTGAAAAGAGTCGTCCCGTTGACCATGATGCGGCTTATTTCCCGGCCCTGGGCATAGACCTTGTCTCCTTTGACCTCCACTCCGGGTAGCTGTTTCAGAAGTCCTCGCAAGCGCTCCCCTTTCATCGTCTTGAATGCCGCAGCATTGTAAATGGTCGTATCGCCTTTGATAACCATGGCGACCGCCTTGTCGGTAATGATTATGGAATTTATCTGCTGCGGATCCTCCTGCAACTTTACCCTGACCTTCACATAGCGTTTGGATACCGGATGTCTGAACGATACCGGCTTGTACCCGAGATATGAGACATATACGGAAATCGTGTCCTCCATGAACCTGTTCGGAACAAACGGGACATGTCCGTTTTCATTGGAAACCATTTTCAGCGTATCGGCATCATGGCCTCCGGACACGAAGACAGTAGCCCCGGGAAGAGGTTTCGATGAAGCGGAATCAGCCACCGTCACGGAAACGAACGGCGAGGGAGAAGCCCCGTTGATGACATAGCCTGCATCATTGCTTTCGGAAAATGACACCTGGCCGAAAGACGGGAATGTTCCGAAACATAGGAAAAGCGCAAGGATTGTTTTCCGCATCAGTCTTCCTGCTTTTTCGTAAGGAAAATATAAAGGCTCGGAGACAATGATGATATTTTCAGATCCTGCTCCAATGTTTCATATCCTTCCTTGGATACGACGAAATGCAATGTCTTGGAACGGTAAGCCTTGGTACTGAATGCCAACCCGTTTTCCGTATAAAGGGTATCTGCGGCCTTTTTAGAGGATATTTCTATCCTCACTCCGTCTATATAAAAAGCCGGATCTGCTTTTTTCGAATTTTCAGGCAGCAGTCTTTCCGCATCCAAACAACTCATCGCCACCACGGTCATCCCCTCATACGTCACCGATATGTTTTTCCGCTCCACTACCTGTGCGGAAGCCGAGACAGCCATAAACAGGCACAAAACGGGAATCAATTTTTTCATAATGACAATTTACTAAGAATACTCAAACATATACAAAATACACAAGAAATGCAATATTTTTATTGAATTTTTACAGATTCAATTCAGCCACAATGTCTTGCACTATTTTCAATTTGACATTTGTAGTATCGGACTTGTCATAGATAAGCAACAGGTAGACTTTGCCGTCCTGTTCGGAAACCAACGCGTTGAACGTGATGACACGCGCACCTCCGGACTTGCCGCGGCCTTTGGAAGAAACCGCCATGCGGATCTTCCGGATATTGGGAGCTATCTCCACTCCCTGCATAGGATTGGATTTCAGGCTTTTCAAAAGAGCCTCATAATCATCGACAAGACTTCTATAGCGTTTCGCCAGCCTCTTGAACTCTTTTGTAAAGTATTCAGAGCGAATTATTTCTAATTTCATCGATTAAAGATTCTGCAGTTTTAAGTTCAATTTTCCCGTCCAAATGATCCCTCACCTGCCGCAGGGCGGCAACCAATTCTTCTGTCAGATCCCGTTTTTCTTCTGCCTTTTCCTTGACAGGAGTCAGGCGGAAACTGCCTGCGTTCCTTGACTTCAGAATAATGTCTTCTCCGTTACGGGCCATATTCAGGAATTTGGTCTGGTTGGCCCTGAAATCTCTTGTGCTTATTACAATCATAACTATGAATTTTTAACATGTTCGTTTCCGCAAATATAGTGTTTTTTCAATTGGATACCAAATCGGCCACCAAATTGGTATCCAATCCGGACACATAAGCTCTGTACGGGTAAAAAAGAGGACAGCACGAAGCCGTCCTCAAAACTAATTCTGACAAATTTCGATTATTCGTCCTTTTCCTGCTCCATGTAGGCCTTGAGGAGTTTCTCCTGAACGTCTCCAGGTACAGGCTGGTAATCAGCGAACTGCATTGTGAATGTCGCACTTCCGGATGTAAGCGAACTCAACGTCGTCGAGTACTTGTACAGCTCTGCAAGAGGAACACGGGCCTTGATGACGTCGAAACCTTTGTCCGTACCCATACCCTCGATCAGGGCTCTCCTGTTCTGGAGGTCGGACATGCAGGCACCCATATACTCTGTAGGGGTAAGGACTTCCACATTGTAAATAGGTTCCATGATCTTAGGACCGGCATTGCGGAAGGCCTCCTTGAACGCATTGCGTGCAGCGAGCACGAAAGAGATTTCATTGGAGTCCACCGGGTGCATCTTGCCGTCGTAAACATACACGCGGATATCACGGGCGAGGGAACCGGTGAGAGGGCCTTCGTTCATCTTGTCCATGATACCTTTCAGAATGGCAGGCATAAAACGGGCATCGATGGCTCCTCCGACGATACAGTTGTAGAATTCCAATTTGCCGCCCCACTCGAGGTCGAACGTCTCCTTGCCTTTGATATTCAACACCAAATCACGTCCGTCAACCTTGAATTTGTTGGTGGCTTCCACCCCTTCGACAATAGGGCAGATAAGAAGATGGACTTCTCCGAACTGGCCGGCGCCTCCGGACTGTTTCTTGTGTCTGTAATTCGCTGCAGCGACTTTTGTAATGGTCTCCCTGTAGGAAATCTTCGGAGGGAAGAGGTCGATTTCGATTTTGTTCTCGTTCTTGAGCCTCCATCTCACTATGTTGATGTGCTGCTCTCCCTGCCCTTTCAGAATGGTCTGTTTCAATTCCTTGGAATATTCCACCACTATGGTAGGATCTTCGGCCGAAATCTTGTTGAGAGCCTCGTTCATCTTTTCGTCGTCTTTCTGCTCGTGCGCCTTGACGGCTGTGCGGAATTTCGAAGGCGGGAACTTGATATGCTCGTAGACAATCTCCGTTCCCGGCTGCGTAAGCGTCGTATTGGTCTTGGCAGCACGCAGTTTGACGGTACATCCGATGTCTCCGGCAAACAGATCCGAAACCTTTTCCTTCTTCTTGCCGGCTACGGCATAAATGGTAGTGATTCTTTCCTTGTCCCCGGTCTCCGGGTTTTCGAGATCCTGACCCTCTGTCAGTTCTCCGGACATGACCTTGAAATAGGCCACTTCGCCCAAATGCGGCTCGACAGCCGTCTTATATATGAAAAGTGAAGTAGGGGCATCCTGCTTGCACTCGATTTCCTTTCCGTCCTTGGTGAGGTTTTTCCTCTCGGCAGGAGATGCAGCCACCTTGATGGTAAACTCCATAATCCTCTTGACGCCGATGTCTTTCTTGGCGGACAGGCAGAATACCGGATATACGTCTCCTGCCCTGTTCCCGATACCTATTCCTTTCCTGATTTCGTCTTCCGTCAGCTCGCCGGCCTCGAAAAACTTTTCCATAAGGGTATCGTCGTATTCGGCCGCACGTTCGATAAGGGCGGACCTTAGTTCTTCCGCCTCATCCTTGTACTGCGCAGGGATTTCCAGATCCTCGCGTGTACCGTTCTCGTCCGTAAAATGATAGTATTTCATCTTCAGGACATCTATGAATCCGTCGAACCCGGGACCCGGATTGACAGGATACTGAATGATGACAGGCTTCTTTCCAAAAGCCTCTTTCATGGATTCGAGGGTGTTTTCCCACGAAGCCTTTTCTCCGTCGAGCTGGTTTATACCGATGATAATCGGAATATTGTACTGCTCCGCATACCTTGCGAATATTTCAGTCCCCACTTCCACTCCCTGCTGGGCGTTTATCAGAAGGATTCCCGTATCGCATACCTTGAATGCGGAAACAGCCCCTCCCACGAAGTCGTCTGCGCCCGGAGTGTCCACGATATTGAACTTGGTATCCATAAATTCCGCATAGAGCGGAGTGGCATATATGGACCTCTGGTTGATTTGTTCGATTTCCGCATTGTCAGATACTGTATTCTTGCCTTCTACTGTACCTCTGCGGTCGATGACTTTGCCTTCATAAAGCATCGCTTCAGATAATGTGGTTTTACCTGACTTGGTGCTACCAAGCAGTACCACATTCCGGATGTTTTGTGTTGAATAAGATTTCATTTTATCTGTTATTAATTCGTGTTTCCATGGCGGTATCCTTGCAAATCTAAAAAAAATAACAGTCAAAAACAATAGGAGCGTCCTTTCCGCCGCTTATTTTTTGTACTCTGACACTTTTTCCGACTCCCGGTACACCTGAAGGACTTCCTCGCCAGACAGCCCGGTTTCTGCAAAGATACAGGCATCCAATTCATCCGGCGACACACCAATCCGCCGGCAGACTTCAGCGAAAGTCAGGGCCGGCTCTTCAAAAATCCGTTCTTCCTCGAGCAGTTTTCCGAACCGCTCGTATCTTTCCTTCATATCCATCTTTTTTTCACAAATCTGACAAAGCCTCCGGAAGAAAGCAAGTTTTTCTTGTCATTTTTCCTTTTTCAGGCCGAAATTTTTCCCTTTATGCATATTTTTTCTTTTTATTGACAATTTTTGCTTGCCTTTGGCAAGATTATGTTGTCTGCCATATATTCCGATTCAATATAATTTTGTTCGGAAAAACCAGAACGGCGATGGACAATTCTTCCGTCAAGGAAAACATAATCCGGCTGAGGAAAAGTTTGAACCTTTCCCAAACAGAAATGGCGGAAAGGATGGGGATTTCACGCACTGCCTACAGAAACATCGAGAACGGCAGCACCAAGCTGCTCAGCGACAACCTCATGAAAATCGCCGAAATATGCAATACCAACGTCGAAAATGTCATTTCAGACCGTTGCGGTGACGGGATTTCCGGGACCGGACTCCTTACCGACGACAGGGACGAGGTGTACAGCTCCGCAATCCGGAAAATGAAAGAATCATACACCGGAGAAATCGACAGGCTGACGACGGAAATCAACCGTCTGAACGACGAAATCGTCTCTCTCAAAAACCATGTCCGCACGCAGGACGCCCTCATCGAAACCAAGAACGAACTTATAGCAATGCTCAAAAAGGTTGGCTCGGAAGCGGGAAATGACTAATTTCGCGGAATGGAAAAAGAAATCAGACTTTTGCTGCATCTCAACGACGGACTGATCGAAGCCGGTTGCGACGAAGCCGGAAGAGGGCCTTTGGCCGGGCCCGTATATGCCGCAGCGGTGATCCTGCCGGACGACTTTCATCATCCCCTGCTCAACGACTCGAAAAAGATGACGGAAAGGGCAAGGAACATTCTGAGGCCGATTATAGAAAAAGAGGCCGTAGCATACGCCGTAGAATCGCTTTCTGCCGAAGAAATAGACTCACTGAACATCCTCAACGCATCCATAGAAGGCATGCACCGGGCCGTCCGCAGGCTTTCGGCAAGACCGCAGTTCCTGCTCATAGACGGCAACCGGTTCAAGCCGTTGGACGGCATCCCATACAAATGTATCGTAAAGGGAGACGGCAAATACGCCCCGATTGCAGCCGCCTCTGTCCTTGCAAAGACATACAGGGACGAATTCATGAGGCAAATCGACAGGGAATACCCTCAGTACGGCTGGGCGAAAAACATGGGTTATCCCACGAAAGAACACATCGAAGCCATAAGAAAATACGGGTTTACGCCTTATCACAGGAAGAGCTTTCATCTGAAAGCCCTTGAACCGGTCCTGTTTTAGCGGAAGGCACAAGCCGCCGGGCTCCACCATTATAAATTATTCATTATCTTTGTGCCCTTGCACGGATTCGTGCAGGAAAATTCAAGCTAATCCAAATAAAATGAAAAAGATTGAATATTTGATTCTCGCAGTTGCCATGACTGCGGCAATGCCAGCCAAAGCGGACGAAGGAATGTGGCTGCTTCCCCTCATCGACAGGATGAATATCGAAACAATGGGAGAGGCCGGATGCCGCCTTTCGGCAAAACAGATTTACGATGTCAACCATTCTTCCATCAAGGATGCGATAGTGCAGTTCGGAGGAGGCTGTACCGGGGAAATCGTCTCCGACGAAGGCCTGCTGCTGACAAACCACCACTGCGGCTACGCAAGTATCCAGAAACTGAGTTCTGTCGAGCATGACTATCTTCAGGACGGATACTGGGCAATGAACCGCGGAGAAGAGCTTCCGGTGGAAGGCCTGACGGTAACATTTCTCGAAAGCATGGAAGATGTGACCGACGAACTGCTCAAGGCCGAAAAGAAGGCAAGAGAGACATACAAGGATTCGGACGGTAACATGGACCTCATCGTACATAACGCACTTCAGAAGAAAAAAAGGGAGCTGCGCAAGCAGGCAGAAAAGAAAAACCCGCATTGCAAAGCATACGTAATACCTTTCTACAATGAAAACGTATGGTATCTTGTCCTTTACAAGACATTCGAGGATATCCGTTTCGTCGGAGCACCGCCTTCGTCGATAGGCAAGTTCGGAGCTGACACGGACAACTGGATGTGGCCGCGCCACACGGGAGATTTCTCGGTATTCAGGGTCTATGCTGACAAGGACAACAATCCGGCGCCTTATTCCGCCGACAACGTCCCTTATTCCCCTAAGCAGCATCTGAAAATCTCATTGAAAGGATATGAGGAAGGGGATTATACGATGATTATGGGCTATCCCGGAGCGACGACGAGATTCCAGACTTCTCCTGAACTCGAATTCCAGCTTGCAAGGAATGACGTCAGAATCGCCGCAAGGACAATCCGTCAGGAAATCATGATGGAAGACATGCTCTCCGACCCGGAAATCCGCATCCAGTACTCGAACAAATACGCAGGTTCGTCAAACGGCTGGAAAAAGTGGATAGGGATGAAGCAGGCCTTTGCCAAATTGGACATTATCGAAAGGGCCGGGCAGGAGGAAAAGGCCTTCGGCGAATGGATTGCTTCCGACAAGGCGAGGGCGGAAAAGTACGGCGAAGTCATGAACGAGATAAAGGCGGGGATAGAAACGGGAGAAAAGGCTTCGCTCCTGAACACCGTCACCACGGAATCCGTAAACAGAATAGAAATAGCCGGCTTCGCCAAAATCATGAAAAACGCGTTCGATAAGGAACTCGGGAACGGGGCGGACACATTGGGGGCACTGAAAAAAGCGTATGAGAAGATATTGCCTCTGTACAAGGATTATTCCCTTTCCACCGACAGGAAAATCAGCGCTGCGATGCTGCAGTTCTACAGGGACAATGCCGGTGAAGGCAATGCTCTCCGCCTTCAGGGCGTATCTTCCGACAGCATGGACATAGACTCGTACGTCAGCACTCTGTTTGCGGAAAGCGCATTCGGCTCACCTGAAACGCTTGAAAAGGCCATTGACGAAAAGGGTGCAGACCTGTTGGAGAACGATCCTGCCGTCATTCTGTCCGATGCCGTATCCGACGTCATCGAAAAGACGGTTTCCGACATGAAAAAGAGCTCGGACATGCTCAAAAAAGCCCGTAAACTCTATATGGCAGGCATCCTCGAATGGAAAGACGGAGAACCTTCCTACCCTGACGCCAACTTCACAATGCGTCTCACCTACGGTTCGGTAAAAGGATATTCGCCGAAAGATGCCGTCATTTACAGGTATTATACGACATTGGACGGAGTCATGGAAAAGGAAGACCCGGACAATTGGGAGTTTGTGGTACCGGAAAAACTCAAGGCTCTGTATGCCGCCGGTGATTTCGGCCAATATGCACTCCCTGACGGGAAAATGCCTGTGGCCTTCCTTTCCAACAACGACATAACGGGCGGAAATTCCGGCAGCCCTGTACTCAATGCCGACGGAGAACTCTTGGGACTGGCATTCGACGGAAACTGGGAATCCATGAGCAGCGACGTGATGTTCGAGCCTGACCTCCAGAGATGTATCAATGTAGACATACGCTATGTCCTCTTCATCATCGACAAATTCGGCGGCGCCGGCTGGCTCATTGATGAAATGGATATAGTCAGATAGTTCCTTTCATCAATACGGACATTGTGAATACGGATATACGAAAATAACGGAAATGAAACAGAATGAAATAATGAAATATCTCTACGATGTGCAGCACCCTGCGAAGGGAGACAGGAACATCGTGGAGCTCGGGATGGTGGACAAGGTCGAAATCGACGGCAACAGGGTGACCGTGACACTTGCATTCCCGAAACACCGGGACCCGCTTGCCGAATACCTGACAGGCAGTGCAAAAGCCGCCCTCATCAGGCATATTCCGGGAGTGGAAGCCGAAATAAAGACTGTTGTCAAGGAAGACAACTCTCCGAAACAGACAGGTCTGAATCTCGGTACAGAGGAACTCGAAAATGTCAGATATATAGTAGGCATAGCGTCCGGCAAAGGCGGAGTGGGCAAATCCACCGTCGCTGTCAATCTTGCCGTGGCACTCGCACGCCTCGGATACAAGGTCGGGCTCGCCGACGCAGACGTCTACGGACCTTCCGTACCGAAAATGACCGGGACAGAAGACGCCATACCGGAAGCGTACAGGGACGGCGACAAGGAAGTGATAATGCCTTTTGAAAAATACGGGGTGAAATGGATGTCAATCGGATATTTCGCCAAACCGGAACAGGCTCTGATATGGCGCGGCCCGATGGCCTGCAATGCCCTGAAGCAAATGATCCTGCAGGTACGCTGGGGAGAACTCGACTTCCTCCTTATCGACATGCCTCCGGGAACAGGAGACATCCATCTCAGTCTCGTACACGACATCCCGATGAGCGGAGCCGTAATTGTAAGCACGCCTCAGGCCGTAGCCTTGGCCGACGTGGAAAAGGGTGTCAGCATGTTCCGCAATGAAAAGATAAACAAACCCATCGTCGGTCTTGTAGAAAACATGGCATGGTTCACACCGGCCGAACTTCCGGACCACAGATACTACATCTTCGGAAAGGACGGCGGTGTGAAAATGGCCGAAAAATACGGTATCTCGTTGCTCGGGCAGATTCCGATAGTGCAGAGCATCCGGGAATCGGGTGACGACGGTGAGCCGGCAGCCCTTTCTTCACGGCCTGACGGTGTCGCATTCATAGAATTGGCAGAAAATTTCATATCCCGCATGCAAGATTTGTAAAAATTCGGATTTATTTATTCGGAACAAGATAAATTCGAATATTGTTATGAAACTTTCTGATCACTTGAAAAAAGCTCAATCATTCATTGTGGCAATGGGGGCATTGCTCTCATTGCCGCTTTTCCAGTCATGCTTAGATGACAAGAATACCTACGACCCGTCGTTTTTCCATCCTGATGCGATAGTAACGGTGAAACCGGTCACGGACGACGGTGACGAGTATTTCTATTTCCAGTTGGATGACAACACAAAGCTTTGGCCGATAGACAATTCATCCCTGCCATACGATGAAAAGGAAGTCCGCGCCTTCGTAAAATACAACAAGGTGGAAATGCCTGCGGACGTGGACAAGGAAATCTATGCAGAGGCCGTGGAGGTAATGTGGATGGACAGCATCCTGACCAAAAAACCGGTAGTCCTGCAATCCGGTGACGAAACATTGGACATTGCGGAGACCTACGGCGACGATCCGGTGGAACTTCTGAAACCGTGGACCGTGGTCGAAGACGGCTACATTACCCTTCATTTCCTTGCCGACTGGAGCAATTCCGGCATAAAGCACGAAGTAAACCTGCTTCTCGGGCTGAATCCTGATGACCCTTACGAAGTCCGGTTCACACACAATGCACATGGGGACTTCAGATATGTCCAAAGCGACAGCTGTGTGGCTTTCAGACTGTCAGACCTGCCGGATACCAATGGCGAAACCGTCAAACTTACGGTAAAATACACTTCCTATTCAGGGGAAAAATCGGTACAGTTCGATTACCGCACCCGGGAAGAGTAGTATGCCGGACCGGTACAGATGCAGCAGAATCCAGAACAGATTTTAATCTCAGGACTGAAACACAGAGACCGTGGAGCCATGAAAGAGCTGTACGGTCTCTATTCCGGTTATCTGACTGCCGTCTGTTCCCGATATATTGCCGATGCCGATGCGGTCAGGGATGTCCTTCACGACAGTTTCATAAAGATTTTTTCTTCCGTTGGCGGATTTGAATACAGAGGACCGGGGTCACTCAAGGCATGGCTGACGCGGATCACTGTCAATGAAGCCCTGAAATATCTGAAAAAATCGGCAAAGGAAGGCAAAATCCTGACATATTCCGACGATGAAGCCGCCGGAATTCCGGATGATTCCGACGACGAAATCAATATCGACGACATTCCCCCTTCCGAAATACAGAAAATGATCCGACGGCTTCCGGAAGGATACCGCACCATTTTCAACCTTTTCGTTTTCGAAGACAAGAGTCACAAGGAAATCGCCGAAATGCTCGGGATAAAGGAAAATTCCTCAGCCTCACAGCTGCACAGGGCCAAGGCCCTCCTTTCAAAATGGATAAATGAATATCGAAATTCAAACTGACGAGCCGTATGAATGCCGACTGGAAACATCAATTCAGAAATAGGATGGAGCAGTATTCCGAACCTGCCCCCGAGGGATTATGGGACGAAATAATGACTTCCGTCGAGTCAGAGCAAAAGAAATCCGGAACAAGGTTCCTGTACATCCTGTCGGGAATCGCTGCGGCGGCAGTCCTTGTCCTTGCGGTAATCCTTCCGTCCGACAAGGCAACTGATACTGGGACCCGTCAGATCGCCGGATTGCAGGCTTCCGGAGACAATGACATGGGCAGGATAGTGGAAACCGTTTTGCCGCCGAAGCCTATAAACTCCTTCCAGGAAAGAGTCCGGACCGGCATATTCACAGACACCTCGAAGCAGTCGGAATCTGAAACCATGATAAGCCCTACAACCCCGGACGCTGACAGACCGGGCCCTGCAGAACCGACCGCCGAAAGACCGGGTCATGAGTCCTCTACGGAAGAGACCTCTGCGGAACAGGCGGATGGCGCTTCAGACGGCTACAACTTCACAAAAGACCGCCCGGCCGAAAGGCATGGCGACTGGCAGGATTTCGTATTGGCAGAGGCTTCCGAAAAGGCAGGGAAAAGCCGTAAAATGTCTGTCAACGTCTTCGCTTCAGGTTTCCCGGGCGGCTCGGAAAACCATACAGGCTACAGCGACATGGTGATGACCGCAGCGGCTGCGGCCCCGATGAGATACGGAGCAAGTCCTCTTGCTGACATCGTGTTTTTCAACAGCACACAGACGGTGGAGACCGAGACGCAGCATTACCTCCCGATCAGGGCCGGAATACGGTTTTCATGGTACTTTACACCTCGGTGGAGCATTGAAAGCGGATTGGCATATTCATGGCTTCTATCAAAATCGAGAAGCGGAAGCGATGCATATTTCATCGACAGCAGACAGTCCCTCCACTATATCGGAATCCCTCTCAACATAGGCTATGACTTCTGGAGAAACGACAGGTTTTCCGTCTATGCCTCCATCGGAGGAATGCTTGAAAAATGCGTAGGCGGCAGTGTCCGCCAGAGCTACATCTACGGCAACGACCCGCGCAACGACAGGACGGACAGGCTCACGGTCAAACCTCTGCAATGGTCCGTGTCGGCTACCGCAGGAGCACAGATCAGGATTACCGATGACATCGGATTCTTCATCGAACCGGGAGCGATATACCACTTCCATAACGGTTCGGAAATCGAATCGTCCTACACGGCCCATCCGTTCAATTTCAATCTGAATCTCGGATTAAGATTTTCGTTCAACTAAAAGAGGTTAAATTCGATTTCCGTTTTCAAAGACAGGTCGGCCGATGACGGGCCGACGAGAATTTCGAACCTGCCTGGTTCCAGTACCCATTTCCCTTCCTTTTCCGAGAAATAGCTGAAAGCCCTTTCATCAAGGGTGAAAGAAACCTTTTCCGTTTTTCCCGGTTCAATCCAAACCTTGTCGAAGCCTTTCAGTTCCTTTTCCGGCCTTTCCTCCGACGAGACCTCGTCCTTTACATAAAGCTGCGCTATTTCATATCCGCCAACGTTTCCGGCGTTCCTTATGCTGCACTCCACTTCCACAATATGGTTCTTTGTGTCCTTTTTCACCACTTTCAGGTCCGAATAGACGAAATCCGTATATGACAGACCGAATCCGAACGGGAAAAGAGGTTCGATGCCTGACTTGTCATATCCTCTGTAGCCCATGAAAATTCCTTCCGTATAATGGACTTTACGGGATTCCCTGTCCTGATCATAATACGGAGCGGCCGGGGAATCTTCCCATTCCCGCTCTATGGAAAACGGCAACTTGGCCGAAGGGTTGACTTTCCCGGAAAGGATTGACGCTATTGCCCGTCCTCCTTCCTGTCCGGGATAGAACGCATGTAGAATGGCCGGGACCTTGTCCACCCAGGCCGACATCCTGACTCCGCCTCCGGCATTCAATACCACTACAAGGGCATCCGTCACCGACGAAAGTTGTCCGATAAGTTCGTCCTGACCGTATCCCAATTCGAAAGGCCTGTCCCGGCCTTCCTTTTCCACGTAGCCGTTGAGCCCGCCGCAGAATATCGTCACGTCCGCTTCTTCCGCCGCTTTCAGGGCCTCTGAAAAATCCACTTCGGATTCATGGATATACCCCAAACGGACTTCGGAGGCAAGGCATCTGTTGTTGAAATATTCCAATTTCACAGGAATCTTTTCACCCTCTTTCGCTTCCACCGTAATGATTTCCGAAAGATATGAAGGGTTCTGCACCATGTCCACCACGGTTTCCCCGTCCAATTCCAAGCGGCAGCCTCCCTGCGCATCAAGGAAAAATATGATTTTCCCGTCCTTGTCCGGAATCAGATAGCCGGTCCACTCAGCCTTGAAATATTCTCCGAAACCCCATGCCGGAGGAAGGGCCGCCCACTCGAAATCGACGGTATAATCCGTTTGTACGAAAGATTTTCCTTCGCCTGTCCTGCCGTCGGCATATTTCCCTTTCAAACCGTACTGTCCGTCATCATGGAAAAAATTGCCTTTTTTGAAACTTTTCTGCTTGACAGCCGGAGATATTCCTTCATCGAACAGGATTTCCGCATCCGGAAATTCCCTCATTATGCCTTCAAGGGGCGAAACGACATACCACGGATGCACCCGGGAACTCCCGCCACCGCCGTATGTGATGAATTCCGTATCGTGCATGGAATCGCTGATTATCGCAGACGCGGCATTCGGCCCGATAACGGCTATTTTCTTCACTTTTTCCTTGGCCAAAGGCAGAATCCCGTCATTTTTCAGCATGACCACGCCTTCTGTTGCGGCCTTGTAAGCCAGAGCATTCGCTTCTGCATTGAACAGAGGTATCGAATCCACTTTCTGCGGTCTGTCGAAAAAGCCGGTTCTCATACATGCAGTATAGATGCGTCTTGCCTTGTCGTCTATGGCTGCCGTATCTATCTTTCCCGACTCGAGAAGCGGGATGATTTTCTCTCTTATGAGCCAGCTGTTGCTTCCCATCTCCATGTCGAGACCGTTGATCGCCGCATTGTCTGAAAAGACGCAGCCCCAGTCGGACATCAGGATGCCGTCGAAGCCCCATTCGTCTTTAAGAATGTCTATAAGATGCTCGTTTTCGGTGCAATAAGTTCCGTTGACAAGGTTATAGCCCGTCATCACGGCCCTTACTCCGGCTTTCTTGACGGCTGCCTCGAACGGAGGAAGATATATTTCCCTTAATGTCCTTTCGGAAACTTCCGTACTGACCCTGTACCGGTCGAATTCCTGATCGTTGGCGGCATAATGCTTCACGGTCGCTATCACTCCGCCGTCCTGCACGCCTTGTATGAACGGGACTATCATTTCCGATGTCAGGTACGGGTCTTCTCCGAAATATTCGAAATTCCTTGCCGCCTTGGACGCCCTGTAGATATTGGCTCCCGGAGCCAGCAGGAAATGGAATCCTCTCGCCCGCCATTCTTCGGCATACATGGCTCCCAACTCCCCGGCAAGTTCCCTGTTCCATGAAGCGGCGACCGCAATATTTCCTTGAATATTTATTTCAAACCCATTTTTTCTTTCATGGAACGGAGCAGGTCGAACGCCTGCAACGGAGTC
This sequence comes from uncultured Bacteroidales bacterium, assembly GCA_944323245.1. Classification (GTDB taxonomy): domain Bacteria; phylum Bacteroidota; class Bacteroidia; order Bacteroidales; family UBA932; genus Cryptobacteroides. Next base: position 38,629 of record CALURT010000007.1, read on the forward strand.
ATGTTGTTTATGTCAGCAGCCTCCAATTCCTCTTTGAGCGAAGACAGCATCGGATCTTCGAGCTGGAAGAACGAGAGTTGCAGCGACCCGTCGCTTTCGACCCTGCCTTCCCTGACATTGTGCGCCTTGATCCTTCCGACCGATGACGGCTTGTGCCCATCTGCCTTTTCGAGCTCCGACAATGTCTTTTCTGCGGATTCTATGACCTGTGGAGGCATTCCCGCCAGTCTCGCCACGTGGATACCGAAACTGTGCGCCACCCCGCCTTCCTTAAGCTTGCGCAGGAAAATCACCTGCTTGTCCACTTCCTTGACGGCAATATGGTAATTCTTCACCCGCGGATATATAGTCTCCAAATCGTTCAGTTCGTGGTAATGCGTGGCGAACAAGGTCTTGGCCCCGTGCCCGTATTCATGGATATACTCGACTATGGCACGTGCGATGGACATGCCGTCATAAGTGGACGTACCTCTGCCTATTTCATCGAGGAGTACAAGAGAGCGGGCGGAAAGATTGTGGAGAATCATCGCTGTTTCAAGCATTTCCACCATGAAGGTGGATTCTCCGCGGGAAATATTGTCCGATGCTCCGACCCTCGTGAAAAGTTTGTCGCAATATCCTATCGTGGCGGAAGCGGCTGGTACGAAAGAACCTATTTGTGCCAGCAGGACAATCAGGGCCGTCTGTCTCAGCAACGCAGATTTTCCCGCCATGTTCGGGCCGGTCAGGATGATAATCTGCTGCGTCCTGTTGTCGAGCATTATGTCGTTCGGGACAAATTCTTCGCCTGCAGGCATAAGGGTTTCTATGACCGGATGCCGGCCGGCCTTGATGTCAATGGTCGTGCCGTCATTTACCACCGGCCTGCAATAATTGCGGGTTATGGCAAGTTCGGCGAATCCGGCGAGGACGTCAAGCCTCGAAAGTATTCTGCAGTTCGACTGTATGACCGAGATTCCGGCCTGGATTTTCGCCACGAGTTCTGCATACAGCCGGGATTCGAGCACATAGATTTTCTCTTCGGCTCCGAGGATTTTCTCCTCGTATTCCTTGAGCTCCGCCGTTATGTATCTTTCGGCATTGACAAGGGTCTGTTTCCTTATCCAGTCCTCCGGCACCCTGTCCTTGTGGGCGTTCCGGACTTCAAGGTAATAACCGAATACGGTATTGTAATTTATTTTCAATGAAGGGATTCCTGTCCTTTCAATTTCCCTCTGCAGGATATTCTGCAGGATTTCCTTGCTGTGACGGGCAATGTTGCGCAATGAATCGAGTTCTTCGTTCACTCCTGCGGCTATCACGTCGCCTTTGCCGACTGCGGCTGCCGGATCCGGATCCATGGTCACCGTCAGTTCATTCAGAAGTTCCGAGCATCCGTCCAAGGCATCCATCATGGAATCTATGGCATTGCATCCCTTTTTCCCGCAGATTTCCACTATCGGATCCGTCTGCTCCAACGCCCGTTTCAACTGCATGACTTCTCTCGGGGCAATCTTGCCTGCAGCCGCCCTTGAAATGATTCTTTCAAGATCGCCGACGTTGCCGAGCCTTTCCTGTACGCTCCGCAATTCCTCCTGATGCTCCGTAAAATACTGCACGGCATCGTACCGCGACTCAAGTTCGGGAATATCCATTACCGGCATTGCCAGCCAGCTTCTCAGAAGCCTTGCGCCCATCGGAGACGAACATTTGTCGATGACGGATACCAATGCGACCCCGTCGCTTCCTGCCGCCGAAGAAAATATTTCCAGATTCCTGAAAGTGAATTTGTCCATCCACACGAACTTGTCCCCGTCGATTCTCGAAATCGAGCAGATGTTTTTCAATCCTGCATGCTGGGTCTGTTCGAGGTATATGAGCAACGCTCCGGCGGAAGTCACGCCGAGAGGATAGATGTCTATGGCGAAACCTTTCAGGGAATCCACGTTGAACTGCCTTTTGAGTTTCTCCACGGAGGATTCATATACAAAGGCCCATTCTTCAAGGGTTGAAATGTAGTATTTGTCTCCGAATTTTTCCCTGACTCCGTTTCTGTAGCTTCTCGGGACAAGCAGTTCCTTGGGAGCAAAGGAAGAAACCAACGATTCTATGTAGTCCAACGTGCCTTCCGCTATCCTGAATGTTCCCGTGGAAACATCGAGAAAAGCCGCCCCGCATCTGTTTCCGTCGAACGAAAGGCCGCAGAGGAAATTGTTCTCCTTCTGCTCCAAAAGCTGCTCGTTGAAAGCTACTCCCGGGGTCACGAGTTCGGTAATTCCCCTTTTGACTATTTTTCTCGTCAGTTTAGGGTCTTCGAGCTGGTCGCAGACTGCCACCTTATACCCGGCACGGACCAATTTCGGCAGATAAATGTCCAATGAATGGTGCGGGAATCCGGCAAGCGGGACGGAAGCTCCCGGGCCGTTGGCCCTTTTGGTCAACACTATGCCCAACACCTTGCTTGCAATCAGGGCATCGTCGGCAAAGGTTTCGTAAAAGTCGCCGACACGGAAAAGAAGCACAGCTTCCGGATGCTGTGCCTTGACCTGAAAATATTGTTTCATCAGCGGGGTTTCCGCTATCTTTTCTTTCATAAACCGCTCGAAATATCATACAAAGTTAATAAAATATGCCGGATGCGGGAATATTTTATTGTTCGAATTGCAGATAATGTACGGCGGACATTTGAAAGCGGACAGGTCGTTACGATGACCGAGGATAAATTTTGGGAAAATCCCGACATAAATAAAGGGATATCTATAATTACACCAATATTCCTGTTTGCAAAATATCAGCATAAAGAGGGCTGTCATCATCCTCTGTCAGCAAAACAGGCTCTATAAGGCAACTTACTTTCCTGCCTAACTTCCAGAGCAGAGAAGTGTCTTCAAAATAATTATCACTTTCTTTGAAGCGGACCACCCTTCTTTCTAACCAGGTACTCTTTCCCTTTGCCGGATGAAAATATCATACTTGTGAGTTCATCATTGCAATATACATTATAATTATTCCCGGCACCATTTGAATATTCATAAAATTCTTTTGTGGAAATTTGAACTCTGCCGTTATCGTGGAACAAAATACTGATACCGTCATACTGCATTACCGAAATCGAATACCGGCTCCTATTCGACGGATTTGTCAAGGCGGCGGCAAATTCTTTTATTACAGGCAATCTTTGTTCCCATTTCTGCTTTTCAGCCAATTTTCTCGCTGCTTCCCTGTCTCTTATGGCCTGTTCCGCTGCCAGCTTCTCCGCTCTTGCTATTGAGTCCCTCACGTGTTTTGAAAATTGCCACATTTTCTTGAAAGGACAGTGCGAAAACACTTTCATCAATATGTATGTTGATTGCTCAACCTTATAAAGATAGAAAACTTTTCCGACAAATGGCCAACACTCATGGGGTATTGAATGTTAAATTTCGCTATATTTGTAACGGGCGGAGGTCGCCTGACTAAAGGTTTGGAATATGCTGTACCCTATCGGAATCCAGAATTTTGAAAAACTCCGCGACGGAGATTACATATCGGTGTCTCATTCTCCAAGGAAAACCGCAGAATCGAGGACTGGAAAATTTCATGACGGATTTTCCATGTGACAATAACACATTCGCTGTCGGCAAGTGTTGAAATATCAGTGAAATCAGACTTAAAATACGAAACCTTGACTGATGAAGAATTGCTTGAGCATGTCAGACATTGTGATATGCGGGCATTTGACACCATATATTACAGGTATCATCAGGTATTATACACTTACGCCCTTAAATTGATCAGGAACGAGGATGACGCATCCGACATTATCCAGGAGATCTTCATAAAACTTTGGGGATTTTCCGACATGATGCCGAAAAAACTGAATCTCAAGGGTTATCTGTATTCAATGGTAAGAAACCGTGTGTTCAACTTTATGAGAGACAACAGGACGCGGCTTGTTAACAATTACAAAATCGTGATTCAGAATGACATGTCCATTGAAAATGAAGGATTTGAAAAGAATGAGGAACGACTGTTGTCCCAGCAGCTTGACAATGCGATAGACACGCTGCCGCCACAACAGAAACAGGTAGCGAAGCTCAGACGCATGGGGCTGAGCAACCGGGAGATAGCCGAGAAAATGAATCTGTCTCTGAACACGGTCAACATTCATCACAGAAAAGGAGTGAAGGCACTAAAGAAAAAACTGACACGGACAATAATCATTACTGATAATATTATGGATATGGTAAGACCAGCGGAAAAAGACATTTGGGATGTGCTGAACGACACGGCTTCCGAAGAAACGTCGGCCAAGGTAGCCGAATGGTTTTCAGGAGAAGAGGGTCAGGCGTGGCTATCCGAAAACTCGGACCTGATTTTCAGGCTTGTGGAAAACGGCAAGCTGAAGTCGGCAAGTCCCATACCCTCGGAAGAAATGCTCGGACTCATACATGACAGGATAAGAAGGATACAAAAGAAGAAAAAGTTCAAAAGCTACCTGTGGAGGGCTGCCGCCGTCATTATACCACTGCTCGCAATAACATTGGCGTGGTACGATGTCAGTTCAATGTTGGGCGGAGGGCTTTTGTCCGAAAACCGGACAGTAAGCGAGTCTACCGTCCTTGGCGAGAAAAAGATATTGGTATTCCAGGACGGGACGAAAATCCACATGAATTCCGAAGCAGTAGTGAAGTATCCGGAACATTGGGGATTGAGAAAAAGGGAAATAGCCCTTGAGGGGGAAGCATATTTCGAGGTAAGCAAAGACCGCAGACGCCCGTTTACGGTGGATATATATGGTACAGTCATAAAAGTGACCGGCACATCTTTCAACGTGAAGGCATATCCCGACGATGACCTGATTGACATTGTCCTTACTGACGGGGCAATAACCTTTGAAGCCGAAGACAGGGAGTATGCCTTGAAACCTTCGGAAAGGCTGACATACTCCAAGTCAGACAAAAGTGTGAATATCAGCACTATGAGTCATCCCGACAATGCCTCGATCTGGACAAAGAACATCCTGATGTTCAGGAACGACTCCCTACAGGACGTTACCAAAATCCTCGGCCGCTGGTACGGCATAAGGTTTATTATCACGGACGACAGCCTTCTTTCGAGAACCTTCACATTCAAGACTATACAGATTCCCGTACGGGAGCTGCTTGATGAGATGGAATATATTTCCGATCTCAGGTTCGAGATGAATGGCGATACGGTAATCGTCAGCAAAAAATAATCCTATTCCGCCTGAAGATAAAAGACGGCACTGTCGTAAATCTTCCCCAATTTAGGATTTATGCCGTGATTCACAAGGAAGTCACCGTTGAATGTCTTTCCGCTTCCCCAAAAGCATGATTTATCCACATTCAGTTCCTTGATGGAATAGTCAAGAGCAGGGTCCAGGCCGGAAAGCCGGAAGAGCGGCAACAGCGCACGGCCCTGATACCTGATGCAGTAAGCGAATACTACGGCCCTTTTCTTGTCCTTGGAGACATACATCAAGGCATAATAGTCCGAGTCATACGGAGATGCCAACCTGTAAAGGTCGCCGTTGAATATCAGATCCCGGTACTCCTTGTAAGAGGCTATCGCCTTTTTGGAAAAGTCCCTTTCTTCTGCGCTCATCGCTTTAGGCTGCAGTTCAAGACCAAGTCTCCCGGCACACGCAATGTCGAAACGGAATTTAAGAGGGGTGATGTTGCCTGTCTGATGATTCGGCACGGCAGAGACATGCGACCCTGTCACACATGCCGGATAAATCAGGTTCGTGCCATACTGGATCCTGACCCTTGACAAGGCTTCCGTATTGTCGCTGGTCCATACCTCGTTGAAATATTTCAAGGCACCGTATTCGACCCGTCCGCCGCCCGACGAGCAGGCTTGTATGATTACGTCAGGATATTTTTCACGAATCCTGTCCAAGACGGAATAAAAGCCCTGCACATACTCGACCCAAAAATGGGACTGCTTGTCAAGATATTCCGAGCCGAAACTTTCGACATGCCTGTTGGCGTCCCACTTGATATAATCGATGGTAGGAGCCTCCTGCATTACCCTGTCAAACACTCCGAACACAAAATCCTGAACCTCGGGATTCGTAAGGTCGAGCAACCACTGGTTCCTTATCGTGGTGACTGGCCTGCCTTCGGCCTTTACGACCCATTCAGGATGCCTTTCAGCAAGTTCGCTCTTTGGATTGACCATTTCCGGCTCTATCCATATACCGAACCTGACTCCTTTTTCATGAGCATAGTCTCCCAAATAAGCTATACCCTCAGGAAGTTTCGACCGGTTGACATCCCAGTCTCCGAGGCCCTGCTTGTCGTTGTTACGAGGATATTTGTTCCCGAACCAGCCGTCATCGAGCACAAAGAGTTCCAATCCCATATCCTTGACATCGTCTATCATGTCCGTAATGGTCTTGGTATCAAAGTCGAAATAAGCGCCTTCCCAGCTGTTCAGCAGCGTCGGACACATCACTGAGGAATCGTACAAGCCGTAATTCCTTGCCCAGTCATGCAGATTCCGGGAAGCCTGTCCCGCCCCGGCGAAACTGTATGTGAAAATCATGTCCGGAGTCACGAAAGTGCGGTCTTTCTCCAACCTGTACTCAGAAGCATAAGGATTGATACCGGCCAGGATATTGAGCCTGTCGGTCTCGTCTATCTGGAAATTGAGCTTGAAATTGCCGCTCCATGCAAGGGCCCCGGCAATCACTTCACCGTAATTCTCGTCAAAGGTCTCCGTATTCAGGCTCAACATGAACGACGGGTTTTCGGTATGCGTAGTCCTGACCCCTTTCTTGCTTTCTATCACTTTGGATCCGTGGGTGAGAAGTTCCCTGTCCACCTGCATTTCCATTGCCCATGCGCCGTAAAAATGGGTGAGGTAATATTTTTCGGCAATGACAGGAAGCGATGCCGAATAATAATTGCGCAGCATGACAGGCTTGCGCCCGGTATTGGTTATTTCCGAATGTGCGGTGATGACGTTTTCCTTTTCATACGCAGTATATACCAACGTAACTTCCAATCCTTTCGCATCTGCAAGCATGATTTCCGTCCTCGTGACATTGTCATCGAGACGTTCGGTTATGTGGCTTTTATAAAGCAATTCGCAGTTCAAGTCGCCGTCAGGGAACTCCACACTGAGGGCAGCATCATTGAAATAGCGTCCGCCCGAAGCCGGATAGGCAAGCGGATCTGTCCCGTAGTCGCTTCTTCTGTATGATTTGAAACCCGAAAAACAGTCAGGATCGGATATGTATCCTCCGAAATGCCTGAAAAGAAGCTGCCCTGACTTGTCCACGGACAATATTATGGACAGGTCATCGGTGTTTACGGAAATCTGTTTTTCCGCAGCCCTTGCCGTCATGAATACCGGCAAGGTCAACAGGATTGAAATAAGAATTTTCTTTGCACTCATTATCTTGATATTAATAAAAACCGGATGAATATAACGTTCGTCTTCGATTTGCCCCGAAAGTTAGACAAAAACTTTCAGAGAAAGAAACTATAAAGCGACTCAAAAGGAAGAATTCAAAGCATATTGCAGAAATTGCCCTTCTGAGTCGCTCTCGTCACTCATTTCCGATGTATCGGAATATTTTTACTTCGCTTTGATCATTATGTTGTCGATGAACAACCTGTGACCTCTCGTATACTCTTCACCCTGACTTCCGTTGCCGGCTTCGGCATGGTTGTCCGGCCAGAATTTGATTCGGGTGTCGGCCGTAGCATTCGGGATTTCCACAGTAAAGGTCTTCAACGCACAAGGAAGAGTGGATGTATCGAACTCTTCGGTGTACTTGATGATTTCTGTTTCCGTATCTCCTTCCACCTTGTATATGGTCAGTATCGGCCTGTCCGTGGTGGTCTTGTCCTCGTCATTCCACGGGGCATAGTCGAACGTAAGGACAAGTGTTTTCCCTTCGGCTTCGGCGCCGAGCTCCGGCGTCATCAGATAGTCCTCGAGCTTGTTCCAGTTTCCGAGTTTGACTTTTCCGAGAACGATATGGACATTGTTTCCTTCCCATCCGGCTAATTTGAATCCGTTATCGATGAGATTCTGATCGAGCCTGTTGAATATGTCGGAAGGATTTCCCGCTCCCGGAGCCGCTTTCTGATTTGCCGGATCATCCATGGAAACAGGGGAATTGCCCGGATACAGTCCGAAGGCGGTGTTCTGATAGTCAGGTCCCCAGATAAATCCGTCGAACCTTTCACAGAGTATGTATCCTGCCGTTTCGGGAGCAGATTTGGTCGTAAACTCAAATGTCATGTATTCCGAATCGGAGTATGCTTCCTCCTGTGCAAGTGCTTTCACTTTGAAAATGTACGCCGTGGACGGTTTGAGATTTCCGAGGGCGATAGCAGGTTTGTACTGGTTTTTCGCATTCGCAAAACTCATTTCAGTAAGGGCATTCAAAGGAACGTCAGGTGAACCGGCTTCCGCCAACTCGAAATGATAGTTGTAATTGGCGCCTTCCACGTCATCCCATCTTACCATCATGGTATTGTAAGTGATTTCATCCGCTATCTTCACCGGAGTGGCAAGCGGAGTCTTTACTACCTGCCTCAACTCCACTTCTGCCGTGGCAGCCGGCGTTCCAGACATGGTGGTGAAAGTCAGAATGGCCTCACGGTCAACATTGCCCGGGCTTGCAGTGACTGTGACAGTTGTTTCTCCGGCCTGTCCTGTAGCCGGATCTATTGTAACCCAATCTCCTGTGGATTCCGCCGACCATGGAACTGTAGAGTTGACCTTCAGGGTGAATGATTCTCCCGCAGCAGCGAATACAAGTTCGGACTTGTCCACACCTATCATAGGTGCTGTCGAAGATGCTGGTTTCACGATGATGTTGTCAAGGGCGAATCTCTGGTTTGACGCCAATGATTCCGAAGATGCTATTTTGAGCTTGGTGTTTTCGGTGGCTCCGATTATGTTGACGGTCTCCGTGACCCATTTCCCGGATTCACGACCTTCGAGGTTTATCGACGAGCGGTCCACAGACCCGCCTCCAGTGACGGAAACATAGATTGTAGGACGGTCTTCTTCAAAAGGAATAAGATCGAATTTCACTTCTAAATTGCCGCTTCTGCCCAATGCCGGGGTCTCTATCATTCCGTATGCCGAAGAAGATCCGAATTTGGCGACTCCGACAAAGCCGTAAACCTGGGCACCGTTCCATCCGGACAAGGTGTTCGTGGCTGTCCTGAACGCTTCCGTGAAAGTGGCGAAATAGCTTCCGGTGGAGCTGTTGGCGAAAATAGTCTCCACATCCAACGATGTCGCTCCCTTTTCGTCCTTTGCCCTGAAACAATATCCTCCGAGGAGGTAATTCGGTCCCCAAATGAAATTGTCGAAACGTTCCACAAGTATCGCATCCGGATCATCCACAGGAGCACTTGCCGTGGTGATGTCTATTTCGCTCCATTCGGAATCTATCTTGACAGGAGGATTGATCTCACCGTCGCCGTCGCTGTCATATCCGGTGGCAATTCTCTTGACCCTGAATTTGTATGCCGTAGCCGGCTTGAGCCCGCCGAAAGACATTATCCCCTCGTTTTCAAATTTGCCGCTTTTGGTGTATTTGTTCACGAGCGTCTGTCCTTCAAGAAGTTCGAACTCGTATGTACCGTCGTTTTCAGGTTCTTCGGTGATTGCCCACTGTACGGTTACCGACGAATGGGTCACTTCCCTTTCCTTTATCAACGGTGCTTCTATCTGCGGTACTGCAGATTTGTCCCTCACGTTTATAGTCTTTTCCGCAAATCCGACGGAACCGTTATTGTCCGTCACTTTCAGGGAAACTTTCTTTTCTCCGGAAGTCTTGTAAATCACCGTCTCCTGATATTTGCTTCCCGTGAGGTTGTCCCCGAAATTCCACTCATAGGTAAACGGGAACTCTCCTCCTTTGACTTCCACTGTAAAAACGGCTTCGGATTCTGTCACCGGCTCTGCAGGTGTAACAGAAAACGATACGGTCAGAGCCTCCGGCTTCAAGTCATCCTTTTTGCAGGATGCGAATGCCGCAATGACCATTGTTGTCAATAATATAAACTTTCGCATGATAAAGAATAGATTGAAATTCAGTTATTTATAGTTTTCAATTGAAAATGTTTTCGGCCTCTCCATCGTCTCCGTATAGATATTGCCGAACCTGTCCGTCACCTTTATTACCAAGGTCGTATTCGGTGCAGAGGCATAAACCCTGAAGAAATGTTCGTTGACCGAAGTCGCAAACACGTCTGTCTTGGATGTCCCGGCCATGCTCTTTCCCGTGTATGCCACAAGATGCAGCGGGTCCCTCAACGACACTTTCTCTACATTGAGTTTCCTGCCGTTTTCCGTGACTTCCACCTTCCAGTCCGGATCCCAGTTCCATACGTTGATGAACACCGCATTGTCGTTGCGCTTCTGCGACCAGTCGTAAGGATTGTCGACGTAGTTGTCTATAAATCCCTGTTTTGCTGATGCCTGCCCCCGACAGTCATCCTCGGTGATATGTACTTCGTTGCCGTCATAAGTGCGGAACTGGAAGTCGGTATCCTTTCCTATCCCCTTGTACTGCCATTTGAGTCCGGAGCCGTTCACATCCACAATCGTATAACCGCCCGGAGCACCGTCCTGACAGACATGTATGCCGGAATGCTTCCCGCTCCACCACCATGTGGCACATATCGCTCCGGCATTGTGTTCCAGAATATTGTCATAGAATCCGTCCACTTCCCAATTGTAGACAAGGTGCGTATGTCCCGTGAAAATATGGACATCCTTGAAGTCATCTATGGCGATCATCAGGTCGTCATAATTCTTCAGCACCTGGCCTCCGGTCTTGCTGTGGATTTGGGAATGGGTGGCCAAAACCAACGTAGAGGACTTGTCCACATGGGCAAGATCCTGCTTGAGCCATGCTATCTGCTCGGAAGTCAGCCTTACATTATATTCGGTGTCTTCTCCCGTGCCGTCGTTCATGCACTCTATGTCATCGAGTACCACGTAATGGATTTGCCCGATGTTGAACGAGTAATATGTCGGACCAAGGTATTTCCTGTATTCCATCGACGTGGCATAATCCCCTGCAGGATAATTCCCCGCATAGCCGAATTCGTGGTCATGGTTGCCGATCGTATGGTAAATCGGAAGGCCCGGGACCTTTTCGATCTGTTCCAGATATTCATGGAATGCGAAATGGTTGGCATACCAGAACGTATCCCATGTCATATCCCCAAGGGTAAGGCCGTACACCGGCACATCCGTTCCTGCCACCACCTGACTGATGTCTGCGATGAAATCCTGGAACTGTTCCACGTCATTGTTCGTCCTGTTTGCAAGATGCATGTCACCCAATACCAATATCCTGTGGTTGTCCTGCCCCGGCTCTTCCTCGAGTTCGAAATCCTGCTGCTCCGGATATGATTCGGAGCCGACAAGAGTCTTGAAAAACTGCGGTACTACACCTTCCACCGGCACTTTGTATCCCGACGGTACTGAGATGAACACGCAGTCGCCCTGGCGTTTTTCCGAATACAGCCAGTACATGCCGTATTTGTTGGTAACGGTAACCTCTATACCGTTGCTCACGACAACTCCTTCCAAAGGTTCGTCACCACAGCGTACAATACCCTTGACATTCTTTCCCTCCAAATCGGGAATTTCGTCCCCGGTGATTATAGCGATATGGACAGATGCCAATTTCACGGTTTCTTCCCCTCTTTTCAAATGTATGTCGTAGTCTCCTGTCTGCAAACCGTCCGGTATGGTGAATGAAAACTCCGTTTCACCCGATATTGCGACCGGGGTCCCGAAGCTGCCGTCAGCCCCGTCAATCAGGAGAACGTCCCCTACAAGAATACCTTTCGCCGTGAACGTTACTGCATCGCCGGGCTTGCCCACGATGTTCTCCGGAATGGAAACATCCGTGATTTTCAAACCGTTAGCAGGGATTTCGACTTCGCTGCCGTTGTCGTTTTCCTCTCCGTTCTCAGGAGCGGTGCAGCAAACCAAAAACAAGGGAAACAAAAGACAAATCAATCTGTATTTCATAACCGGTTCAGATTTTTAATATCCAGGATTCTGCACAAGAGCAGGATTCGTTTCCAATTCCGACTGCAGGAGAGGGAACAACAGCCTTTTCTTGTCAAACGTAGTCGGCCTCACTTCCACGAGCCTGTCCGCTTCGGATGCATTCGGATTAATTTCAGCCCTCATGTCCCTGTCTACAGAAGGGTCCATGTTCACCGTACCGCAGTAACGATAGACATTCCTTGTCAGAGCGGTTTCCGCAACTTTCTTTCCTGTCTTGTTTCCGGAAGCGTCATATTCGTCCCACCTTATGATGTCCTCATATCTGAAACCTTCTCCCGCAAGTTCGATAGTCCTTTCCCGTCTTACAAGTTCCCTTACCTCATTCTGAGTTGAATATCTTGAACGGTCGACCTTGATATGGCCTCTTGTCGTCCTGATCTCGTCTATTATGTCAAGTGCTTTGGAGAGGTCGCGGTTTGTTTCCGATTCGACATAGGCCTCGGCCAAGGAAAGAAGGACTTCCGCGTAACGGAAAATAATCGGGCACACGCTGTCGTCACGCATTCCTGCTATGTACTGTGCCGGACCCGGCCATGCATATTTCGCGAAAAGCATACCCGTATGGGAGGAATTGGTGGCATTCAGATAATAGTCCTTGTTGGCCGAACCGTTGATTTCCCTGTCTAACATGTTGAAGATGCGGTCACCTCCTTCCAACGGCTTTTCCCATTCCATTCCCGAATATATGATGGTCTGTGCCAACCTCGGATCCCTGTTGGCAAAAGGATGTTCAGGATCATATCCGGAATCGGAATCGGTAATAAGTTTGCCGTCTTTCATTTCAAACATTTCGACAAGATAAGTCGTAGGCACGAACGAGGCCCAGCCGCCGTCGGCATTGTTGAAGAAACGGATGGCGTCCCCGTATTTGGCAATGGTCTGTATGTGCTGGTAGGAAACGATGATTTCCTTGGAATCCTGCCCTTCCATCGAGAACATCTTCAGGAAATCCTTTTCCAGTTCATACTGGTGTTCGTCGAAATTCCTCAGCCGTTCGGCATATTCTATGACCTTGTCGTAATTTCCCCAATAGAGGTTGAAGCGGACAAGCATCGCAAGGACGGCACCGGTGGTGATCCTTCCCGGAATATTGTAGTTGTCCGTACTTATCTTGCCGGAGGCCGCCCATTCGAGGTCTTCAAGGGCGAAGGCCCTGATTTCCTCTGCCGGGACACGGGGCAGTTTTGCGTCCTCGTCCGTATCCGGTACGAAATTCATCTTCACGGCATCTCCGTACCAGTTGGTAATCAACGCATGGCTATAGCCGCGGATCGCCCTTGCCTGTCCGAGGATGTCGTTCTTCTGTTCTTCCGTAATCTGGTCTGCAGGTACGCGGTCTATGTTGGAAATGACATAGTTGCAGCGGCGTATCGTCTCGTACTGTTTCCATTTGTTCGGTGCGGCCACAGGCGAAAGACTGCCTTTTGCCACATCGTTCACATTGCTGGTATTGGTGAAATTGTACGCTATGTCAGAGTAGGCTTCCTCATAGAAAATCGTCTTGCTGCCGTTGTCGTTCGCACACCACCAGTTGTAGCAGGCGGTAAGCGCCGAATACGCATCGTCGGCGTTGTTCCAGAACAGCTTGTCGTTCAGGCCGTCCTTCGGCGCAAGGTCGAAAAAGCCTTCGCACGAACTCAGGGACAATGCACAGATGACAAGTGTGCTTTTTATTGAAAATCCTGTTGTTTTCATTGTATTTCCTTGTTGTTTATGGTTTTCCTCAGAATGTAATGTTAAGGCCTATCGAATGGCTCACGCTGCTTGGATAATAGTTCATCTGTCCTGAAGGGACTTCCGGATCTATATTGAACGGGAGGGAGTCGAACGTGTAGAGGTTTTCTCCCGCATAGTAAATCTGTATTCTGTCCAACCCTATCTTGGATGTGAGTTTTTCCGGTATGGTATAGGAGAAATTGACAGACTTTATCCTCAGATAACTTGTATCCATGCACCAGAAATCCGTACGGACCCTGTTCGGATTGTTGATGGAATCGTCGTTTTTCATATAGGCCCTCGGCCAAGTTGCATTCGGGTTGTCCGGAGTCCATGAGTCGAGCCATACCGTACTCGGATGAGACGAATCCCCTCCGAAAAAGCCGGGCACCTCTTCATTGAAGTACCTGTTGACATTAGCTGCACCCTGGAAGAAAACGGACAGGTCGAATCCTTTCCATCCGACATTCAGTCCGAGTGCGAATGTATGTACCGGATAATTGGAGCCGTTGACCACCCTGTCGTCAGGAGTAAGCTTGCCGTCCTTGTTGGTATCGACGATGATAAGGTCACCTCCTTTAAATGGAACGCCGAATGGGTTTCCGTAAATGGCCTCGTATTCGGCCGCCTGCTCGTCACTCTTGAAAATACCTGCTGTCTTGTAGACATAGAACGAACCGTATGCCTCGCCTATTCTCTTGATTCCGTAACCGCTGACAATCTCGTTCACGCCCGAGAGTTCGAGGATTTCGTTCTTGTTGTAGGCATAATTGGCGTTGGCTCCCAAACGCAGGCCGTTCATGAAGATATGGTTCCAAGAAAAGTTGAATTCCGCTCCCCTGTTCACCATCGAACCCACGTTGTTTTGGAACGAGCCCGATATACCGAACGTCCACGGCGCCTCGACTTCCATAATGATGTCGGTCGTCAGCCTGTTGTACAAGTCCGCCGAAAATGTGAAATCATTCAGGAAAGTCACGTCGAGTCCTATTCCGTATGTGGTCGATTTTTCCCATGTGATGGATTCCACCTTATGATCAACTACTGTTATTCCCTGATGCAGTTCGCCTGCGAAAGGATAATTCTTGTCAAGTGACAGGGCCGGAATGCTCGGATAATATTCATCGTCGATTGCATTTTGATTGCCGAGCATACCCCACGATGCCCTCAGTTTGATGTTTTGGACATAAGGCTTTACTGATGCCATCCACGGCTCTTCCGTGATTCTCCAGCCTGCCGATACGGAAGGGAAATAGCCCCAACGGTAATCCTTGGCGAAACGCGAAGAAGCGTCGGAACGGAAATTGACTTCAAAGAGGTATTTCCCCTTGTAGTCGTAGTTAAGTCGTCCAAAATATGACATCAACGCCAGATCCCTTGTGTATCCGCTGTTTGTCTGCGTCGAAGCGTCTCCGGCATTCATGTCAGTAAGGTCGGTATTGATAAAGCCCTGCCTCTTGGTCTCCATGGCCCAATAATCATAACGCTCGACGTTGTATCCGAACATGGCCTTGAAATGATGTGCTTCGTTGAAGGTCTTCTCATAGTTCAGGAATATGTCAAGCATCTTTCTCGACCATGTGCTCATGCCTTCCCTGTTGGACGTAGGTCCCTGATAGAATCCGTCACCGTAATCCACCTCCTTGCGGTAGTCTTTCGTGGTAGAATGGTTACGTACAAAAGAGCCTTGCACCGTCAATTTCAAATCCTTGATAATCTCGTAATCCAATGACGCAATCCCGGAAAAGTTACGCTTCGTGTATGTGGTCGTGGTGTTTGCATCCAACCATGCCAACGGGTTGCCGTCTCCGTCATGACCGTATGTCCCGTCGGTGCGCTTGCCCGGAATCCATGGCGCCAACTTGTTGGACATGAGAATGAGCATGTCCATCCCTCCTCTTGTGGATGCGTTGGGACGGGTATAGGAGTTGTCTATATATGACATGTTGACGTGCATGCTGAACTTGTCCGACAGTTTCACGTCAAGATTTGTCCTGATATTGAACTGGTCGCGTGTCGATCTCTTGAGAGTTCCCTGCTGGTCAAGGTAACCGCCGGAAACCATGTATTTTACATTCTGTGTTCCTCCGGAAACTGTGATATTGTGCTTGTGCGAGATTCCGGTCTGCCAGACAAGGTTCTCATAATCCATGTCAGGATGGGTGTCCGGACTTGTCCCGTTTCTGAAAAGCTCGATATCTTCGGCATCGAATCTCGGTGTCGTTCCAGCCCTTGTCTCCATATCGGAAAGCATTCTTGCATAGTCATACGAAGAAAGGCGGTCTATGATCGTTGTCGGAGAGGAAAAATTCACGTTACCGCTATACGAAACCTTCGGCTTGCCTTCCTGGCCTCTCTTCGTAGTGATGAGAATCACACCGTTGGAAGCCTTGGAACCGTAAATGGCAGCCGATGAAGCATCCTTCAATATGGAAATACTTTCTATTTCATTAGGGTCCAGCATATTTATGGTACCCGTCTCGATACCGTCCACAAGAATATACGGAGATGCCGAGTTCATCGTTCCCACGCCCCTTATGCGGATAGTCGCCCCGTCATCTCCCGGCGTGCCTGCCCCTTGAGTGACCATAAGGCCCGGTGTCAGACCCTGGAGCATCGATGAAAGGTTCGTAGAGGGCCTGTCGATGATTTCGGAACCTGTAACTGTAGCCACGGCTCCGGTAAGATTGATCTTTTTCTGTGAGCCGTATCCGACGATAACCGTTTCTTCAAGAAGATTGGAATCGATTTGCATCGTAAGGTTTATCACACTGTTCCCGCCTACCGGCATCGTCTCTGTCCTGAATCCTATGGAAACGAACTCAAGTATATCTCCCGGAGAGACACCTTCCAAAACATATTTTCCGTTTTCGTCGGTCATCGTACCTGTCGTCGTGCCCTTAACCAAAACGGCGGCACCCACAAGAGGAACTCCATAAGAATCCATTATCACCCCGGAAACCGTATTCGCACTGTCAGACCGTTCCCGTTCCGTGTCTTTCCGTGCAGTCAGATAGACCTTATCGTTTTTGATGTCAAACGCGACATCTTTTTCCCGAAACAGGATACTCAATATCGATGAAAGGTCAAGTTCCTTTACGGAAAGCGAGTAAATGTCATCAGGATTCACCGTAGGCCGTGAATAATAAAAGGAGCATCCGGTCTGGTCGGATATCTGGTCCAGAATCTGCTCCAACCGGACATTTTTTGCCTCGATAGTCACATCCTGCGCCAAAGCATAGAAGCATGAAGCGCAAAGCACGACTATTGTCGCCATGATCTTTTTTAGTTTCATTGTTTGATTGGATTGTTGGTTTAATTGTTAAATTTTTCAACTTAAACACAAAAGTCTGCAATTAATGTTACTTAGAATTGAAAAAATGTGAAGATTTTTATTTAGCCTCGGCATAGCAAATTTATTTCTGCGTAATTTGGCTGCGCCACATATACGGTTGCGTATATTTTTCTATCTTTGTAATCAAGCAGGCGGCGGTCGCCTGACTAAAGGTTTGGAATATGCTGTACCCTATCGGAATCCAGAATTTTGAAAAACTCCGCGACGGAGATTACATATCGGTGTCTCATTCTCCAAGGAAAACCGCAGGATAGTGGACTGGAAAATCATTTGATTTATGAAGCGTGCGCTGATAATATCGTATTACTGGCCTCCCTCGGGAGGTTCGGGAGTCCAAAGATGGGTCAAATTCGCCAAATACCTGCCGTCGGAAGGGTGGCAGCCCGTAATCTATACTCCTGAAAATCCTGAACTTACCGCCATAGATGAAAGTCTCTGCAAGGAAATCCCGCCGGAAGCGGAAATAATCAGGACCCATATAACCGAGCCGTATGACCTGTACCGCAGGCTGACGGGAGCGGGAAAAGGAAATACCGGAGGCCGGAACGAGGTCAGGCAAAAGGAAGTGAATCCCATAAACGGTGGAAAGAAATCCCTGAAGGAGAAAATATCCTTATGGATCCGCGGTAATTTTTTCATACCGGACCCGAGATGCCTTTGGACAGGACCGTCTGTCAGATTCCTGAAAAAATACCTCAAGGAACATCCGGTAGACATAATCATAAGCACCGGCCCTCCGCATTCCATGCACATCATCGCCATGAAGACGGCTGAAGCCCTCGGGCTGCCATGGATTGCGGATTTCAGGGACCCTTGGACGAAAATGTTTTATTTCAAGCATCTGCACCTGTCCGTTTTCGCCCGGAAGCGGCATGAGAAATTGGAACGCATGGTCCTCGACAAGGCAGATGCAGTAGTGGCGGTCTCCCCTTTCGTCCAACAGGAGTTCCAGGCAATGACACATACGCCTGTATCATTGATTACCAACGGTTTCGACGAAAATGACTTCGCCATTGATGTAAAGACTGACGGATATTTCAATATCACGCACACGGGACTCTTCGCTGCAGACGGCAACCCCGATGTGCTATGGTCCGTCTTGGGTGAAATATGCCGTGAGGACAAGGTTTTCAAAGAAAAACTGCGGATACGGCTTGCAGGCAAGACAGACCGGGAAATCCTCGAATCGGCATACGCCGCAGGCCTCGCTGACAATATCGTGGATTCAGGATATGTGGACCACATAAGGGCCGTAGAAGAACAGAAGGCCGCAACCCTGCTCATCCTTCCGCTGCGCAAGGAACCGGAATACCGCGCCACCCTGCCCGGGAAACTTTTCGAATACCTCGCCTCCGGCAGACCGATTCTCGGAATAGGACAGCAGGACGGGGCCATGGCCATGATAATAAGAGAGACCGGAACAGGTGTCGTATTTGACTGGAACGACGCCGTTTCAATCCGGAAATACATCGGATTGTGCTGGAAAAACTATCTTTCGGGCACGTCTTTCCCGAGAGATACCGACATATCACGTTATTCAAGGAAAAAACTGACCTCAACCATGGCAGAACTGATGGATGCCACCGTTGCGGTCCATAAAGCAAATAAAAAATGAACAGACAGATATTGAACAGGATTCTTATCTATATCGGCATTGTACTGCTCTTCCTCATCGTAGCCTACGCATACGTTCCGCAGGTATTGTCAGGCAAAATAGTAAACCAGGCAGACATCGCAGGCTGGACCGGCATGGCCCAAGAAATGGTGGAGCACAACAACGCCCATCCCGACGACAAGACGCTGTGGACCAACTCCATGTTCGGCGGAATGCCTACCGTCTCGATTCATGCCGACTTCAAGGGAGACTGGACTAAACCGATATATGACTTCCTCCTGACAGGAGCACGGCCTGCCACCTATCTGTTCCTTTCCCTCGTGGGAGGGTTCCTGCTGTTGCTTGCTTTCGGAGTCAACAGATGGCTTGCCGTAGCCGGAGCCATCGCCATCACGTTCTGCTCATACAACATGCAGATCATCCAGGTGGGACACAATACTAAAATGCAGGCCATAGCCTACATGCCATGGGTGCTTGCCGCAATCGTATTCACATACCGTTCGGCATTGGCAGACAAGGATGAAAAGGTCTTGAAATGGCTGTCAAAGACCGTACTTGGTGCCGTCCTGTTTGCATTTGCCCTGAGTTTCCAGATAAAGGCGAACCATCCGCAGATAACCTATTATTTGGCGATAATGATATTCATCTACGCCATTGCGCTGCTCATATATACCTGTGTATCCAAGGAAAGACGGAAACAGCTCGGGAAATTTTTCGCCGCCTCCGCACTTCTCCTCGTGATAGGGTGCGTAGGAATAGCCACCAACCTCAACAAGCTGATACCTACCTACGAATATTCTCAATATTCCATGAGAGGAGGCTCGGAGCTGCGTCAGGCGGACGAAAGCCGGGATGCCGAAGGATTGGAATTGGACTATGCCACCGCATGGTCATACGGAATCGACGAAACCCTCAATATTCTGATTCCGAACCTCAACGGAGGCTCTTCTTCCGGAGATCCGAATCTGAAACATTCGGAAACACGGGATCTGCTGTATCAGGCAGGACAGCCGCACATCGATGAGGTAATGAAGTCCCTCCCCCTCTATTGGGGCCCGCAACCTTTCACCGCAGGTCCGATGTACATGGGAGCGATATCCGTGTTCCTGTTCTTTCTCGGTCTGTTCCTATGCGACAACAAGGACAAATGGTGGATACTGACTGCGACAGTGCTTGCAATCCTCCTCGCCTGGGGCAGTCACTTCATGGAATTTACGAAACTGTGGTACGACTACGCACCGATGTACAACAAGTTCCGCACGGTTTCCATGGCATTGGTCGTACTCCAGATAACCCTGCCTCTGCTCGGCATACTTGCCGTAGACAAGGTGCTGAAGAGCCGCACCGACAGGAAAACGACCTCTGTCGCATTGCTCGTTTCGTATGCAATATGCGCAGGATGCTGCCTCCTTCTCGCATTGTTCCCGAACCTTGCAGGAACGTTCGCGTCATCTGTTGACGCCAACCTGCCGGAAATATTGGCCGATGCCCTCAGTGATGACAGGAAGGCAATGCTCGTGAAAGACGCATGGCGCAGTTTCGCTTTCATCACATTGGCGGCAGCCCTGATTTTCTGGTATATAAAATCCTCAAAGACTGACCAGCAGGAATCCGGTAAATTCACTGCTGCCGCAATATGCCTTTGCCTCCTGTTTGTCCTGGACCTCTTCCCTGTCGACAAACGCTATCTCAACGGAGACCATTTCGTCAGCAAGAGGGAATTCTCCAACCAGTTCACGGAAAGGCCAGTAGACAAATTTATCCTTGAAGACAAGTCACTCGATTACAGGGTGCTTGACCTTAGCGTCAACACTTTCAACGATTCGCATACAAGCTACCGGCACAAGTCAATAGGCGGCTACAGCCCTGCCAAGATCCAACGATACCAGGACCTTATCGAACACTACCTCGTATCCGAAATAAATTCGGTGAAAATGACCGTAAACGGAGCCGCCACCATCAGCGAAATCTCCGACAACCTACCGGCCATACCGGTACTTTCCATGCTGAACGACAAATACATAATAATCGGGGCGGAATATCCTCCGGTAGTCAACGGACAGGCAATGGGAAACTGTTGGATAGTGGACTCGGCAGTACATGCTTCTTCTCCTGACGAAGAAATCGCCCTTCTCGGAATCACGGATTTACGCAATACCGCCGTCATCGGAGCGGACTTCGCCGAAGCCCGGGAAAAACTCGACTCCCTGAGCACATTGGCAATGACGGATATCGCTCCCGCGGATTCCGTCTGGATGACTTCCTATGCTCCTAACGAGTTGAGGTACAGAAGCAGACTGAACGGAGAAAGAGCCGTCGTATTCAGCGAAATCTACTATCCGGCAGGATGGCACCTCACCATAGACGGAGAACCGGCAGAGATTTTCCGTGCAGACTGGATACTGCGCGCCGCCTTCATCCCTGCAGGAGAACATGAAATCGTCATGAGATTCGACCCTCAATCCTTCAAGACCGGGGAAAGACTTTCCCGTGCGTCATCCATCCTCCTGATAATATTGCTGGTATTGTCAGGTACGGGCTATGGAATCGTCGTTGCAGGAGGCGTCAGAAAAGAAGTCCGGACAGAAAAATCATAAGGACTGCTATCGGACAGACGTACCTTATCATAAAATAAACGAACTTGAATATCCGCTTGTTTGCGGACAGGGTCCCGCTGTTTGTAAATTCGTCGAAAACGTCGCTTTTGCTCATTTTCCAACCCACGAAAACCACCATCAGGAATCCTCCTATGGTCATCAGGAAATTGGCCGAGAGTTTGTCGAAGAAATTGAATATCGTCTGGCCGAATATCTTTATGTCCGACAGCGGGCCGAACGAAAGCGAACACAATGCGCCGATTAACCATGCCACCGCGAACACGATGACAGAGGCCTTCTTGCGGGAAACATGCCTTTCCTCCACCAGATAGGCCACACCTACCTCATACAGTGAAATGGACGAGGTGATGGCAGCCACTATCAGGGCAAGGAAAAATATTATGGCGATAAAACCGCCCATCGGCATGTTGGAAAATATGAACGGCAATGTCTGGAACACCAATCCCGGACCTTCCTGCGGATTCAACCCGAATGCAAAGACTGCCGGAAGAATCGCACAGCTCGCTATAAGTGCGAAAATGAAGTCCGAAACCGCCGTATATGAAGAAGATGCAGCGATATTCTCGTCCTTCTTGATATAGGACCCGTAAGTCAGCATGGTACCCACGCCGAGTGAGAGGGAAAAGAAGGCCTGTCCGAGGGCTGCGGAACAGACTTCGCCGTCGATTTTCGAGAAATCAGGCTTGAACAGATAGACCAATCCGTCCATTGCTCCCGGCAGGGTGATTGACCTGACAGCCATGACGATAATCAGTACGAAAAGCATAGGCATCATGATTTTCCCGAATTTCTCTATCCCGCTTTTCACCCCTGCGATGATTACAAGACCGGTCAGAAGCAGGAATATCGTATGACCCACAAGAGGCGGCCAGACTGAAGTGATGAACTTGTCGAACATGCTTCCGAGTTCGGCCTGTGTCGCCCCTTCGGTGAATTCGAACATGCACGACTTGAAAAAGTATTCAAGCGACCAGCCTCCTATGACGCTGTAATAGGAAACCACGATGATGGGAGTAATCACGGAAGCTACCCCAAGCCATTTCCACTTCGTCCCTGGAGCGAGTTTCTTGAAAGCCCCGTATGCGTTGGCATGGCTGCGCCTGCCTATTATCACTTCTGAAAAAAGGATTGGAAGACAAAGCAGAAAAACGCAGAATATATACACGAAAATAAAGGCGGCGCCTCCATAAGAGCCTACAAGATAAGGGAATCTCCAAAGGTTGCCCAATCCGATGGCCGAGCCTGCCATCGCTACCAATACACCGAACCGGTTTCCGAAATTTTCTCTTTCCATAGCGTGTCTGTTTGTCCGTTCGTTTTATTTACGTGAATAAGTTAAAAATTCGTATGTGATTCCCGAGGCCTCATCCGTCCTGAGCCCCGAATGCTCCGTCTCTATCCATACAGCCGGCGATATTTCGGGGAAAAACGTGTCTGCATCGTCCGGGGAAACGTGCACTCGTGTTATATAGAGTTTTTCTGCCGACGGCATGGCCTGTCTGTAGACTTCGACGCCTCCGATAATGAAGCATTTTTCATCTGCTACGGCTTTCACGGCCTCTTCAATGGACGGAAACACTTCTATTCCCGGGACTGGCTGCATCTGCCGGGATATGACGATATTCCTGCGCCGGGGGAGCGGCCTGCCTATCGATTCGTATGTCTTGCGTCCCATGATGACGGTCCCGCCCACAGTCAGTTCCCGAAAAAACTTCATGTCTTCGGAAATATGCCAAAGAAGCGAGTTGTCCTTGCCTATCGCACCATTGTCGGCTACCGCCGCTACTATACTTACCATCGTGTTGTCATTGTTTCAGACGGCTACCGGGGCCTTTATGGCAGGCCAAGGGTCATAGCCTTCAAGCGTAAAATCATCATATTCGAAAGAAAACAGGTCTTTCCTGTCCGGATTGATTTTCATTTTCGGAAGCGGTCTCGGCTCCCTTGAAAGCTGCAGGGCCACCTGTTCGAAGTGATTCTGATAAATGTGCGTATCTCCCGTAGTATGGATGAATTCTCCCAATCCGTAGCCGCACACCTGCGCCATCATCATGGTCAGCAAGGCATACGAAGCTATATTGAACGGTACTCCGAGGAACACGTCCGCACTGCGCTGATACAGCTGGCAGGAAAGTTTTCCGTCCGCCACATAGAACTGGAACATCGTATGGCACGGGGGCAGGGCCATCTTGTCCACCTCCGCAGGATTCCATGCGGAAACTATCATCCTTCGGGAATCCGGATTGCGCTTCAGCATGTCCACCACTCCGGCCAACTGGTCTATCGTCCTGCCGTCCGGCGCAGGCCAGCTCCGCCACTGATGTCCGTAAACCGGACCCAAATCACCGTTTTCGTCAGCCCATTCATCCCATATCGAGACTCCGTGTTCCTTCAGATACCGGATGTTCGTATCCCCTGCAATGAACCACAGCAGTTCATATATTATCGATTTCAGATGAACCTTTTTCGTAGTCAGCAAAGGGAAACCTTCGTTCAGGTCGAACCTCATCTGATGCCCGAAAATACTTTGGGTACCGACACCTGTACGGTCATTCTTCATCACTCCTGTCTCGCGGATGCGCCGCAGCAAATCGAGATACTGTTTCATCGCCGTCCTCTTTTATTTTCTTACTGAAAATGCGTAGATTATAGCCTCCTCATAAACTTCTCCAGGTCTCAAAACCGCAGACGGGTAATCCGGCCTGTTCGGCGTATCCGGGAATTTCTGGCATTCCATGGCCACACCGTCATAGTCGCTGTAGTGACCTCCGTTCTTGCTCTCCGGACAGCCTGCAAGCCAGTTGCCGGTATATATCTGAATGCCCGGCTGCGTTGTAAACACCGAAAGGACTCTTCCGCTTTCCGGAGAATACAGTTCGGCTGCTTCCTGCAACACGCCTTCTTCCGCACCGTCTATCACGAAGCACGCATCATAGCCCTTTCCGTAACGCAGGGCTGGAAAATCCTCGTTTATATCCCTCCCGAGCCTTTTGGCCGTGACGAAATCCATCGGAGTACCGGCCACTGGTTCGCTTTCTCCCAACGGGATCAGAGTCCCCTCGGTAGGAAGATATTCAGAAGCATTGAGCCTCAGTTCGTGATCCAATACCGTACCGCTTCCCTCTCCGTTGAGATTGAAATATGCGTGATTGGTAAGATTTACTATCGTAGGGGCATCCGTTTCCGCCGTAAAGGTAAGACGCAGTTCGTTGTCCTCGCTCCACTCATATCTCGCCACAGCTTTCAGTGCTCCGGGATAGCCCATCTCCCCGTCTTCGGAAAAATACATGAATTCCACGCCTCCTTCATGCTCCCTGCTCTCCCATACCTTGTTCTGAAAGCCTTCAGGCCCTCCATGCAGATGGTTCGGGCCGTTGTTGACAGGCAGAGTGTATTCCTTGCCGTCGAGAATGAATTTGCCTCCGGCAATCCTGTTTGCATATCTGCCGGGAACCTTGCCCATACACGGACCGTCTCCGAAATAACTCAAAGGGTCACTGTATCCGAGAACTACGTCGGCAAGCTTGCCGTCCCTGTCGGGGACATTCACTGAGATGATGGCGGCTCCTATATTGCAAAGGGTTACAGAAGCACCTGAAGCGTTCATAATCGTGTAGGCGACAATGTCCTTGCCGCACTCTGTCCTGGTAAGGAATTTCTTTTCTATCATAATCTTCAGACATTATTTGCAAGCCAGGCGAAAACTGTTTCCTGAGGAGCGTCTTTCAGAATTACCCTCTTGTCTTCATCAAGAAGATACAGGGACGGTATCGCCCTTATGTTGTACAGCATATCGTTCCTTATCACGAGGTTCGGGTCATAGCCGTTGTACCAGTCGTCGGGATATACAGGCATGTATCTGTACCATTCCGTCAGATCGCTGTCGATATAAATGTTCAGGACAGCCAATTTTCCGGCCTTGACGGCGGCCGATATTCCCGGATCTCCGCTCAACACGTCAATTATGTCCTTGCAGGCATGACAGCCGGGATTGCTGAAGAAAAGCAGGGTATATGGCGCCCTTATTCCATACAGGCTGTACGATTTCCCGTACCTGTCACTGAATACGAAATCGGCGGCCTTGGTCCCGAGTGGGTTCAGGGAACACAGCCGGGCCTCCCTTGCATGGATTTCACGCCTGTCAGCCGGTACAAGACTGCATTCCGCCATCTTCGACACGAACGGAAGATACAGATCTTCGCTCCTCGCCGGAGAGTTCGGGTCGTAAAGATATTTGGAAACCAATTCCGACACCGTTTCGAACACGTTGGACGAAGTATCCTCCTTTTCCGGTGCAACGATACCGTCGAAAAGCGAAGAAAGGGAATTTGCAGCCTCATCGAACGTAACTCTGCCGAGAATCGAAAGATAGTTCACGAACGCCTGCTCCACATCGTCCTTTTTCACCCCGTTCACCAATGCGGAATCACACGGGTATCCTTCGGGATTCTCCAAAAAATTATCCCAGTAATGGGTGGCAAGGTATTCGAAAATTTCGTGCTCTTCGGTCATCATGACAGGAACTTCCGCCATGGGAAAAGGCACGGGGGAGAAATCCTCTCCCCCTTTCTGCCGGCAGGCAACCGTTATTGCCGCCAAAACAGCCATGATACCCGCTATCGCAACTTTCCTCATCCTTCCACCTCAAGTTCGGCCTGGGAAATATTGATGATGAAGTCACCCATCTTCTCAAGTTCCGAAATCACATCCATATAGAAGACGCCTGTCTGGTAATTGTAGGTATTGCTTTCGAGATTTACGATATGCTCCTCTCTCAGTGCGTTTCTGTATTCATTGATATTGTATTCGGCATCTTCGGCATTGGATATGTCGGTAAGCGAAGAATATTTTTTCTTGAGGTTCTCAATCATTGCCACGTATGCGGCATCCACGAGGTCGAGCATCTTGTCAAGACGCTTGAGCATGTTCTCGTCGAAGGCCTTTCCATGGACATTCTTTCTCTGGAGCATCCTGCCTATCGCCTCTCCGGAATCCCCGAGACTTTCCATCTCGCCGATAATCTTGTACATGGCCTTGATACGCGACCCGGACTCGTTGCTCAGCTCGAACTTGGAAACATCGTTCAGATATGATGCTATCTCGTATTCGATCCTGTCGGTAATCTCCTCGTATTTGATGAGTTTCTGGTTCAGTTCGTCGAACTTGTCAGGATTCTGCTCGTCGACGGCGGCGCGGATGTAGCCGAAGCCCTTGTGGCAGATTTCGGCGAAATGCACGATTTCCTGCTTGGCCTCATCCAACGAAAGTTCGGCGGTACTCAATGTCCCGCCCTGAATGAACTGCAGTCTGAAGACTTCCTCTCCTTCCGGGCTCTTGACCAACTTCGTCACCAGTTTCTCTATCACAGGGATGAACCAGACAAGAATCAGGGTATTGCATGTATTGAACAGGGTATGTAGCATGGATACGCCATAGAGGACGGAAGTCTGCAATGCCGCCATGAGCGCAGGATCATTGTTTCCGGATGAAAAGTCGGAATGCATAGGGTTAGGATAACCCATGGCTTCCACTATGATTCCCACAAGCGACAGGAACGGCCTGAACAGGGCCAGTACCCAGATGACGCCGAATACGTTGAATACGGTATGGGCCAATGCCGCCCTTTTGGCCGACACGTTGGCCACGGCAGCCGCTATGTTTGCGGTAATTGTCGTTCCGATATTCTCTCCGAGAACCATTGCGGCGGCAATATCGAACGGAATCCATCCGAAGTTGACCATCACGAGTGTAAGTGCCATGGTTGCGCTCGAAGACTGCAGGATAATGGTCAGCAACGTACCTATTGCAAGGAAGATAAGATACGAACCGAAGCCGTATCCCGTCCACTGCTGGAGGAATGCGAGTACATCAGGCTTGTCGCTCAGGTCCGGAACCGAATCCTTGAGGAAAGTAAGTCCGAGGAACAGGATGGCGAAACCGATGATGAACTCTCCGATATTCTTGTTCTTGTCCTTTTTCGAAATGAAGAAGACGAAACCTACCGCCATAAGCGGAATCGCCAACGTGGATATGTCGGCCTTGAATCCGAGAATCGATATGAGCCAGGCCGTAACCGTAGTTCCTATATTGGCTCCCATTATCACGCCTATCGCATTCGCCAATGACAGAAGTCCGGCATTCACGAAACTTACGACCATCACCGTGGTAGCGCTTGAAGACTGGATTATCGCCGTAATAAGAAGACCTGTAAGCACCTGCTTGAACGGCGTGGAAGTCATGGAAGAAAGAAAAGCCCTGAGTCTGTTTCCGGCCGCCTTCTGCAGGCCTTCGCTCATAAGGGTCATCCCGTACAGGAACATACCCAATGCTCCCAACAAGGTAAAGATTTGTAGTACAATCTGCATATATGCGTTTATTTCGTTTCAGATTAACCGCAAAAATAGAAAAAAATATTAGATTTGCGTTTTATATCGGATAGATTCTCAACAAATGACTGCAAGAAAGTTCATTTTTCTCATACTGATACTTTTCTTTTTTCATATTCCGGCAAGCGCACAGTTTTATCTGCCCGGAACGAATCCTGCATCCGTCAGATGGAATTTCATCGAAAGCCCGAATTACAAGGTGATATATCCTGCGGGAATAGATTCCTTGGCAAGGATATATGCACTGAATTTGGAAAAATACAGGATTCCCGTGTCCCGCACTGTCGGTTATGTCCCCGGAGAAATGACATCTGTCAGAATGCCGGCGGTCCTCCATGCGTTCAACGCCATGTCGAACGGTTCCGTAGCCTGGGCCCCGAAAAGAATGGACCTTTATACTTCCCCGTCGGCCTATTATCCTGAACCGATTCCGTGGAGCGACATGCTTGCCGTCCATGAGTCCCGGCACGTGGCGCAGATGCAGTTCGGGTTGAGCCACTGGTTCAGGCCTTTCAAATACGTTTTCGGGGAAATGTTCTGCGGGCTTTTGGCCGGACTTTATCCGGATGACTGGCTTCTCGAAGGCGATGCAGTGGTAGCGGAAACAGGGCTGACCATGTCAGGACGGGGACGGACGGCTGATTTCCTGAATTACTACAGAATCGCTTTCGACAACGGGTATTTCCGTAATTTCGACAAATGGGCTCACGGCTCGTACAGGTATTATGCCCCGAACCACTATGCTTTCGGATACATGCTTCTGAGCGGAATGCGCTATCTGTACGATGTTCCGGATATTTCCGGACAGATGTTCCGCCATTTCGCCCGGCGGCCATTCGATTTTGCTCCCAAAAGACATGTGGTAAAACAGCTTACAGGTACCGGTTTTTACGAAGCCGCCGATTCCGTAATGATGCTTTATTCGAGAATATGGGCCGAAGACATGGAATCCCGGGCCCCTTTCCTGCCATACACCAAGCTCGGCCGGATGCAGGGCAACTACACCGAATACACCGGCAATCTTGCCGTCGGGGACAATGTCTATTCGTTGAAGGAAAGTTTCCGGAAAAGCCGCCGGCTGACAATGACGGACAAGGACGGACAGGAAAGGAGTATCGGCATGTTCGGCGGCACAACGGGCAGACTCCGCTATTCTCCGGCTCTTGAAAAGATAATTTTCAGCGAAACGGTGCCTGATGTCCGCTGGAGCCAGAAATACAATTCGGTAATCCGTTCGGTAAATCCCGACAACGGACGCAAGAGGAATATCACTGTATCCGGACGTGTTTTCAATCCCTTCCCCTTCCCCGATGACGGTCGGATCGCAGCTGCGGAATATTCGGATGACGGTCGGTCCCGGCTTGTCATAATAGACGGGGAAAGCGGGAAAATCCGGTCTGTCATTCCCGTACCTGACACATTGCAGCTTGTGGAACCGGCCGTTCTCGGAAACACAATTTACGCTTCCTGCATATCCGGCTCAGGCTATGGTATCTATTCCACCGACTTGTCGGACTCCGGCTCCGGATGGACAGAACGGCTTTCCCCCTCACCTGTAATGATAAGCAATCTGGACATTTACGGAAGCCGGCTGATATTTTCATCGGACCGGACCGGTACGAAAGAACTGTATGCATTGGATACTGTGGACGGGAAAGTCTACAGGAAAACATCCACGAAATACGGAGCGGCGGATTTCACATTCAGCGATGACGGGAAATACCTGTTCTGCTCCATGGAAGGAATCGACGGGAAAAATCTCGTCAGAATCAGCACAGACTCATTATTGAATGATGAAGTGGATTTCCACGAAAGATACCGGTATGTCATAGCCGACAGATTGAGCGAACAGGAACGGGAACTTGCGGAAAAGTCACTTTCAGCGCAGCCGCAGGATCCCGCCACACAGCCTGAAATTTCCGCCCCTAAACGTTACCGGAAAATCCCGAACGGATTCAATATCCACTCGTGGGCCCCTTTCTATTTCAATTACGACAATCTGTCGGACATGAGTTTCGACAAATTCTACAATGTACTGTCGCTCGGTGCGTCAGGATTCTTTCAGAACAACCTCGGTACATTGTACGGAAATCTCGGATATTCAGCCCACAAGGACCCGTATGACAAAAGCCGTTGGCGGCACTCCGGCCACCTCAACCTTACATATTCCGGACTTTATCCTGTTTTCGAAGCCCGAATCGACTTCAACGACAGGGCGTCGAGAACTTCGGACATTACGAAATATTTTTACGGTGGACAGCACCTTATGACCACGATGACGTCGTCGGCCGACAGACAGCCGTATGTCAGCGGCAAGTTTTCAGTATATGTTCCGTTCAATTTTTCTTCCGGAGGCTGGTCACGCGGCCTGATTCCACAGATTTCATACACTGTCAGCAACGATGTCTTCGACAAGGGCGCCTACATGGCCGCTGTCTCATACGACAATGCAACGCAGGAGATTGTCACAAACACGGTCGGCAAGGACGACGGGGACAAGGTCATCAGACAGGTGTTGTCCGCTTCGTTGAGATATTACACGATATTGAACCAGGCCCATTCGGAAATTTATCCTGATTTCGGTATCGGACTCGAATCCGGAGCATATTTCAATCCGGGACTGACCGACATCATCACTTCTTCCGCCTATCTTTATGCCTACGGCTATCTGCCCGGCATCACGGGCACGCAGGGCATAAAACTGACCGCCCTCTATAGACGGCAGCTTTTCATGGATAAGGTAATGTTCGCCTCGGAGGGAGTGAACATGCTTCCGAGAGGATTGGGCTCGGACAATTCGCTGATGTCATACACGGCATCGCACCGTTCGGTAGTAAAATTGTCCGCAGACTACGCCATTCCGTTCTATTTGGGGGATTTCCGGATAGGACATCTGTTTTATTTCAAAAGAGCCGTCCTGACACCGCATTTCGACATTGCATTGGCAGGAAAAGAACAGTTGTGGTCGGCAGGGGCGTCGCTTGCCATAGACCTTGACAATATTTTCGGCATTTCCTTCCCTGTTTCCATCGGAGTGTCTTATTCTTACAATGGAGGGCAGGAAATAGGAAGGCTCGAAAAGCAGGGAATGAAACTCCGCCACCATTTCGAGCCTGTCTTCAGTATCAGTTTCTGAGTTATTCCGGAATCATGCCCACAGAGGCTTGAGGATACCGAAAATAACGTATGCCACTATCAGGGTAATGATGATATTGAAAGTCTGTGCCAACAGGAAGACTTTCAGCGGTTTCCTGTTTTCCTTTCCGAATATGTCCTTGAAACGGGTTTCAAGCCCGATGCACACGAAAGCGATGCTGAACAGGGTATTCTGGAATCCTTTAGTCACCGTACCGACTGTCTTCGCCGTCTCCGGTTCGAGCAGGCTGAACACGAGAGACGCAAGGATGAACCCGACAACGAATTTCGGAAACCTGTCCCAGATGACTCCTGCCGTCGGTTTCTCCATGTTTCCCTTTCCCTGATAGGACCACATGATGGAAATGATGAATGCTGCGATTCCAAGCAGTACATTCTGCGAAGACTTGACTATTATCGCCGTCTTCTCGGCAGTCTCGCCTACGAGAGTACCTGAAGCCGCCACAGCACCTGTCGTATCGATAGTGCCTCCGAGCCATGCGCCGGTCACTTCCTGAGGCAGGCCCATGAGGTTTGCAAGCCATGGAAGGAGATACATCATCGGAATGGCGATGATCAGCACGAGGGACACCACGTAGGAAAGTTTCTTGTTGTCACCCTTGATCACACCGCACGTGGCGATGGCTGCGGACACTCCGCAAATGGAAACGGCACTGGCAAGCATTGTCCCCATTTCCGGATCGATTTTCATCTTCTTTCCTATCCAATATGCCATGTACCAGACAGTAAAGACCACTATCAGCGACTGGGCCAGACCGTAGGCGCCGGATTTCATCACTTCTCCGAAAAGAATCGTGGAACCGAGACAGATAATCCCTATTTTAATATAAAATTCACTCTGTACCGCAGATTTCAGCCATTCCGGCAATTTGAAGCAATTGCTCAGCAAAAGACCGAGAATAACGGCGAAAAACACCGATTCGAACCCGTATTCCTTCACAATAGGAATCGATGCAATGAACTGTGACAGCAACGTCAGAGCGAAAATCACCGTCAATGACGGAAATATCCATTTCAGCGGCCGGCCGAGAACGGCGGACGTGGCATAGGTGAGTACCAATACGAACAGGAACATGTAACCGGCTGAGAGCCAATCCGACAGAGAATCCAATGTCTTGGGCATTACCGGCATCCATTCAGGGAAAAATCCCGCAAGGAGCAGTATCAATGCTCCGGCAAAAACTATTATCCAGTCTTCCGAAGAAAACTGTCTGAGCCATTTTTTCATATTGTAGCAGTTTGCAAAACGGCTGCAAAGATAATAACTTTTTAACAATTGTCATCCCGAGCGCAGCCGAGGGATCTGACCTACCTTGCAAATCTGAATTTATATTTCTTACTTTGCACCGGACATTGAATTTTATCATTTGAAACACTGACGGTACCATGTCGATTACAGCAGAGGCCATTGCCCCATGCAGCAAATGCGGGACACAGCATAAAATCACGATTTACAGAAGCATAAACACAGCCGAAAACCCTGAAATCAAGGAAAAGCTCAAGGACGGCAGCCTCTTCGTATGGGAATGCCCTGAATGTCATCAGAAAAACCTCGCCAAATACGAGATCCTGTACCATGACCCGGAAAAAAAGATAATGATATGGCTGCTGCCTTCCGGCGACTTGCCTGAGTCTCAGATGAATGCCATAAGAAACCATACCGAGGCAATGGGTAACTACATCCTGCGGAGAGTAGGCGATACAGGTTCCCTGATGGAAAAAGTCCTGATTTTCGATGCCGGACTTGACGATGCCGTCATCGAAATGTGCAAATACGTGACCAAAACAGAGCTTGCAGGCAAGGCTGCAAATCCTTCTCAGGCCGAAGAAATAAAAAACGCCGCCTTTCACTTTTTCAGAATGGAAGGCGACGGAGACAACCGTTTCATCACGCTTATTTATCCCGCTGACAACCGGATGCAGTCCGTCAACATAGGATACAATGTCTATGAAGACTGTGCCGGAATACTGCAGCGCAATCCCGATATTATTCCGACGGGACCCTTTCCTGCAATAGATTCCGGCTGGATATATTCCATAATGAAATAATCCGGCCGGAATCCGGTAACTAAAATCGGAAAACCTACGCCAATTTACGGGCTCCGTCGCTTATCACGACATCGTAAACCTTTGGCTCGTGTCCGAATTTTTCATTGAATGAAGCCTTGGCCTTTTCGATAAAGGCATCGTATTTCTCATCCTTGACAAGGTTGATGGTACAGCCTCCGAAGCCGCCGCCCATGACTCTCGAACCTGTCACGCCGCATTCCTTGGCAATTTCATTGAGGAAATCAAGCTCTTCGCAACTTACCTCGTAAAGTTTGCTCATTCCGTAATGCGTCTCGTACATTTTCTGCCCCACAGTCTCGTAGTCGCCTCTTTCAAGGGCATCGCATACGTCAAGGACTCGCTGGACCTCACCTATCACATATTCGGCCCTCTTGTAATCCTCGTCGTTTATGTCGGCTTTGGCTTCATTGAGCCATTCTCTCTTGGCATCCCTGAGGAATTCCACTTCAGGATGGTTCTTCCTGATGGCAAGAGTCGCCCTTTCACAGGACTCGCGCCTTCTGTTATATGCCGATGAAGCAAGTTCGTGCTTTACCACGGAATCAAGAAGCACGAGTTTGTAACCTACCGGATTGAACGGGAAATACTTATACTCCATAGTCTTGCAGTCCAAGCGGATAAGGTTGCCCTTCTTTCCGAATATCGAAGCGAACTGGTCCATGATGCCGCATTTCACCCCGCAGTAATTGTGCTCTGTGGACTGGCCTATGCGTGCAAGTTCGAATTTGTCGATTCCAAGATTGAACAGATAGTTCAGTGCGTATGCAAAAGTACTTTCCAAAGCAGCTGAAGAAGACATTCCGGCACCAAGAGGAACATCTCCCGCAAATACGGTATTGAATCCTCCGATTCTGCCGCCGCGTTTGATGATTTCACGGCAGACTCCGAAAATATACCTTGCCCAGCTCTGAGTCGGGGCATCCTCTTCATTGAGGCCGAATTCCACATATTCGTCGATATCGACGGAAAACGCACATACCTTGTCCGTGCCGTTCAGCATGATTTCGGCCATAATACCTTTGTCCACAGCTCCGGGAAATACAAAACCGCCGTTATAATCGGTATGCTCGCCGATAAGGTTGATCCTGCCTGCCGAAGCGAAAAAATCCCCGTCCTGATTGAAAAGTTTCCTGAACTTTTCTGCAATTTTATCTTTCATGATATATTCGTTATTTTGTATTTTTTGGCAAAATATCATTCAAAGTTACCATTTTTTTACATAAAAGTCAAATCATGGCGGCCTATATTTTATCGGATCGTCAAGATTACAGGCAGATGATCACTCAGACCTCCGGCATATTTCGGTCCCATGTATGTCCTGAACGGCCTGTATCCTGAATGCCTGCTGTCCCTTGTCAGAAGAAACTCCGGCCTGCATATCTTCATTTCCGCCCTGTCAGATATGAGAATGTCTGTCAGGAACATATCTATCAGTTCCCATTTCCCGGCATATCTTATGGTGCCTTCTCCTTTCTCATGCAGGACATCGCCCGCATTGGACATCTTTTCCGTCAGGACTCCGAAAGCCTCTCCGTCAGGAGTATCGTTGAAATCCCCCATGGCCACAATGTGACCGCCTCCCGCCATGGCTATGGAATCGCACAAATCCGACAGGATTTTCATGGCAGCAATACGTTTAGGGGACGAGACCTTCACTCCGCCGTATTTCGAAGGATGGTGGTTTGTAAAAAAGTGCCAGACTCTTCCCGTATCTGTCCTTTCCGAAAGCGTCACCTGCAGGATATCCCTTGTCCTCATCGGCTTCCCGTCAGCGTCCTTTTCCACATGGTGCAGGGACGTTCCCTTCATCACGAATCCGCTGTTTCTGTAAAGAAAGGCCACATCTATGCCCCTGCTGTCCGGCGAATCGAAATGTATGCACCTGTAATCCAATTTTTTCAAGGCCGTGGATTTGGCTATCATATTCACCACATATCCGTTTTCGACTTCCGCAAAACCTATCGCATCCGGATATTTTCCGTACTCCTCCCCTACCCAAAGCACCGTCTTCGCAACTCCGTGTACCTTGGCCCAGAACCTGCTTTTCGTCCATCGTCTCTCCCCTCCGGGACTGAATTCCATATCTGAACTGTTCCCGTCCGAGACATTGCAGTCGAAAAAATTCTCGAGATTCCAGAACATTACAAGCAGTCCGCCCCCGTCATCAGTCCTGTCTCCGGTCAAAACAGAAGCCTCTGCCATTGCCGGAAACGCCGAAAATATCCCGAAAATCAGAATCACAATCATCTTCCCCATATATCTCCCCTCCATTCTTTCTTTCTGCAAATATGGAACATTTCTTTCAGACAGACCTTCGGAAAAAGAAAAAATTGGGTTGCTTAAAATCAAAACAGTTCCTAACTTTGCGGGCTGATACAAAATTTTGAAAACCATGTCGTTAAAATGCGGAATAGTCGGACTGCCGAATGTCGGTAAATCCACCCTTTTCAATTGCATAAGTTCAGGAAAGGCCCAAAGCGCCAATTTCCCTTTCTGTACCATAGAACCCAATATCGGCTCAACGATAGTGCCAGACAAGCGGCTTGAAGTGCTTGAAAAACTGTGCAACCCGAAAAGAGTCGTACCGGCTACAGTAGAAATAGTGGACATAGCCGGCTTGGTAAAGGGAGCAAGCAAGGGTGAAGGACTCGGCAACCAGTTTCTGGCGAATATCCGTGAAACAGATGCCATCCTGCACGTACTGAGATGCTTCGACGACCCCAACATAATTCATGTGGACGGAAGTGTCGACCCTGTCAGGGACAAGGAAATCATCGACCTTGAACTCCAGATGAAGGATATTGAAACTGTCGAAAACAGGCTCGCCAAAGTGCAGAAACAGGCGCAGTCAGGAGGAGACAAGTCCGCAAAAAGACTGTGTGAAATACTCCTGAGATACAAGGAAGTCCTGTATCAGGGAAAATCCTGCAGGACGGTAGTATTCGACAATCCTGAAGACAGGCAGCTTGCCAAGGAGCTCTATCTCCTGACAAACAAGCCTGTAATGTATGTCTGCAATGTCGACGAAGATTCGGCCGCTACAGGCAACGCATATGTGGAAAAGGTCAGGGAAGCCGTAAAGGACGAAAACGCCGAAATTCTCGTAATTGCAGCCAAAATAGAATCCGACATAGCCGAGTTGGAAAGCTACGAAGAACGTCAGAGTTTTCTTGAAACGATAGGCCTTGAGGAGTCAGGTGTCGTCCGGCTCATACAGAAGGCTTATTCGCTTCTCAATCTGAGGACATTCTTTACGGCCGGCGCCGATGAATGCAGGGCCTGGACGATAAATGTAGGAGACAAGGCTCCGAAGGCAGCAGGCGTAATACATACCGATTTCGAAAAAGGGTTCATCCGTGCGGAGGTCATCAAGTACGAGGATTTCGTGGCCCTCAAATCCGAGGCGGCATGCAGGGCTGCCGGAAAATTGGGAATAGAAGGCAAGGATTATGTCGTTCAGGACGGCGACATAATGCACTTCCTTTTCAATGTATAGCATTGTTGAAACAGCAGATCCCTCGACTACGCTCGGGATGACATGGTGCTATTCTGATTGAGATGACAGTGGTGTCATTCCGACCGAGCGGAGGAATATGCGCTCTATGATAACATAAAAAACGCTCCCGTCTTTCCGGCAGGAGCGTTTTTATTAACGTCATTTCGACGAATTAATGTTGCTCAGGATTAAGGAATTCGTCGAACCGTCGTTAAGGATTTCTCCGAAATCCACTTTGTCTTAATCCCCAGTCGCTATAGCGACAGCCCCTTTCCAAGGGGCGCCACCCCCTCTCATCCCCCTCGCCGGGGGCTCGTCACAGCCATAAGGCTGTTCCTCAGCGGTAGTTTAATAGAATAATATTGAATTCCATTAATAGAATCTTGCCCTGTTGTCTTCCACATCCGCATCCACCATCATGGTAGGAATCAGGGACTGAAGACTGTAGTATGACATCTGCGCAGCCTTGTTCCTTGCGTCGTCCTCGTTATAGGAAGAACCTGTCTCGTGGGAAAGAACCCTGTAGACATACACTCCGATACTTCCTGCAAGCGGAGCGGAAATCTTTCCTTCTTCTGCTACAGATACGGCACCGATAAACTTAGGATCGAGACCCTGATTTGCATACGAAGAGAAAGAAACACCGTCTTTCGTACTTACGGTAGTATTAAGAGCTTCAGCAATGGCTTCCATCGATCCGAGTCCGGCAATTTTTTCAGCGACTTCAGCTGCCTTCTTTTCTCCCATTTTCTCAGCATAGAGAATATCCTTGATTCTCGGAGCAACTTCCTCAACAGGGATATAGCCCTTCTTATGAATCTTGGTAAGTGCGGCTATCACATAATAGTCGTTGTTGACATTTATCACATTCGACACCTTGCCTACCTTGGCCTCCTCATAAGCCCATTTGGAAACTTCCTTGGTCCTGTCATTGATGACGCCCACGGTCTCTGTTCCCTCGGTAAAGTGATTCAAAGTAAGAAGATTATAGCCGTTCTCCTCCACCACTTTCCTGAACTGGTCGTATTTGCCGTCAGCCAAAGTGGCTGCTTCGTTAGCCTTGACATAATATTCGTTGATGGTATTGCCGCTTGCCACAGCCTCTCTCTCGAGGATTGCGACCTTCTTCTTGCGGAGAGGTTCAGTCCTGTCGGTAACCTTGACAAGATGTTTGCCGTACTGGGTGTCAAGAACGAATACCTTGTTCAAAGGAGCCGTGAATACGGATTCCATTCCCGGTATCGTATTGTTCTTGGTCATCCAGCCGAGGTCTCCCCTCTCGGCCACCTGCATGTTCTGGTCTGCAGAATACTGTGCAGCCACATTTGAGAACGATTCGCGGCCTCTGTTCAGTACATTCAGAAGGCTGTCTGCAAGATTTTCCTGTTCTCCCTGAAGAAGTATGTGCTTTACGAATACCGAATCAGGAACCATAGCGGAATCCATCACTCTTGCGACATAGAACGTATTGTCTTTGGTCAGGACTCCTGACACTTCCTCTTTGCCGTCGAAAACGAATTTGTCGATGTCGGAAGATACCAAATTGAGTTCTCCCCTCTTGAACCATTCATCGGTGTACTGCCTGTCGGAATTCTTCATAAGGAAGGATTTCATCTTGGAAGGCTCTATCGAGGCGAATTCGTCGTACACCTTCACTACCTGTTCGTTGGTAGCGGCAATGTCCTCGGCAGACGGCTTGACTTCGAATATGATATATTCCAAATCCCTGCTGTCCAACTGTTTGTAAAGCTCCTTATGTTTCTTGTAGTAATCCTTGATTTCTGCATCGGATACAACTATTGTAGAATCCGGAGCATAGCCGTAAGGAAGCATCACGAACTCCACATTCACGGAATTGTTGTTTTCCGCAATGTCGTCGGTCATCATCAGAGGATTCACTATATAGCTCTGACGGAACAGAGAATAGTATTTGTTGTAAATCTGTTCGGTATTGACTGTATTCTTCAGATATTCCCATATCATCTTTGCCTGGCCTGAAGGATCGTAATCCATACTCTGCAGGAATGATGAAAGTCTTTCCTTGGAGAAAGAACCTGTCTCGTCGATGAAACTTTGGGCGATAATCGGAGATACCATGTCACCGGAAGTCAACTGTACCATTTCAGCATCGCCTACGTTGATACCGGCCTTGCGGGCGTTCACGAGGAAAAGATACCTGTCGATGAATGTTTTCCATGCATTGTCCCTTACGAAATCCAGTTCCTGATCGCTGTTGGCGCTCCTTCCGTACATGGATTCGAAAATCATGTTCTGATAATTCAGCTGATTGTCAAAGTCCTGATAGGATACGGAATTGCCGTCGATCTTACCTACACGATACTTGGATGAAAAGGTATTTGCCACAGTGGCAAGGGTGTTCGGGTCAATGATAAAAGACAACAGCGCCAAGGCGATGACGACTGAAATCACAATGCCGAACTTTACGCGAATTTTTTCAAGAACCGCCATTTTTTATTCTGTTTTAAATTATTCTGTTGAATTATTACAATATAGGGCTGCGAAGATAACAATTTTCCTCCAATTCTGCACTATTTTTTTATAAACGGACCGATAAAATTGGCAGAATCGACCCTGACTTCGGTACTGTCCTGGACTACTATGCCATAACTGTCGAAAGGTTGGAGTATTACGGAATTTCTTGCACGCTGGTCCGATTCCATTCCGTAACCCTGCATGAAACCGTCCGGAGAATACATCTTCACATAGCAGTGAGTGAATATCTTCTCGTTCTTCCTGTCCCAGTAAAGGGTGTCGGTCTCCATCACCTCCTGATTGATGATATTCTTTACCACCACGTTGCCGTAGGCCTCCCATTTCTCGTCCTTGCTTTTCTTTTCCTTTATATGGCGGGCCTCGTCGGAAGTGATTTCCGTTTCCAGAAGACCATCCTCGTTGTATCCGAAGACGGCTATGCCTTTCGGGAACAGTTCGTACGATACGGTATCATTGTCATAACGTTCCATCAGATCAGCCTCCATCCTCATCTGCAGCATGCCGTTTTCAGACTGTACCACGAACATTCTGTCCACGACCTGCACGGGAGTCTGCGACAAATCCAGTTTTTCTGCCGTACCGAGATCGTTTTTGCATGAATAAACGACGAAAGCAACCGCCATCGCGGTTGCCGTCGTCTTCATTATATGTTTCAGATAATTCAAACCGGAATTACTGTTGGGTCTTGACTGTAGTCACAGCCCTCATGCCTCCGCATGAAACGGTGTAGGAATCACCTTCCGTTACATTGTACATGAATGCTTCGGCTGCCTGAGGATAATACGAACGGTAGGAGTTGATCAGCTTGTTTGCATCTTCAGCCAATGAAGGATCGGCGTTCTTGGCCTTCACGAGATAATCGACTGCCACCCAGTAAGGAGCCCTCTTTTCTATTTCATTGCCCGGGCAGGACTGGGAGCCCCAAACCGTACCGATAAGGTAATATGCCTTTCCTGCTATGTTCTGATCGAGGTCAGCTGCCTTGATACCGTAGTTGAATGCCTTGGCATACTGTCCTTCCTTGGAGCAGAAGTTGGCAAGCTCAAGATAGTACTGTGCATCGGTAACATTGTCCGACTCAGGATAATTTATGGCCTCTTCCATATATTTTATTGCATTGTCCACATCTCCCTGCTGAGAGTAGATCTGATAGAGGAAGTGTGCAGTAGTATAGGAAGGTTCGAGTTCATGAGCCCTTACGGAAGCATTGATGAACAGGTCGTTGTCCTGGCATCCTTCGGTAGAATAAAGCATCCTGACAATATTCTGCACCAACTGCAGGCTGTCCGGATTGGCTTCGAATCTCGGAGTATAGAGTTCGATGAGATTGTCGCAGTTGGCCACGTTGCTCGAGATGAACACGGATTCGATATCGCTTTTGATTTTGGCAAGCTGCTCTTTTTCGAACTCTGTCTTCGGCTTCATGTTATCCATTATGCCTATCATGTCGTTGTACTCGGAAATCACATCTTCCGGAGTCAGGGTACCGTTCTGATAAAGCTGGTTGGCCATATTCATCTGGAAAATAAGAATATTCGGCTTTACTGCAGTACCGTTGTGGTCGATGATTTCCTTGAACTCGGTATAGAGTCTCTCAGGATCATCCTTGATGTACATCATCATGTCCTGAGCCTTGTTGTTCAATGCAGATACGGCGTTTTTAGGGAAATACTGCACCCTGTAGTCGTAGATAGTCATAAGGGTATCCACAAGCTGTGCTACATAAATGCTGTTGTTGGCATTCTTGCTTATGAGTTTTCTCATGAGAGTCTGTCCGTCCACGAGCATTGTCTGCCTTGAAGAAGGAGGGCAGAGCTTGTATGCCATTCTCCAGTTAGGAAGTGCGGCATCGTAATTTTTCTGTTTGTAATACTCCGAATAATAGGAGAGATACTTTATGCATTCAGCGCTGTCCGGACCCCATTTTCCCTGTGCCGACACGGCAGAGGCGCCAAACATGCAGAATACTGCTGCAACCGTCAAAAGAAATGCTTTTTTCATAATATCAATGGTTTAATACAATTATCGTTAATTATATCTCGGTTTCTGGAACCAGATGTCAAATATATTGAATCCGACCACAAAGGTCACATACCTTTCCCTTACCATGTTGCCTCTCAGACTTCCTCTCTGCCCCATGTCTATACCCAACGAGAGTCCGTTATATCCTCTGAAAACAGGAAGTGTGATTCCGAGAGTCAGACCTACCGAGTTTACCATATTGCCGTCCAATTTATAGTACGACCTGTCATAATAGACTCCGGCCCTGTAAGCGCATCTCCTGAAATAATACCTGATGTCGTTCCTGTTCGGGACTATTTCGAATCCGGCCCTGAAAGACTGCGACACCGTAGCGGAAAATACAGATGCACCCTGCACGCTGTATCCGTCGTAATTGTCGAAACCCGAGTCTCTCCAGTCAGACCTCAGATAATTGAATTCCGCACTCCACTTTTCCCCCTGCCTGACCGAAATGCCCACACCCAATTCTCCGGCTATCCGCAACCTATTGTCGACTCCATTGGCCATTTCATTGTATATCAACGTATCGACAACATCGGAAGTGACCTTGTTCTTGTAATATACCGTATTACCCTTCAATGAGGTGTTCATCCTGTAGGTAGCACCCACGACCATGGAAATCTCGTTTCCGAGAGGCTGCTGGTACTGCAGACCGAACTTTCCCGTAAAACCCCGTGCGACAATACTGTAACCGCTGTTGAGGGAAGAAGTCGAGGTTTCGGCATAATTCACG
Source organism: uncultured Bacteroidales bacterium (assembly GCA_944323245.1). Classification (GTDB taxonomy): domain Bacteria; phylum Bacteroidota; class Bacteroidia; order Bacteroidales; family UBA932; genus Cryptobacteroides. The sequence continues at coordinate 80,361 of CALURT010000007.1, forward strand.
TTGTAGACCTTGTCGAGGGTTCCGAAATAATAGATTCCCTGGGCACCCAACGAAAGTCTCTTCCAGAAAGTCACTCCTGCACCGAAAAACAACTGGTAGATACTTCCTTCCCCGTAGGTATCGTAAGTAATGTTACCTGTATTCCCTATGATGTCAGGATTTGTTTCCTTGAGTTTGATGTCATAACCCACATCGCTGAACGGGGATATTCCCACCATGAATGCCGAAGACTTGTAAATAGGGAAACTCATTACGAAGTCATAGATGTTGAACGTATTGTTTCCCGATCTTATGTCATTCTGTCTGAATATGGTATTTTTCTGCACCAAACCGAAATCAGCCATAAAGGAACTGCTGTCTCTCGCTGTAACCGCCGCAGGATTCAATGTATTTACGAATCTTCTGTTCCTTGTGGCTATTCCGACTCCTCCCATTCCCTTGTTGAATGCGGAACCCTCTTTCGAAATATCTCCTACACCGTATATGGAATATGGAGAATAGGCACTGTATGTACCGTTTTCCTGTCCGAAAACAGGCAGGACACTACACAATGCCAATACCGACAACAGTATATTTCTCCTACTTAACATAACCGTCAGCTATTAAAGCCAAACCCATCAAAACAAGGTTACAAACTACAAAGATGGCGTTTTTCATTCTTTTTGCAAAATAAATTGCATCTCCGCCAGTAAAAATCGCAATATTGTCCGGAAACATATCGAAGTAGCCGCTTATTTCAAAGATTATGCCCGATATGACTCCTGATTCCATCGAAGATGTGATGGAAGTACCGATTTTATCTATCGTATCCGGAGTATCCAGCAGCGGAAGGGTCTTGGAATATCTGTTCAGGGCCTTGAATCTCGTGCGGCATCCGGGCGAGATGTTCCCTCCGAGATAATTCCCGTCGCAATCCATGAAATCAATCGTCATGGTGGTCCCGAAATCCACCACGGTACACCCTTTTCCCTTGAAAAGGTATCTTGATGCTATAATCGATGCGGCCCTGTCCGGAGTAAGATAGGAAGGCAGACCGAAATCATGCAGTATTCCTATCCTTTTCCTGTCGATTATGACGAGTTTTTCGCATTCTTTTTCAAGTCTTGACTTGTCCCTGTCGGAAATATCGGATACTGATGAGATTACAAGTGTCTCCGGTCTGTTTTTCCTTGTAAGGGAAGATATGAAATCCATGATCATCTCTCCCTGATAACGGAAGGTCTTGCCCAATGTCACAGAATCTGCCCAGGCAGCCTTAAGCGCCGTATTTCCAATGTCAACTACAAGATTTGCCACTTTTCCGGATTAAAAGATTTTAGCGGTTAAAGATAGTAATAAATCGTATGCTTTCGAAATTGAACCCACATTTCTCGAGAAAATTCTCAATTTATCGTCATTCTGCTTCAGTTCGAAAAGTTTCGGATTATTGCTTATGCCTTCGAGTATTTTCGAAAATCTTTCGGACTTGTAATATTTGGACAACGGATTTGATATGAAAAAACATATCATCACCCCGTTTTTGATGATTATCTTCTCAAATCCCGATTTTTCTCCCAACTGTCTGATCTTGACTATGTCGAAAAGCCTGTCCAATTCCTCCGGTATCCTGCCGAACCTGTCTTCAAGTCTTTCCTTCATGGCATTGAGGCTTTTGACATCAGTCATGGAATCCAACTCTTTGTAAATCCTTATTTTCTCAGCAGTGATATTTATGTAGTCATCCGGGATGAGCGCAAGCTGGTCCGTCTCTATCGTACAGTCGGAAACTACGGTATCCTTGTCGGCAGAGGTATTGAAACCTGTCTCCACCCCGAGTTCTTCCATGGCTTCGGACAGGATTTTCTGATAGGTTTCCAATCCCATGTCGGAAATGAAACCGCTCTGTTCGGCTCCAAGCAGATTCCCGGCTCCCCTGATGTCGAGATCCTGCATCGCTATGTTGAACCCGCTTCCCAAATCAGAAAAGGATTCTATGGCTTTAAGTCTCCTTCTCGCCTCATCGGTAATGGATACCAAAGGAGGCACTATAAGATAGCAGAAAGCCCGTCTGTTGGACCTTCCTACCCTTCCTCTCAACTGGTGAAGATCGCTCAGACCTATATTCTGTGCCTGATTTATGATAATCGTATTCGCATTCGGTATATCGAGTCCGTTTTCTATGATGGTGGTACACAGAAGCATGTCATAGTCACCTGCCATGAAATCAAGTATCCTGTTTTCAAGGTCCTTGGAATCCATCTGGCCGTGAGCCACGCATATCTTCATGTCAGGTTCGAGCCTGTGAAGTATGTCATATATGGACTGAAGCTCCTCAACCCTGTTATGTACGAAGAAAACCTGTCCTCCCCTGTTCAGTTCGTAATCTATTATCCTCTTCACTTCCGAATGGTCGAAAAGCATTATTTCCGTCTGGACAGGTATTCTGTTCGGCGGAGGTGTATTTATTATGGACAAATCCCTTGCTCCGAGAAGGGAAAACTGCAATGTCCTCGGTATCGGAGTGGCCGTAAGGGTAAGCGTGTCCACGGAGGATTTCAACTGGCGTAGCTTTTCCTTTGCCCCTACTCCGAATTTCTGTTCCTCGTCTATTATAAGAAGTCCGAGATCCTTGAATTCGAATCCTTTCCCGAGAAGTTTGTGCGTACCTATTATTATATCGATTTTACCTGATTTGAGATTCTGACGGATTTCGGAGACTTCCTTGGCAGTACGCAGCCTGCTGACGAAATCTATATTGCAAGGCAGTTCTTTCAGACGGCTTTTGAACGTATTGTAATGCTGGAGAGCGAGAATGGTGGTAGGCACGAGTACGGCTACCTGCTTGCTGTCGTTTACGGCCTTGAAGGCAGCCCTTACAGCGACCTCTGTCTTGCCGAATCCCACATCTCCGCATACGAGCCTGTCCATCGGATAGTCATTTTCCATATCTGCCTTCACGGCCTTCACGGCCTTTTCCTGGTCAGGAGTATCCTCGTACATGAACGAAGATTCAAGTTCCTGCTGCAGATAGGAATCAGGAGAGAAAGCGAAACCTTTCACGCTTTTCCTCTTGGCATAAAGCTGTATGAGGTCCTTGGCTATGTCCTTGACCTTGGATTTTGTGCTGTTTTTAAGGTTCTGCCATACTTTCGAACCTAATTTATGTATTTTCGGAGGCTCGGAATCCTTGGAACGGTATCTTGAAATCTTGTGCAGGGAATGCACGGACACGAGTACTGTATCGTTGTCCTTGTAAATCAGTTTCACAACTTCATGAAGCCTTCCCTTGTCATCCTTCATTCTCACGAGACCTCCGAACACGCCTACTCCGTGGTCTATATGGACGACGTAATCCCCTATATTGAAGGAAGCGAGATCGTTTATCGTAAGCTGCTCGCTTTTCTCGACGCTTCTCCTTATGGTAACCCTGTGGAAACGGTCGAAAATTTCATGATCCGAATAGCAGCATATCCTGTCATCATTGTCAATGAATCCGTTATGGATATTCTTCCCTGAAACGAATTCCGGAATTATGCCTCCGTTCTGCAACAATATCGATTTGAGACGCTCTATCTGCGATTCCTTTTCAGCGTATATGAAGACTTTCCAGCCCTCCTCGATCTTCTGTCTCAGGTCTTCGGTAAGAAGTTCGAAATTCTTGTTGAATACAGGCTGGGGAGAAATATGGAATTCTATGGAATCTTCATTCTGCTTGGATAGAGGCACATCCATGTACACTCTTCTGAAACGCAGGAGCTCACCGTAAAATCCATCCCGGGAATACATGTCCGAAGAATCCAACCATACAGTGGTGTCTTCCGGAAGGATGCCGGTTACATACATTCCGTCCTCGTTTTCCTCCCGGCAGGAAAGATCGGGATAGATTTCCGCTTTTTCTACCTTGTTTTCAGAAAGTTGTGTATTACAGTTGAAAACATGGATGCTTTCCACCTCGTTCCCGAAAAAGGATATTCTGAAAGGATTGTTGAAAGAGTATGAGAATATGTCGACTATGCCTCCCCTCAATGCATATTGTCCCGGTTCGGACACGAAATCCACTTTTTCGAATCCGGCGGAAGCCAATTTTTCCCCGATACTGTCGTAATCCGTCTCCTCCCCCTCGACGAAAGTCATCAACGGGCTGTCCAACCTGTCCATTGAAGGTATCTTTTCCATCAGGGCTTCAGGATAGGTCACTATTATGAGAAGGGAATCGTCCTTTTTCTCTACTATTTCACTTATCGAAGAAGTTCTCTGCACGCTCAGGGATGACTTGTAATTGCTCCTTTCTATTTTCTTGCCGGAGTCCGGAAGGAAAAATACGCAATCCCCGTCCACGAGATTGTAAAGATCGGAAGTACAGTATTCCGCAGATTCCTTGTCAGGCAATACCACAAGATGTACCCCACCATGGACCGACTCCGCCAATACGAACCACCTTGCGGAAAGGAACAGTCCCGAACAATAAGTCTCCGGGCAGGATACCATACTGTCCGCAAGTTTTCCGACCGATTTGCCACTTATTAACATTTCAAGAATTTTTCTGTTGACAACCTGTATATAACCTTGTTGATAATAATTGAAAAATATCCCATGAACGTTCCGGAAATTATTATATACGGAAACTCTTTTCAGAATTCAAACAGGAACGCATGTTTTTTACAATAATCTTTTCAATACGATTTTCAACAATGAACATAAATTGGAGATTATATACAATCAATTAACAACCAATAAATTAAAAATACTTTTCAACTTATCAACAATTATAAAAACATCAAAAATTCCTTAAATAAATATATATTTGTATAAATATTTTTGATGATGATGAACGACAGATTTGATCCGCACGATTCAAACGAGGGCAAAGATAAGGAATTTGACAGAATAATCAGGCCCGGAGCGTTGGAAGATTTCACGGGGCAGACCAAGATAATCACCAATCTGAAAATTTTCGTACAGGCGGCCAAAAAGAGGGGAGAGTCGCTTGACCATGTGCTGTTCCACGGTCCTCCCGGCTTGGGGAAGACTACACTTGCACATATTATAGCCAATGAGCTCGGAGCAGGATTGAAGGTTACTTCCGGTCCAGTATTGGACAAACCGGGAGATTTGGCCGGACTTCTGACTTCCCTTGATGAAGGGGACGTGCTTTTCATCGATGAGATCCACAGATTGTCTCCTGTAGTTGAAGAATACCTTTATTCAGCCATGGAAGATTTCGTGATAGACATCATGATTGACAAGGGGCCCGGTGCCCGCTCTGTAAGGATTTCACTCAATCCTTTCACCCTTGTCGGAGCTACTACAAGGAGCGGACTCCTGACATCGCCATTGAGGGCCCGTTTCGGAATCAAGTTCGCCCTCGAATATTACGATACCGCCGATCTTGTGCGGATAGTCAGGAGAAGCGCTTCCATTCTTGATATAGGAATAGAGGAAAATGCGGCATACGAAATCGCTCTCAGGAGCCGTGGCACGCCGAGGATAGCCAATTCGCTGCTCAGGAGGGTAAGGGACTTCGCACAGGTTATCGGAAACGGCAGCATTGACTTGGAAATATCCAAATATGCCCTCGACGCCCTCAATATCGACAAGAGAGGACTCGATTCCGTGGACAACAAGATTCTCAGAACGATAATCACCAAATTCAACGGCGGTCCGGTAGGCGCCAATACCATAGCTACGGCCGTCGGAGAAGACCAGGGAACGCTTGAAGAAGTCTATGAACCTTTCCTTATAAAGGAAGGTTTCATAATAAGGACTCCACGGGGGAGAGAGGCGACTGATTTGGCTTACAGCCATCTCGGACTCGAAAGAGGCAAGCCTTTGGACAATCTTCTGTTCTGATTTGTCCAATAATTGCTTCTTTTAATTGGTCTTTTGCTTAAAAATCATTAAAATTGTGGCGAAAATTCAATAAACGATATAAAATGGCCGAAAAATTAATTTCTAAGATTCCTGAGGGTCCTTTGTCCGAGAAATGGACAAAGCATAAATCTCAGCTTCGTGTTGTCAATCCGGGCAACAAAAGGAAACTTGAGATCATTGTCGTCGGAACCGGATTGGGTGGAGCGTCAGCAGCCGCTTCTCTCGGAGAACTCGGTTACAATGTAAAGATTTTCTGCATCAGCGACTCGCCTCGTCGTGCACATTCCATTGCAGCACAGGGCGGTATCAATGCGGCAAAAAACTATCAGAATGACAATGACTCCGTTTACCGTCTTTTCTATGAGACCATCAAAGGAGGCGACTATCGTAGCCGTGAGGCCAATGTCTACCGCCTTGCAGAAGTGAGCGGAAACATCATCGACCAGTGTGTCGCTCAAGGTGTGCCGTTTGCCCGTGAATACGGCGGACTTCTTTCAAACCGTTCGTTCGGAGGTGCTCAGGTAAGCCGTACTTTCTATGCCCGCGGACAAACCGGTCAGCAGCTTCTTCTCGGAGCATACGCAGCATTGAACCGTCAGATTGCCGCCGGTACAGTAAAAAGCTATCCTCGTCATGAAATGCTTGACCTTGTGCTTATCAACGGTGAGGCCAAGGGAATCATAGCAAGGAATCTTGTAACAGGTGAAATTGAACGTTTCGGCGCACATGCAGTTGTGATTGCATCCGGCGGATACGGAAATACTTACTTCCTTTCCACCAATGCAATGAACAGCAACGGTTCCGCCGCATGGCAGTGCTATAAGAAAGGTGCGTTTTTCGCAAATCCTTGCTTTGCACAGATTCACCCGACATGTATTCCTGTACACGGTGACCAGCAGTCGAAGCTGACCCTTATGTCGGAGTCTTTGAGAAACGACGGACGTATCTGGGTACCGAAGAAGAAAGAGGATGTGGAGAAACTCCGCAAAAAACAGATCAAACCTTCAGATATCAAGGAAGAAGACAGGGATTACTATCTTGAGCGTCGTTATCCGGCCTTCGGTAACCTCGTGCCTCGCGACGTGGCTTCCCGTGCCGCCAAGGAAAGATGTGATGCAGGTTTCGGAGTGAATGAGACAGGTCTTGCAGTATTCCTTGACTTCAGCACAGCCATCGCAAGACTCGGCGAGGACAAGATCCGTGAGAGATACGGAAACCTCTTCCAGATGTACGAGAAAATCACTGCCGTGAACCCGTACAAGGAACCGATGATGATTTATCCGGCCATACATTATACAATGGGTGGAATTTGGGTGGATTACAATCTCCAGACCACTATTCCGGGACTTTATGCAATAGGTGAGGCCAACTTCAGCGACCATGGAGGAAACCGTCTTGGTGCTTCCGCCCTCATGCAGGGTCTTGCCGACGGTTACTTCATCTTGCCTTATACCATAGGAGACTATCTTGCCGGTCAGATTCTCAAACCTAAGACGGATACCAATGCTCCTGAATTTGAAGAGGCAGAGAAAGCTGTCAGGGCCAAGATTGACAAGCTTCTTTCTATCAAAGGAAAGGATACCGTTGATGAAATTCACAAGAAACTCGGCCATATCATGTGGGAATATGTAGGTATGGCCCGCAATGAAGAAGGACTCAAGAAAGCTATCGGACTTATTCAGGACTTGCGCAAGGAGTTCTGGACCAATGTTTACGTAGCCGGAGACAAGGATAATTTCAATCAGGAACTTGAAAAAGCCCTGAGACTTGCTGATTTCCTTGAAATCGGTGAACTTATGGCCCGCGACGCATTGAACAGAAAGGAATCCTGCGGTGGACATTTCCGTGAAGAAATGCAGACCGAAGACGGCGAGACCAAACGTGATGACGAGAATTTCATGTATGTGGCCGCCTGGGAATACAAGGGTCAGGACGAGGCACCTGAACTGCACAAGGAGCCTCTCAAATACGAAAATATCAAGATAGCTACCAGAAATTATAAAGATTAGTTTGAAATGGATTTAACTTTAAGAATATGGCGTCAGAAAAACGCCAAGGCCGAAGGGCATTTTGAGACTTATCAAGTCAAGAACATATCCCCTGACAGCTCTTTTCTTGAGATGCTCGACATTCTCAACGAGCAGCTGATTCACGAGGGAATGGATCCGGTAGCTGTCGAAAGAGGCTGCCAGAGCAGCGGACCTGTATCTTTCGACCATGATTGCCGCGAGGGTATATGCGGAGCATGCTCGCTCTACATCAACGGACGTGCGCACGGACCTGATGATGAGGTAACTACATGTCAGCTTCACATGCGTAAATTCAAGGATGGCGATACCATTACCATTGAGCCTTGGAGAAGCAAGGGCTTCCCTGTAATAAAGGACCTTGTGGTCGACAGACAGGCATTCGACAAGATTCTTCAGGCAGGAGGTTTCATCTCGGTAGGTACCGGGGGAGTGCCTGATGGAAATGCCATTCTTATTTCACATGAGACTGCCGAAGAAAGTATGGACGGTGCAGCCTGCATCGGATGCGGTGCCTGCGTCGCTACCTGCAAGAACGGTTCTGCAATGCTTTTCGTGGCTGCCCGTGTAAGTTCGCTTGCACTTCTTCCTCAGGGAAAGGTGGAAGGAGCCAAACGTGCAAAGGCTATGGTGGCAAAGATGGACGAACTCGGTTTCGGTTCATGTACGAATACCCGCGCATGCGAAATGGAATGTCCTAAGCATATTACAGTATCGCACATCGCAAGGCTCAACAGAGAATTCCTTTGCGCCAAGTTCAAGGACTGATATCCCTTACGGCCTTCTTGGCTATATGAAAAGGTCTCTGACATACCAAATATGTCGGAGACCTTTTTCAGTTATTTTGAACTTCTTCTACAATCAAATTTCCTTCAGATTCTCGGTTTTTCCACTATTCTTATGATTATTGAGATCATGTATTAGTGTCCCGTTAAAATGGGACACTAATGACTTTGTCTACAATCACGCTGCGCCTCGGCATAACCGGATACATCCGTTTCTGCTCTCGGCTTGCAGTTTATTTTACGATACGGGTGCCTCTTTACCACAGGAAATTGTCGAAAGGGTAGCGCCCTGCGTGAATTTCGGCAACCATTTTATAGAGGTCGGCACGGAGCTTGTCTATGCCGATCTTCTTTTTTGCCGATATGAAGATGCAGGGTGTGTTTTCCTTGGCTATCCAGCTGTTCTTGAATTCTTCCAACGTGTAGTTTTCCGGCTTTTTAGGCTCCAATGAGAACTCATCGTACTCTTCGTAACGGTAGGCGTCTATTTTGTTGAAAACAACGAAAATAGGCTTGTTTATGGCCTTTATGTCCCTCAGTGTTTCCTCCACTACCTTGATGTGTTCTTCGAAGTTCGGATGCGAAATATCCACAACATGCATCAATATGTCGGCTTCCCGCACTTCGTCGAGAGTACTTTTGAATGCTTCCACGAGTTGGGTCGGGAGTTTTCTTATGAATCCCACAGTATCGCTCAGCAGGAAAGGCACGTTTTCTATAACGACTTTTCTTACTGTAGTGTCAAGCGTGGCGAACAGTTTGTTTTCGGCAAAGACATCACTCTTTGCAAGCAGGTTCATGAGCGTACTTTTGCCCACATTCGTATAGCCGACAAGTGAAATCCTTACAAGAGACCCTCTGTTTCCTCTTTGTGAGGCCATCTGTTTGTCGATTTTCTTGAGCTGCTCTTTAAGTTTGGCTATCTTGTCCTGAATGATACGCCGGTCGGTCTCTATCTGAGTCTCTCCCGGTCCTCTCATTCCGATACCACCCTTTTGCCTTTCAAGGTGTGTCCACATTCTTGTAAGCCTCGGAAGAAGATACTGGTATTGGGCAAGTTCCACCTGCGTCTTGGCGTATGCGGTCTTTGCTCTCTGGGCGAAGATATCGAGTATGAGATTTGTCCTGTCGAGTATCCTTATGTTCAATTCCCTTTCTATGTTGCGGAGTTGGGTAGGGGAGAGTTCGTCATCGAAAATGACCACATCTATTTCATTTTCTGCTATGAACTCCTTTATTTCGTTGAGTTTTCCGCTTCGGATATAGGTTCTCGTGTCGGGTTTGTCGACTTTCTGTATGAATTTTCTCACTCCCTCGGCACCGGCGGTTTCGGCAAGGAATTCAAGTTCGTCAAGGTATTCCATTATCTGCCTTTCATCGTCTCCCTGCTTGATGACACCGACGAATATTGCCTTTTCCCTGTTGTTTTCCATAAAATTATGTCATTGGAAGTTAAAAAAAGACGGTATCCCGAGTAAATCGGGTGTACCGCCTTTCACCATGAAAAAATTTATTACTACAGGAGCTGGAATACTACAGGGAATGTGTATGTAACACGTACTGCACGGTCCCTTTGTTTTCCAGGAGTCCATTTCGGTGACATGGAAACTACTCTGACAGCTTCTTTGTCAAGAGAGGAGTCTACACCTCTGAGTACTCTTACGTTTGTGACTCTACCGTCGGTTTCTACCGTAAACTGGAGAGTGACACGACCCTGAACTCCGTTTTCCTTGGCTATTTCAGGATACTCAAGATGTGAATTCACCCATTTCGAGAAGGCGTTGGCGTCACCGCCCATGAATGAAGGCTGCTCTTCTACGAGCTGGAACGGGATGGCCTCTTCTTCGATGACCTCTTCCGCTACACCTTCTACATAATCCATGATTTCAACACCCATGTTTACATCATCCTCAAGGTTGATGAACATGTTGTCATCGATAACGATTTCGTCATCCACGATATCGATCTGGTCCGAGAGGACAGGCATCTTAGGTGCTGATGGTGGAGGTGGAGGTGTGTCCTGATGTGTTGGCAGAATTTCTTCCACTTCGATAATCTGTGTGGTGTCCTCAAGCTCCGTTACCTGCTGTTCTTCCGTAGACCAGTCGAATGCGATGTAGACGGCAACCAAGGCTAAAATTAGCCCGATTTCCATGAAGAGAAGTCTCTTGTTCTCCAGATTGGCCTTTGCTGACTTTTTGATTTCCATTATTCTTGATTTTTTTGATTTCGACTTTTCAACAGGTAAAGTTAGAAATAATATTTTTTATTTCATAATATTTTCTTTAATAGTTGTAGATTTGCATAAAATTTTATCGTCATGATCTCTTATTATTTTGAAGATACCGACTTTGTTTTCAAGCAGAGGGCACGTATTAAGAAGTGGCTTAAACTTGTGGCTGAAAGCGAAATACGACGAATAGGAGATGTTTCCGTAATCTTTTGTTCGGACAATTATATACTTGATATAAACCAAAGGTATCTCAGTCACGATTATTTTACGGATATCATCACTTTTGATTATTGTGAGGGCGATATTCTTTCCGGTGACCTGTTCATAAGTGTGGATTCCGTACGTGAAAATTCCTTGGAGTACGGAACGGAATTCGAGGAAGAACTCCATCGGGTGATTGTACACGGCCTGCTTCATCTGATAGGTTATGATGATCATGAAGAAGACGACATAAGAACTATGCGTCAGAAGGAAAATTATTATCTGTCTCTATTGGAACTTTTATAATATGGATAACAGGTATGATGTAATCGTTGTCGGCGGCGGTCATGCCGGCTGTGAAGCGGCTATGGCGGCTTCCAAGATGAGTTCTTCCGTCCTTTTGATAACGATGGATATGAACAAGTTTGCCCAGATGTCCTGTAATCCTGCGGTTGGAGGAATTGCTAAGGGACAGATTGTTAAGGAGATAGATGCTCTTGGCGGGTACATGGGCATGGTGACGGACGCTTCTACCCTCCAATTCAGAATGCTGAACAGGTCCAAAGGTCCGGCCATGTGGAGCCCGCGGGCCCAATGTGATAAAAACTGCTTTTCTGCGTTATGGCGCAAAATCCTCGAAATTAATTGTAAATTAGATATTTACCAAGATATTGTAACATCTTTCCTCTTTGAGAATGAAAAAATTGCGGGGTGCTGTACAAATACCGGGGCTATTTTCAAATCTCAGACGGTTATTCTGACCGCCGGAACCTTTCTTGACGGCAGGTTGTTCATCGGAAGGACGGATTTTGAAGGAGGCAGGATAGGGGAGATGTCTTCGTACGGGCTCACTGCCCAGCTTGTCGAAAAGGGGCTGACGGCCGGAAGAATGAAAACAGGTACTCCTCCGAGGATTGATATTTCCTCGATAGATGTTTCAGGACTCTTGCCTCAGAAGGGTGATGAAAGTCCGGACAAGTTTTCTTATCTGCCGTATTTGTCCACTGCCCAGAACGGAACACCTCAGATGCAGTGTTTCATAGTTCATACCAATCCGGAAGTCCATGAAATTCTGCGCAGCGGTTTCGAGGAATCACCTCTTTTTTCGGGGAAAATCACAGGTATAGGTCCGAGGTATTGTCCGAGTATTGAAGACAAGTTAAGGACGTTTGCCGGTAAGGATTCTCATCAGCTTTTCCTTGAACCGGAGGGAAGGTATTCGAATGAATACTATCTTCAGGGATTTTCTTCGTCACTTCCTTTACAGGTCCAGTTGGATGCACTTCACAGAATTGAAGGTTTGGAACATGCCAAAATATACAGGCCGGCATACGCTGTCGAATATGACTTTTTCGACCCTACACAATTAAAGGCAAGTCTTGAATCCAAGATTGTGGACGGTCTGTTTCTTGCCGGTCAGGTCAATGGTACTACCGGTTATGAGGAGGCGGCTGCGCAGGGACTGATGGCCGGAATCAATGCTCACCTGAAGTGTTCCGGAAAGGAGCCTTTTGTCCTGAAACGTGACGAGGCATATATAGGCGTGCTGATAGATGACCTGATTACCAAAGGTGTCGATGAGCCTTACAGGATGTTTACCTCAAGGGCTGAGTACAGGATTTTGCTCAGACAGGATAATGCGGACATAAGGCTTACACCTGTGTCGTTCCGTTTGGGCCTTGCTGACAGGTTCAGGTATGATTTTACCATGAGAAAATATGAGCAAATCCGGAACTATGAAGATTTCTTCGAGAATACATCTCTCAAGCCGGAAGTTCTCAATCCGTATTTGGATTCGGTAGGTTCTGCTCAGGTGACTTCCAAAAAGAAGATGTCAGAAATCTTGACCCGTCCACAGGTGAGTGTCCATGATTTGATGAACATTGTTCCACGTGGAACAATATCGAAAACAGAAAATATGGAAGACTATCGTCCGGCTCTTGATTTTCTGTCGCAAGGCACGACGTATGCGGAATTGGTTGAGGGAGAAAAACAATATCCGGATTTGAAAAGGTTTTCTAAAAATCAGGAGGAGGTGAATAATTCGTATTTGGACGCACTTTATATTCTCCGGTTCAATACGGAGTACCCTGTCTATTCCCTTCCGTTGGAAACATTCGAATCAAAAATAGCGGCTGCCTTCAAGTATGAAGTGCTCGAATCCGCTGAAATAGCCATTAAATATAAAGGGTATATAGAAAGGGAAAAAAGGATAGCGGAAAAGATAATGAGATTGGAAAATCTTTCTATTCCGGAAGGCTTCGATTTCGACAAGGTGGAAAGTCTGTCGATAGAGTGCCGGCAGAAATTGAAGAAGTATTCTCCGAGAACTATTGCCCAGGCGTCAAGAATATCCGGTGTCTCACCTGCAGACATTTCGGTTCTGCTGGTTTATTTTGGTAGGTAGATTTCGGTAAATAATTGTTCCACGTGGAACTTTTATGCAAAATCAAAGTTTTTTCAGTGCTGTCTTTATCAGGGATTCGATGCTTATATCCGGTGAATCTTTCAGAATCGATGACACCACTTTCTGCACGTTTGCCTTTGTGAAGCCCAGCAATACGAGTGCTGTGGTGGCTTCTTCCACAACTGCGCTGTTCGACTGATTCATCAGTAAAGGTGTATCTGCGCCTCCTCCTTTGAGAACTTTGTCCTTGAGTTCGAGTATAAGTCTTTGGGCACTTTTGAGACCTATGCCTTTTATGCTTTTGATTCTGTTTATGTCTTCGGCGATTATTGCATTCCTGATTTCTTCAGAAGACAGGGAGGACAGCATCATCCGTGCGGTAGCAGCTCCGATACCGGATACTCCTATCAGCAGGCGGAAGAGTTCCCTTTCATCCTTGGTTCCGAATCCGTAATACAGCTCTTCGTCTTCCCGAAGGTAGTGATGGATATAGACGGTGGCGGACGTTTTTCCTTCAAGTTGCGAAAATGTCTGAAGGGATATGAGTATTTTGTAACCTATCCCATTGTTCTCGAGCGTCATTTCTGCAGGTCCGAGCTCTGTAATTTCCCCTTTGATGTAATCTATCATAAGTTTTCGGATTAATGAGTCTGCAAAATTATCATATTTTATGTCAAAACATAATTAGTTTTGTTAAATTTGCGCGCTTCTTTATAGAGGATACGCAATGACGGTAAAAGAGATAAGGAACGAATTCCCTGTTTTGGACAGGAAAGTTTACGGCAAGGATTTAGTGTATTTCGACAATGCGGCGACCATGCAGAGACCTCGCAGGGTTATCGACCGCTGGAATGAAATATCGCTTGTATCCAATGCCAATATCCATCGTGCCGTCCATAAATTGGCCGATGAAGCTACCGAAGCATACGAAGAGGCGAGAACTGCCGTAAAGGACAGTATTCATGCTGCAGGCAGGGAAGAGATAATCTTTACTTCCGGAGTGACGGCATCCATCAATGCTGTTGCCTTTTCTTTCGGCGAAAAATTCGTCAGGGAAGGAGACGAGATTATCGTAAGCGAAGCCGAGCACCACTCCAATATTGTCCCATGGCAGATGCTATGTTCAAGGAAAGGTGCAATATTGAAACCTGTGCCTGTGGATGATGACGGCAAATTGGATGTCACAACTTTGAAATCCATGCTTTCAGACAGGACGCGTATGGTTTCCGTGACACATGTCTCCAATGTGCTCGGTCTCGTGAATCCGGTAAAGGAAATAACGGCGATATGTCATGAGCGCAATATTCCCGTACTTGTGGACGGGGCGCAGGGGATTGTGCATCTGGATGTCGATGTTTCGGATTTGGACTGTGATTTCTACGCGTTTTCCGGACATAAGGTATATGCCGCTCCCGGTACCGGTATCCTGTACGGGAAGAAAAAATGGCTGGAGCAGATGCCTCCGTATATGGGAGGCGGAGAAATGGTCGGCACTGTCTCCTTCTCGGGAACCACATACGCCGAACTTCCTCTCAAATTCGAGGCAGGAACGCAGAATATTGCCGGAAATATTACCCTGAAGCCGGCACTTGGATTGGCGGATGCCCTGAAGCACGATGTTGAAATCCGCAGATATGAGGAAGATGTGAAGGAATATCTGTACGAAAAACTGACAGGATTCCCGGGGCTGACCCTGTTCGGCAGGACGAAGGACCTGAAGGAGAAAATATCGCTTTTTTCCTTTGTCGTGGACGGAGTGCATCACGAGGATCTTGCCTTGCTCTTGGACAAAATGGGCATAGCCGTGCGTTCCGGACAGATGTGTGCGGAACCGTTAATGGACAGGTTCGGGGTGACAGGAATGCTGAGAGCATCCCTTGCTCCTTATAATACTATGGAGGAGGCGGAATATTTTATCCGCTCTTTGGAAAAGGCAGTGGCAATGCTGCGGTAACGATAATGATATGGAACAGGTAAAGACGTTGCAACAAGCTGAAAACGAAATAATTGATGAGTTTTCCATGTTCGATGAATGGCTCGACAAGTATGAATATCTCATCGAATTGGGAAAAGCCCTTAAAGATTATCCTGAGGATAAAAAAACAGATGATAGACTTATAAAAGGTTGTCAATCAAGGGTTTGGTTGGATTATGAAATTAAAGACGGGAAAATTTTCTTCAATGCCGACAGCGATGCCATCATCACGAAAGGCATAATTTCCCTGTTGATCAGGATTTATTCCGGCAGGACTCCTCAGGAAATAGCTGCTTCCGACTTTTCCGTCGTGGAAAAAATCGGCCTGAAGGAAAACCTTTCTCCGACAAGGGCGAACGGACTCGTGTCGATGATTGAAACGATACGTCGTGTTGCAGAAGAAAATATAGGACAATAAATAATCCGTGTCATGAAAAAATCAGTTGTCGTTATTGTTTTGTCTGTGTTGTTTGTTGCAACTGCTTCTGCTCAGGACCGGATTGTAAAAAATGATGCTTCGGAAATCGAAGCGAAAGTCATTACTATATCACCGGATAAGGTAACGTATAAGAAATGGAGCAATCCGGATGGTCCGACATACGAGATGATGCGGTCGGACATTTTTTTCATACGCTATCAGAACGGTGAAAAGGAAATTTTCAATGATTTTTCCAGGGAAACGAAACCGGAATCGAAATCCGACAGAAAAAAGATAAGTTTCCAGGCATATTCATATCTCGGTGCCGATTTCAATTCGGCCATGGGCGGTCCTACGCTGGATGTGAGTGCCGGAGTCCGCATTACCGATTATTTTTATGCAGGCTTGGAAACTGGATTTCACACCATGATGGCGGATCTTTATGTCAGCACTTCCTATGCATTGTACCCATATTCCGTTTTCATGGTCGGGGGATATATCCCGATTGGATTGAATATGAAAGGATACCTTCCCGTGACTGAAAAGTTTATGCCTTATCTTAACTGTACTTTAGGCGGGGCGATGGGGTGCATCGATTTTTCCGGCAGAGCGTTCTATTGCAATGTCGGTACAGGGTTTGATCTCGGCAGGTTTTCGTTCGGAATAGGTTATATGAATCTCGGAGGCACCATGCACAACGGATATGTGAAATTGGGCTATAAGTTTGGTAAATAATTTTGGTATATGTCACTTGAAAGAGATATAATAAGAGCGTTGAGGCAGGTGTATGACCCGGAAATCCCTGTCAATATCTACGACCTCGGCCTGATATATGAGTTGAGGGTGGATGAGGGTCACAATGTGTATATACAGATGACGTTGACAGCTCCGAACTGTCCTATGGCGGATTTCGTCGTGGATGCAGTGAGGGCAGCCGTGGAGGATGTTCCCGGAGTGGTTTCCGCCAAAATAGAATTGGTATTCGATCCCGTGTGGGACAAAAGCCGCATGTCGGAAGAGGCATTGGTGGAATTGGGGCTCGACTGAGTTAACGGACAAGACAAGAGCCGAAGCGTATGAAAGGTATTGACAGTGCTGTGGAGGTATATTTGGGACTCGGGACGAACCTCGGCGACAGGAAAGCCAATATTTCCGAAGCCTTGAAACGGCTCGACGGCGCATTCGGCTGCGGCTGTTCGGCATTGTCGGGATTTTATGAGACCGAACCGTGGGGATTCGAATCGGAAGACAGGTTTCTCAATGCCGCCGTCAGATACGACATTGTGCTGTCTCCCGATGAAATCCTCGGAATCTGCAAGGAGATTGAAGGAAAAATGGGAAGGCCTGCCGGAAAGCCCGAATACGGCCCGGACGGAAAAAGAATCTATTCATCGAGAATCATTGACGTGGATATCCTGCTTTACGGAACGGAAACAATTGACTTGCCGGACCTGAAGATCCCCCACCCGCTGATGTCCGTGAGGGAATTTGTGATGAAACCGTTGTCCGAAATAATTTCAGGCAACATGAGGGCTGCTTTTCCTGCTCTTTTTGAAGAATATTGTTAATTTTGCAATTCATTTTCTGACAGATTGGAAAACAGATAAAATCAGATATTATGACACAAGACGAACTTTTCAAGACTTTGGTAGCGCATTGTAAGGAATACGGATTCATTTTTCCTTCAAGTGAAATCTATGACGGTCTTGCAGCTGTGTATGATTACGGCCAGTTGGGCTCTGAACTGAAAAACAATATCAAGAGGTATTGGTGGGAAGCGATGGTAAGGCTTCATGAAAATATAGTCGGTATAGATTCCTGTATTTTCATGCATCCGAAAATCTGGGAAGCATCAGGCCATGTGGGAGCTTTCAATGACCCGCTTATCGATAACAAGGATTCCAAGAAAAGATACAGGGCTGATGTCCTGATAGAGGACTATATCGGCAAATTGGAAGAAAAGACAAACAAGGAAGTGGAGAAGGCAAGGAAAAAATTCGGAGACGCTTTCGACGAGGCCAAATTCCGTGAAACAAATCCGAATGTCCTCCGCAACCAGAAGAAAATCGACGAAGTAAGGAAACGCATGGCGGATGCCCTCAACGCCAACGACCTTGCTGCGCTGCGACAGATTATCATCGACTGCGAGATAGTCTGTCCGATATCCGGTACCAAGAACTGGACGGAAGTGCGCCAGTTCAACCTCATGTTCAGCACCCAGCTCGGCAATACGTCCGATGACACCAACGTCATCTATCTCCGTCCGGAGACTGCTCAGGGGATTTTCGTGAATTACCTCAATGTCCAGAAAACCGGACGCATGAAGATTCCTTTCGGAATCGCACAGATAGGCAAGGCGTTCAGAAATGAAATAGTCGCCCGCCAGTTCATTTTCAGGATGAGGGAATTCGAGCAGATGGAAATGCAGTTTTTCATCAAGCCTGGCACGGAACTCGACTGGTTCGCCAAATGGAAGGAGACACGTCTTGCATGGCACAAGGCACTCGGAATGGGAGACGGGAACTATCGTTTCCACGACCACGAGAAATTGGCCCATTATGCCAACGCTGCCACCGACATAGAGTTCAATTTCCCGTTCGGATTCAAGGAACTCGAAGGAATACACTCGAGGACCGATTTCGACCTCGGCAATCATCAGAAATTTTCCGGAAAGAAAATCCAGTATTTCGATCCTGAAAGCGGTGAAAGCTATACTCCGTACGTCATCGAGACGTCAATCGGCGTAGACAGGATGGTCCTTGCCGTATTGTCGAACGCCTACAGGGAGGAAACCCTCGAAAACGGCGAAAAACGCGTGGTTCTCAGCATTCCTGCACCTTTGGCTCCTGTCAAAGTGGCAGTGCTCCCGCTTATCAAGAAAGACGGACTTCCTGAGTTGGCGCAGAAGGTTATAGACGACCTGAAATACGATTTCAACTGCCAGTATGACGAAAAAGACAGCATAGGCAAAAGATACCGCCGTCAGGACGCCATAGGAACGCCGTTCTGCGTTACCGTAGACCATGATTCTCTTGAAGACGGTTGCGTTACCATACGTCACAGGGACAGCATGCAGCAGGAGCGTGTGAAAATCGAAGCACTGCACGATATCATAGAGTCCTATACCGGAATGAAGACTTTGCTCAAAAAGTTGAAATAAATCCTTAGGAAACGTCGGAGTATTCGACTTTATGAAATCTCTCAAGGAATTGTACAAGATAGGTCGGGGTCCATCGAGCAGTCATACGATGGGCCCCGCTAAGGCTGCGGCCATGTTTGCACAAAAACACAGGGAAGCGGATTCTTTCGAGGTGACTCTGTACGGAAGTCTGGCCGCCACAGGCAAAGGTCACCTTACGGATGTCGCCGTGACTGACGCCCTTTCGGACGGAGGCCGTAAACGCGTGGACATAATATGGAAGCCGGACATTTTCCTTCCGTTCCATCCTAACGCCATGAAATTCACCGCAAAGGACTATGACGGAAATACGGGAGGCGAGTGGACCGTCTACAGCATAGGAGGAGGCACAATTTCGGAAGGCCCTGGTTCTGCCATCGGGGAAGGACCGGATATTTATGATCTGAATACGATAGCCGAAATCGTCGAATGGTGCAAAAACAGCGGCCGCAACTATTGGGAATACGCACAGCAATGCGAAAGTTCCGATTTCTGGGACTACATGAAAACAGTATGGGACACCATGAAGGCCTCGGTAGAGAGGGGGCTCGACGCAGAAGGTGCATTGCCGGGTCCGCTGAGACTGTCACGGAAAGCGGCTACATACAATATCAAGGCATCCGGTTACAAGGCCAATCTCCAGACTCGTGGAATGGTATTTTCATACGCCCTTGCCGTCAGCGAGGAAAATGCTTCCGGCGGAATAGTGGTTACCGCTCCGACGTGCGGTTCATGCGGAGTGATGCCGTCCGTTCTGTATCATATAGCGAAAGGTCATAACTTTTCCGATATCAAGATAATGCATGCGCTTGCTACAGGCGGACTCTTCGGAAACGTCGTCAAACGGAACGCTTCGATTTCGGGAGCGGAAGTCGGTTGTCAGGGAGAGGTCGGCGTAGCATGTGCCATGGCTTCGGCTGCGACGTGCCAGCTTTTCGGAGGTTCTCCTACACAGGTCGAATATGCGGCTGAAATGGGCCTCGAGCATCATCTCGGCATGACGTGCGATCCCGTGTGCGGACTCGTCCAGATTCCGTGCATTGAGAGAAACGCCTTTGCAGCAGCCCGGGCTCTCGACGCCAATATCTATGCATCGTTTTCGGACGGATTCCACAGAGTGTCATTCGACGAGGTCGTAAATGTCATGAAAGAAACGGGACATGACCTTCCGTCCCTGTACAAGGAAACCGCAGAAGGCGGACTCGCCAAAGGAAAAGGAGAATTTTTGACGAAAAACTGACCGAAAAACCGATTTGGTCGAAAATTTGCAAGGCAAAGTCTGCTTTGCAAATTGTGTCATGAAAAATATCGACAAGGTCAGGGATTCCATTTTGGAATCGGCAGCTTATTTCTTCGACAGGTTCGGATACGAGAAGACATCTGTCGACGACATAGCGCATCGCGTCCATAAGGCAAAATCTTCCGTATATTATCATTTTTCCGGAAAGCTGGAACTGTTCAGGACTGTCCTTGAACATGAAATCGACAGCATCCGGTGCGGCCTTAATGCCGTTAAGGCCAAATATGACGTCATTTCCGGACAGGAATTGGAGGAATATTTCATGGTGCGTATCAGGCTTATAACGGCCGCCAAGGTGTACCGTCAATACGTCCTCTCGTCCTATATGCTCGGCCGTAACGAGGTTTCGGAAGCCGTGGATGAGGTAAGGAAGAAACTGGACGATGACGAATACGCATTTTTCCTTGAAGTCTGCAGGACCGGCAAGGAGAAAAACATTTTTCCGGAAGCCGTTTCGCCTGAAATCTTCGGGAACATGATGCTGCTTGTATTGAAAGGCATAGAAATCCAGCTGTTCGATACCGACGATATCGCGAAAATGGAAGAAACCTACAAGGCCATGCTTGAAGTGCTGATGTTTAAGATATACAAAAACAACTGATAGTTATGAAAAAGATTTTACTGATGATTTCCGCCCTTTCATTGCTGTTTGTCTCCTGCAGCAAGGAAGGTCCAGCCAGATTCGAAGGCAACTGGTCGTACAAGACGAGCGGTACGGTGACCCTCGTTCCGACATCCGGCTCGTCTTCCGAGCAGGTGACGGCGACCATTGTCAATGAAAGCGGACAGATGGATATAATGACTGCGGATTCAAAGTCAGGACAGGTGCTGATTACGATGAATGCCCTTTTGGGAGGGGCAACCGTAATGAAAGGTACGGCTGCGGACAAAAGAATCGATATCGAGCCTTTTCAGAAGACGGTCGAATTGGTTACAGCCGATGTCGATGCCGCCGCAACTTCGGTTTCCGTATCGGGCTACGGCGAACGCTTCGATGATACCATAATATTCTACCTTGAATATGAGGGAGACTGTACCCTTGAACAGACCGATTACAGAATAGGCGGAAGCGATATTGTCTGCATAGCAAAACTTAATGATTTTTAGCAACATGAACAATAAACTTGTCATATTGTCCGTATTGGCCCTCGTGGTGTGTTCCTGCGGCGGAGGGTCAGGAAAAAGCGGCAAGGGCAGGACTGAGAACATTCCCGTACGGGTAATGTCGGTATCTTCCGTGCAGAGTACGGAGACCAAAAGCTATATAGGAACGGTGGAAGCATCCAAATCCTCATATCTGAGATGCCGCCACTCCGGGACACTTGTAAGTCTCAATGTACGGGAAGGGGATGAAGTAAAGGCCGGACAGATTCTGGCCGAGATAAATTCCCCTACGGTAATATCGGCTCGGGAGATGGCTCATGCCACATTGAAACAGGCAGAAGACGGCTATGAACGATCTTCCGCACTTTTCAAAAACGGGAGCATATCGGCGGTGAAGATGGTGGAAATAGAGACACAGCTTGCCAATGCGAGGGCTGCCGCCTTAGCTGCGGACAATGCTTTCGAGGAATGCAAGGTGAAAGCTCCTTATTCCGGAGTCATAGATGAGATTTTCGTCGATGAAGGGGTGTCCGTCGACCCCATAGACAACATAATGAGGATTCTTGACGTTTCCTCGGTGGAGATAAGATTTCCGGTTCCGGAAAACGAACTCGGTAAAATCGTGATAGGAAGCACTGCCACGATAACCGTCCCTGCACTCGGAATTGAAGAAATGCATGCCGAAATAGCATCCAAGGGAATGGTAGCATCCCCTCTGTCCCATACATACGACTGTTCGCTGTATATTCCGGCGAATGAGGCAGACCTGATGCCCGGAATGGTGGTGAAGGTATATTTGGACGACGAGGGACGTCATGGAGCCATAGTTCCGGCATCCGTCGTCCGTACGGATTCGGAAGGAAGGTATGTCTGGTGCGTCGAGGATGGTACGGTGGTCAAAAAACATATTGTTACGGACGGATTTTCCGGAAAGGGAGTCGTCGTGACGGAAGGGATTGAGACCGGAGACCTCGTGATTACCGAAGGTGTTCAGAAAGTCTGCTCGGGCATGAAAGTCAGAATATTGGAATGATGAAAAAGGATTCTTCAAATATTGTCAGAGGTTTTATCGCCCATCACAAGGTCATATACATAATCGTAATTGCGCTTGTGGCTGTCGGCATTATCGGCCTTTCATTCATGAACAAGGATGAATTTCCTTCGTTTCAGATAAAACAGGGCCTTGTAGCCGGGGTATATCCGGGTGCGACCGCTGCGGAAGTGGAGGACCAGCTTACGAAACCTCTTGAGGACGTGCTGTTTTCGTTTACCGAAGTGAACAGACAGAACACGTATTCCTACTCAAGGGACGGCATCTGCTACATATTCGTGGACCTTACCGTTCCTGCCAAGAAAAAGGACGAGGCCTGGTCGAAAATCAAGCTCAAGCTCGACGCCACTAAGATGATGCTTCCTCCGGGAGTGTTGGCTGTTACGGTATTGGATGATTTCAGTGCCGTGTCATCGCTTCTTATTGCGATGGAATCGGAGGACAAGAGCTATACAGAGCTGCTTGATTATGCGGAAGCGTTGAGTTCCCGGCTGCAGACGATACCGGAAATGGCAAATGTCTCCATCGTAGGGGCACAGAGCGAAGAAATAGCCGTGGATATCGATTTGGAGAAACTCTCTTCATACGGTATCAGTCCGGCGACCCTTCTGCTTGATTATCAGACATCCGGGCTGCAGGTCCCGTCGGGAACGTTCAAGACGGATTACGTCAATTCGCCGCTGCATATAAACAGCGCACTTGCATCGGAACACGAGATATTGGAAAGAATCATATATTCCGATCCGGCCGGCAACATAGTCAGGCTCGGGGATGTGGCGGAAGTTACAAGGAGATACAAGGCCCCGACTTCGATAGTGGAACACAACGGCAATTCGGCGTTGATCCTGTCCGTGGAAAAGAGAATGGACAATGATATTGTGGCGTTCGGAAAGGAAGTTGACAAGGTGCTTGCCGAATTTTCCGGAAATCTGCCCGACAGCGTGCATCTGAGCCGTATTACGGACCAGCCTAAGGTCGTGGAGACGTCAGTCGTATCATTTCTGCGGGACCTTGTCATTTCGATGGTGGTGGTCATCCTTGTGATGCTGCTGCTGTTCCCGATGAAATCGGCCCTGATAGCGAGCTCGGGAGTCCCTGTCTGTACGGCTATCGCCCTGGCGATAATGTTCGTGGCGGGGATTGACCTGAATACAGTTTCGTTAGCCGCCCTGATTGTCGTATTGGGAATGATAGTGGACGACTCCATCATCACCATGGACGGCTATATGGACAAAATCGGACGGGGAATACCTCAGGTGGATGCGGCTGCGGCGAGTGCAAAGGAACTGTTCCTGCCGATGTTTACCGCAACCCTTGCCATAAGCGTGATGTTTTTCCCTGTCAAGGGAATCATTACGGGATATTTGGGCGATTTCGTGACCACTTTCCCGTGGGTCATAGCGATAGCGTTGTGTACTTCCCTGATTTATGCTGTGGTGGTCGTTCCGTCCCTTGAAGTCCGTTTCATCAAGCCGGGCAAGCCGGAAAAGGCGGGTTGGTTCTCGAAACTTCAGGGAAAATTCTTCGACGGGATGCAGAAAGGCTATGAAAAGATGGAGGCTGTATGCTTCAGACATCCCAAACTGACGATTCTTACAGGAGTGGCAGCGGTTTCTGCAGGTATTCTCATGTTCACCCAGCTGAACATCCAGATGATGCCTATGGCCGAAAGGGACTGTTTCGCAGTGGAAATATACCTTGACGGAAACGCAAGCCTCGATCAGACCAAGGAGGTCAGTGATTCCCTGCAGAAAATACTGCTTGCCGACAGGCGCATCAAGTCCGTGACGTCTTTTGTCGGGACATCTTCGCCCCGCTTCCATGCGACGTATGCTCCACAGCTCCCGGCACAGAATTACGCCCAGTTCATAGTCAACACGACGTCCAACTTCGCTACCCAGAACGTCCTGAAGGAATATGAAACCAAGTACGAGCATTATTTCCCGAGGGCGTTGGTGAGGTTCAAGCAGATGGATTACCAGGCCGTATCAGCTCCGGTGGAAGTGGTGGTGAAGGGAAAGGATTATGATGCCATCAGTCAGGTAGCAGACAGTATCAAGCGTTTCATGTATTCGATGAACGACATACTGAAATGGATACACAGTACGAGTGACGATTACGT
Source organism: uncultured Bacteroidales bacterium (assembly GCA_944323245.1). Taxonomy (GTDB): domain Bacteria; phylum Bacteroidota; class Bacteroidia; order Bacteroidales; family UBA932; genus Cryptobacteroides. The sequence continues at coordinate 105,012 of CALURT010000007.1, forward strand.
GCCGATGGTGGACATAAACCTCGATCCTGACGAGTCTGCAAGGCTCGGTGTCAACAAGACCATGCTTGCATTCTCTCTTGCCGGAGCGTTCAACGGCCAGACGATAGCCACCCTTTGGGAAGGAGACAGGCAGATACCTGTCAATCTGTACAGCGATGCCGTATGTTCGGATATGGACTATGATGTGATAGCCAATCAGATAGTTCCGACTACCATGCCGGGGGTTTCCGTCCCGTTGAGGCAGGTTGCAGACATAAGTCCCGACTGGTCGCCCGAGACGTTTGCAAGGTCGGCAGGAGAGGAGTCCATCACCATAGGAGCGGACATGCAGCACGGACTGAGCCAGCCTGTGGCCATGAAGCGCATCAAGAAATATGTGGAAAAGGAGATAGAACCGAATCTGCCTGAAGGAGTGGAAGTGTCGTACGGAGGTTTGTCCGCAATGAACAGCGATGTCATCCCTGAAATCCTTCTGAGTTTCATCTGCGCAGTGTCCGTCCTCTTTTTCTTCATGCTTTTCCACTTCAAGAAAGTGTCCCTTGCCTTCCTTACGCTTGTGCTGAGTTCCCTGTGTCTGTTCGGAGCATTCTTCGGAATGTGGCTTTTCAGACTCGATTTCGGTCTGACTTCGGTGCTCGGGCTTATCAGCCTTGTCGGTATCATAGTCCGCAACGGAATCATAATGTTCGAGTATGCCGAGGAATTGAGGTTCGAGCAGGGATATGATGTCAAGACGGCAGCCGAATTGGCCGGAAAGCGCAGGATGCGGCCTATATTCCTTACTTCCTGCACGACCGCACTCGGAGTCCTGCCGATGGTCATCAGCGGGGACGCTCTCTGGATGCCTATGGGAGTGGTGATATGCTTCGGTACGATGCTGTCCATCTTCCTGATAGTGTTGATAATGCCTGTTTCATACTGGCAGATTTTCAAGAATGCCAAACCAAAAGCGATTGCAAATGAAACGAAATAAGTACATATTGTCGGTGTTGTTCCTGTCGGGTGCATGTTGTCTGCCGCTTGCAGCGCAGGAGGATGTCCCGGAAACCGTTTCGTCGGCAGCGGTACGGCCTGTCCTTGAGCTGTCGCTCGACAAATGCAGGGAACTTGCAATGCAGAACAATCCTTACATGCAGAATGCCGAACTTGACGTCTATGCCGCAAGGGCACAGAAACAGGAAGCATTCGCTGAATATTTTCCGAAGGTGTCCGTCAATGCCTTTTCGTTCTATGCTTTCAATCCTCTGATTGAAATCGGCGTCACGGATATTTTCGGACATTCGGACTTTACTCACAATCTGCAGAACTTCGTCAATTCGGTGGCCCCGCAGCTTGGGATAGACCCTGTGTATTCGACCATGGATTACGGAGTATTGGCAGCGGCTACGGTGATGCAGCCGGTTTTTGCAGGCGGGAGGATAGTTACGGGCAACAGATTGGCTGCTCTCGGTGTCGAAGCGGCGACGTTGCAGAAAAACATCCGCACACGGGCCACGGCCGAAGAAACGGAAGCCGCATATTGGCAGATTGTTTCCCTTGAGGAGAAATACAGGTCTTTGGATGAGGTCCAGGCTCTGTTGGACACCCTTTTCAACGATGTCATTGCGGCCGTGGATGCAGGTGTCGTGACGGAAACCGACCTGTTGCAGGTCCAGATTAAAAGGAATGAGCTGAAATCCGGAAAAATACAGTTGCTCAACGGGATAAGGCTCGCAAAAATGAATCTGTGCAATTCCGTCGGAGTGGAATACAATCCGTACATGACCATAAGGAATGACTCCATCCCGTTTATCGATGACATAAGGTTGACCGACAGCCTGTCGGAATTGCTGTCGCCGGAAAGGTACTATTGTCCGGAAGACGAGGTTGCGGCAAATCTTGACGAGACCAGACTCCTCGATCTTTCCGTGGAATCGAAAAAACTGGAAAAGAGGATGGCTCTCGGAGAGGCCTTGCCCCAGCTCGGAGTCGGAGCCCTGTACGGTTACAACAATTTCATGAACAAGGGTTCCATGAACGGGGCGGTTTTCGCTGTCCTGCAGATTCCTATCTCGGACTGGGGCAAGACGTCACGCAAGATGCAGAGAATAGACTATCAGTTGCAGAAATCGGAAAACGAGAGGGAGTATCTGCAGACACAGTTGGTGCTTCAGGTACACAAATTGTGGATGGACCTGACTGCCGCATGGGAAAAACTGCAGGTAGCCGAAGAAACTGCTGCGACTGCCGAAGCCGTGGAAAGACAGATGTACGACCATTATTTGGCCGGGATGGTCACGATTTCCGAACTGCTTCAGACACAGACTCAGCTGACGGATGCCAGGAATCAGGTGCTTGACGGCAAAATAGCATATCAGACGGCCTTGACGGCCTATTTGGATAAAACAGGTAACAAACGCTAAAGTTATGGAAAAAGGTAAATTCTATTCAGGCCTTTTCATTATGGTCGGCCTGATTTTTCTCGGTCTGATGATTCCGAAAGCGGTGTCGGATTTCAGGTCTTTCGAGAGGACTGTCAATGTCAAGGGATTGAGTGAAAAGGAAGTAAAGGCCGACAAAGTGATATGGCCTTTCGCTTTCACTGTCGTCGGCAACGACTTGAACGGGGTATATGCGGAAATTGAACGCAATACGGCTACAATCAAGGAATTTCTGACTTCCGGAGGCATACCGGAGTCCGAAATTACGGTTTCCGTTCCGTCTGTTTCCGACAAGTATGCATATGAATACGGGAGCAATGACAGGGCTTACAGGTATTTCTGCAAAAGTACGGTGTCGGTGTGCACTGAAAACGTAGATGCGGTGCTCGCATTGATGCCGCGCCAGTCGGAGTTGCTGAAAAAAGGCATAATCGGTTCGGGAAACAGTTGGGAAAATCAGGTGGAATTCAAATTCGAGGGATTGAACGCCATCAAGCCTGAGATGATAGAAGATGCCACGAAAAACGCCCGTGAAGCGGCGGAGAAGTTCGCCAAGGATTCCGACAGCCGGCTCGGAAAGATCAAGACAGCCAATCAGGGAACGTTCACCATCAGTGACCGCGACAGCAATACACCATACATCAAGAAGGTACGTGTCGTTTCGTCAGTGACGTATTATCTTAAAAACTAACCGGCTTTCAGGTTTCTTCCGGATAATGGCCAAGTTATTTCCGTTGAAAAGGATGGCTCTCATTCTGAACAGATTGAGAGGTGGGAGAAGCATAAGTCCCGAGGCGTTGGTGGAATATGTTTCCCGAAGGTCCGGGATTTTGGATGACCGTATGTCGGAAGTCTCCCTCAG
>CALURT010000008.1 GCA_944323245.1 uncultured Bacteroidales bacterium
CAGTTGTTCCCAAAGGTGTTGGAGAAGCAGTTGTTCCCAAAGGTGTTGGATTGGCAGTAGTTCCCAAAGGTGTTGGAGTAGCAGTTGTTCCCAAAGGCGTTGGATTGGCAGTAGTTCCCAAAGGTGTTGGAGTAGCAGTTGTTCCCAAAGGTGTTGGAGAAGCAGTTGTTCCCAAAGGTGTTGGAGAAGCAGTTGTTCCCAAAGGTGTTGGATTGGCAGTAGTTCCCAAAGGTGTTGGATTGGCAGTAGTTCCCAAAGGTGTTGGAGTAGCAGTTGTTCCCAAAGGTGTTGGAGTAGCAGCCCATATTGCCAATGGATTTCAGTATGAACACATTCTTGTTAAGCTGTTGAACACTGTCAGAATAATACGGGGCAATCTTGTTTTGGTAGAACTTAAGATACTTTTGTCCATTATAGTAGTTTGTGGACAAGTCTGTACCATTTGAGTTAGCACTGGCAATAAGGGAGAATGTAAAATATAGCTTGTCAGTTGTTGGAACATCTCCCAGAGCCTCGTTGCACCAATCTTCGTGTGATGAAAACCATGATGCAGTTCGTTTGAACATTATGTTCTTGAAATCGTATGGGCAATCATTGCCGAATTCGTCAATAAGACGGTAGATGATACCCTTTCCGCTTGCTGAAGCCCAGCCAAATCTTGATGTATCGTTGTCCAAGCAGTACCAAATTTCCCAAGCCTCGAAATTGGTTTCCTCTGGGAAATATGAGTCAGATGTATTCCGCAATGCACCGCAATGTTCTGACAATTTGTCTGTATCTATTGCCTTTACAAGAATGTCGAATTTGTTGCTTGCAACAGATGTATCGGCATCTGAACTTGAACACTGGTAGTCCGTAATCCGATATGTCGCTCCGGGATAGAGGGCTCCCGAATTCCGCAATTGCACAAGTTCTGAATAGGTTACAGAGATTGTGCTGTCAGTCAATTTAATTGATTTAGCCATTTTAATTGAATTTTAATTTGTAGTATATGTATATGTATAAATGGCAGTATCTTAGCATGAAAATAAAATCCAACAAACCATTTGCATGTAATGTGGGAGAATGCTTATAACTTTTAACTGATTTTTAGTGTTGGTACATTAAAGTATATAAGTGTGATATATATAATTGTTGGAAGTAATGCAAATAAGCTTCGTCATACAGAAATTTTTATCAATTTTTAATATATTTCAACCGAGCGTAGCGAGTGGAGTAATAACAAAGAAACTCCGCAAATCTTTTAAGATTTCAGGAGTCGACTCCGCAAATCTTTTAAGATTTACGGAATTTATTATATATTTGCATTTGAGTATCAACTTCTGACACCATGATTAAAAGAGCCATTGAGGAAAGACTCCGGACAGCCCTTGCAAAGAAAAAGGTAGTGACCATAACGGGGCCGCGGCAAGTCGGGAAGTCCACCCTCGCTACAGCCATAATTCCAGACGGCGCCAAAGTCCTTGAAATCAACGGAGACAACTCCGATGTCCAAACCATGTTCGCAAATACCGATGAAACCAAACTGAAAGTCCTTATCGGCAACAAGGATTTCCTCCTTGTGGATGAGGCGCAGAAGATTGACAATATCGGTAATATGCTCAAAATCGCTGCAGATAAATTCAAGGACATCAGTATTGTCGTCACAGGAAGTTCGGCATTCCGCCTGACGCAAACCATAAACGAGTCCTTGACCGGCAGAAAGCGGGAATTCAAACTCTATCCGCTATCATTCAAGGAAATGTCCGACCACACAAGCACACTTGAGGAATCCCGTATGATTGAGCACCGGCTTATATACGGCTATTACCCTGAAGTAGTTACGTCCCCGGAAGATGAGAAAGAAACCCTTAAGGAAATCATTGAAAGTTATCTTTACAAGGATGTCATGGAGGAAAACAACATAGCGAAATCAGACAGACTTGTAAAGTTGGTACAGGCACTTGCTTTCCAGATAGGTTCTCCGGTATCAGCCACCGAACTTGCCAATCTTATCGGCATTGACGCAAAGACAGTGGAACGATATATAGAAATCCTTGAGAGAAGTTACATTATCTTCACTCTTCCGTCATACTCCAAAAACCAGCGCAACGAACTTAAATTCGCACGCAAACTCTACTTTTGGGACATGGGTATCCGCAACGGGGTGATCGGCAATATGGCTCCGGTTTCTCTCAGGTCTCCGGAAGAATTGGGGCACATGTGGGAGAACTTCGTGATTGCGGAAAGACTCAAAAGGAACGAATATTCCGGCAGGACATTCGTAAAGCATTACTTCTGGAGGACGCAGCAGAAAAAAGAAATTGACCTTATCGAGATTGAAGACGGCGTAATGACCGGCTATGAAATCAAGTTAAAGGAAGGCAAAAAGGTAAATGCACCCGCCTCGTTCACCGCAGCCTATCCTGATGCCGGCTTCAAATGCATCACCCCGGCCAACATGATGGAGTTTCTGATGTAATCCCGGAAATCGTTTTGAATTATCGTGAAATTAGACGATATTTGCGGAGACTGTCGGGTGTCGTGAGACTTGATAGGGAATCCGGTCGGAATCCGGAACAATACCCGTTGCTGTATTTCCGCTTTGCCCGCAAGGGAGGCCCTGCAACAGCCACTGTCCGAAAATCTGAACAAGGACGGGAAGGCGCAGGAGCCCGGATAAGTCAGAAGACCTGCCGGGACAGTCAGGACAAAAAACCGCGGGATTACGGTCATGGACACTTCCAAACTGATTTTCATATTGACAGTCTGTACGCTCATGCCATGCTGCATGGAGTGGGATTACGACTTGGACACCGATTTCGACACTACACCGGAACCGGGAAGCGGTCTGTTCATCGCCAATGAAGGCAATTATCAGTACGGCAACGCATCGCTTACGTTCTATGACACGGAAACAGGGACGGTGGAAAACGACGTGTTCATCAGGGCCAACGGACAGAAACTCGGGGACGTGGCGCAGTCCATGACAATGCACGACGGCACACTTTGGATAACCGTCAACAATTCACATGTGATTTTTGCCGTCGACCCTGTCACGTTCAAGGAAAAAGGACGGATCACCGGCCTCACCTCCCCTCGCCATATCTATTTCATAAATGACGAAAAAGCCTATGTCACACAACTTTGGGACGGACGCATCTTCATCGTAAACCCGAAAAAGTACGAAATCACAGGCTATATCGATACCGGCATGGACAGCGGGACGGCATCCACCGAGCAGATAATCGGGTTCGGAGACATGGCCATCGTCAATTGCTGGTCATATCAGGACAAGATATTGAAAATCAACACAAACACCGACGAAATAGAAGACGAGTTGCGCATAGGCATACAGCCGGCTGCAATGGTTGCGGACTGCAACGGCAGACTGTGGGTCCTGACGGACGGAGGATATGAAGGCAACCCTGCCGGACATGAAAACCCCGCATTGACGGTGGTAAACCCGGAAACCTTTGAAATAGAAAGGAAATTCACGTTTTACGGGGACGGCAGGCCGTCAGCCATCGAAGCCAACACCGCCAAAGACAGCATATACTTCATAAACGGAGGGGTCTACAGGATGTCCGTCAACGACAAAGTCCTGCCTTCGGAAGCGTTCATCGAAAGCCGGGGCACGGAATATTGCGCCATAGGCATCTGCCCGTTCAATCCGGAAATCTATGTTGCCGATGCCATTGACTGGCAGCAGAAAGGACTGATATACAGATATTCCCTTTCGGGAGAACTGCTCGACAGCTTCAGGGCAGGGATAAACCCTTCCTCATTTTGCTGGTACTGACAAGTTTCGGACGGATGAAAAGAACCATTGCCATAATAGTGACAGCCTTGATTTTCGGGATTCCATTGGTGACGGAAGCCTCAGGCGCCGCAGGCCCGGAATCGCCGCGGGAAGTCGCAGACACCCTGCAGGAATCGACTGTCAAAGGCTTCCGCCCGCTCAGAGAAACCGGGATAACGGAAACAAGGTTCGACAGCCTTGCCCTGAAGGAAAACATTTCCATTTCCCTTGCGGACATTCTGTCATACAACTCGTCTCTTTTTGTCAAACAATACGGCAGGGCTTCCATGTCCACTGTATCTTTCAGAGGGACTTCCGCATCGCACACGCAGGTGCTGTGGAACGGCATGAAAATAAATTCCCCGATGCTCGGGATGACGGATTTCTCGATGATACCTTCATTCTTCATGGACGGGGCATCGCTCCTGCACGGGACATCCTCTCTTCAAAGCGTAAGCGGCGGCCTTGGCGGAGCCGTCGTCCTGAAATCCGAAACACCTGACATAAAAGGGTTTGAAATGCAATATATCCAGGGCTTCGGCTCATTCCTCACCGCAGACGAATTCCTGAAGATAGATTACGGCGGAAAACGGTTCAAATCCTCCACAAGACTGCTCCTGTCAACCTCTGAAAACGAATTCAAATATGTGAACATGGACAAAAAGGAAATCCGGTACGACGAGAACATGAACATCGTCGAAAGCTGGCATCCAGTTGAAAGATACAGAAGCGGAGCATGGAGGGATTTCCACGCAATGCAGGAGCTTGGTTACACGACGGACGGAGGTCACGTGTTCTCCTTGTCCGCATGGTATATTGATTCCTACAGGCAGCTCCCGCAATTGACCGTGGACTATGGAGCGGACACGGATTTCATCAACGAACAGAGGGAAAGCACATTCAGATCAGTGGCATCATGGAAGAAAAACTGGGATACGTCCAAGGCGGAAATATCCGCAGGATATTCCACGACAGGACTCGACTATGATTATGCCCGGGACAAGGGAGACGGAAACTATGTCTATATGACCAAATCGAGAAGCAGGACCGAAACGATATACGCAAAGGCCGCATACGAACGTTATTTCGGGCGGAAATGGCTCCTGACGTGCAATGCAGCCATGCACCAGCATTTCGTAAACTCTTATGACGAGAGCATCATGGTACAGGGGAATGAAGCCGAAAAGGTGGGATACAAGGCCTCGGCCACGGAAATATCGGCGTTCGTGTCACTGAAATGGAAGCCGGTAAAAAGGGCCGGACTGTCGGTTTCGTTACGGGAGAATATTTTCAGGTCTTCTTTTTCCCCCGTCATTCCAGCCTTCAACGCAGACATATTGCTCGTCCCGGAATGGAACCTTTTTCTCAAGGGTTCGGTTTCCAGGAATTACAGGTTTCCCACATTGAACGACCTGTATTTCATGCCAGGAGGCAATCCTGGACTGAAACCCGAATCCGGTTTCTCGTATGACACAGGCTATTCATTGTCAAGGGATTTCAACCGTAATTTCAATATTTCCGCCGAAGGATACTGGTTCGACTCATATATCGACGACTGGATTCTGTGGGTACCCGACGGTGCGAAGAAGGATTTCTATACTCCGTTGAATCTCATGAAAGTACACGCATACGGAATAGAACAGAAACTGAAAATGGAATGGTTGCCCGCCGACAGGTGGAAGCTGACTTTCAACGGAAACTTCACATGGTCGCCGTCGGTAAATTGCGGAGAACCGAGAAGCGAAGGCGACGAATCGGTGGGAAAACAGCTTGTCTACATTCCCGAATATTCTTCATCGTTTATCGCCGGGCTGCATTACGGTAAATGGTCTTTTTTCTGGAAATGGTGCTGGTACAGCAGACGTTACACCATGACCAGCAACGATTACACGATTTCAGGCTCGGTCCCGCCGTATTTCATGAACGACATTACCCTGAACCGCTCGTTCGACTTCAAGAGGGCCGGACTTTCAGTATCCGCCGCCGTCAAAAACCTTTTCAACGAAAAATATCTCTCGGTCCTCGCCCGTCCGATGCCGGGAATCAATTTCGAAATATTCGTGGGCATAACGCCCAAATCCGGTAAAATTTTCCAAAAACCAAGGCGATGAAATTTCCAAGACACATAATTTTCGCTGCAATCCTTGCGGCTGTCTCATGTTCGACGCACAATGCCGCAGACGTTTTCGACGATGTCCGTTACAGGCCCGGATTTGCCGAAGGCTTCGAAATCATCGGAATACAGGACAGTCTGAGCAGCGTGATTCGGGTAAAGGCAGCCTGGCAGGGAGCTGATTCCTCCGCTTTCGACCTCTTCATATCAAGAAACGGGGAAACCCCGCCGGAAGGTTTTGACGGGCAGACGGTCAACGGCCCTGCAAGGCGCATCGTGGCCATGTCGTCGTCATACGTGGCGATGCTCGACCTGCTCAAGGAAACGCACAGGATAGTCGGGGTGTCCGGCATTGACTTCATATCGAACGCTTACGTAAGGGAACACCGGGCCGGAATAGCGGACGTAGGCAATGAAACGGCCGCCGATTTCGAAACAATCGCCGCATTGGCCCCGGACATTGTGCTCCTGTACGGCATCACCGCTTCCAGTGCGATGGAAGCCATGTTGCGGAAGCTGAAAATACCCTACCTTTATATGGGAGAATATCTCGAACCGTCGCCGCTCGGAAGGGCGGAATGGATTGTAGCCGTAGCCGAACTGACCGGCTGCAGGGACGTGGGGGAAGCCGTGTTCGGACAGATAAAAACCCGATACCGACATCTCGCGAACGCTGTCCCCGACGACATTGACAGGCCGAAAGTAATGCTCAACACACCTTACGGAGACACGTGGTACATGGCTTCAAGAGGCACTGCGATGGCGGCAATGATAGAAGACGCCGGGGCGGAATACGTCTACAGGGGCAACAGTTCCAACAAATCCCTGCCCGTGGACATGGAAGAGGCCTATATACTCGCATCGGAGGCGGATTTCTGGCTCAATACCGGAAAAATAGGGTCATTGGAAGAGCTGAAAAACGCTTATCCGAAATTCGCCGGAGTAAAAAGTGTAGACACAGGCAATGTTTACAATTGCGACAAGAGGATTTCGGGCAGCGGCAACGATTTCTGGGAGTCCGGACAGGTCCGCCCTGACCTCGTCCTCGAAGATCTGATACGGATTTTCCATCCGGAAATCCTTGAAGGCAGGGATTTGTGTTATTATAGAAAATTGGAATAGATGAAAAAAAGAGCATACTGGATTGCAGCGGGCCTGCTGCCCGTCATCCTGCTGGCCGCCGATATACTTGTCGGGAGCAGCGGCATTTCTCCGTCCGAGGTCTGGAAATCCCTGACGGGCGGCGAAGTATCGGAGCAGACGAAGACCGTAGTCATAGAAATCCGACTGATGAAGGCAGTCACGGCCCTGCTCGCCGGAATTTCAGTATCCGTAAGCGGACTCATGATGCAGACCCTATTCAGGAATCCGTTAGCCGGACCGTATGTGCTCGGGATAAGTTCGGGCGCATCTCTCGGTGCGGCGGTTTTCGTACTCGGCGCATCCTCGTCTGCGATAATCGGGGAATCCTTCATTGCCTCAATCGGCCTTGCTGGAGCGGCGTGGGCGGGAGCTGCCGGCATACTTGCGATAATCGCCGTTGTCAGCAGGAAAATCAAGGACATAATGATTATCCTGATTCTCGGCATGATGATAGGCTCCGGAATAGATGCCATAGTGCAGATTCTCCAGTTCCTGAGCGACGAAATGTCTCTCAAATCGTATGTAATCTGGACAATGGGAAGTCTCGGCAACGTCACCGACCTGCAGCTCGTCTTTCTCGGAGCGGCTACAGCGGCGGGCATCTTCCTGTCCGCAATCTCCGTCAAACCGCTGAACCTGCTCGCACTCGGGGAAACATACGCAGTAACGATGGGTCTTGACATAAAAAAGTCGAGAAATACCATATTCCTCGCCACTGTGCTTCTGTCAGGGACTGTCACTGCATTCTGCGGCCCGCTCGGATTCATAGGTCTCGCCGTCCCGCACCTGACAAAATTCATCGCCAAGACCGCAGACCACAGGGTGCTCCTTCCGGGAACGATGATCTGCGGGGCATCGCTGATGCTGCTCTGCGACATCATCTCGAAAACGGCTGCAATGCCGGTAAACGCCATCACGTCCCTGCTCGGCATTCCTGTAATAATATGGGTGGTGATAAACCCCTACAGTCGTAAAAAAAGACAATACTATGCTTGAACTGAAAGACATAAGCCTTGCATACGGGCAACGCATCCTGCTTGAGAAAATTTCCGTCGTTTTCGGCGACGGACGCCTGACGGCAATGCTCGGACGCAACGGTGCGGGGAAAAGCACCCTTATGAGAGCCATGCTGAAAATGGAGAATCCCGTCAACGGACATGTCCTGATAAACGGCAGGGACATACGGAACATGGATACGAACGACCTCGCCCGTTCCGTCTCTTTCGTCGGGACTGAAAAAATACGTGTGGCCAATCTCGCCTGCTCGGACCTCGTGGCTCTCGGCAGAGCGCCTTACACCGGACGGTTCGGCAGACTTGGAGATGAAGACAGGAGGATGGTGGAAACGGCATTGGAACTCACGGGGATGAAAGATTACGCCCACAGAACGACGGACAGCATGTCCGACGGCGAATGCCAGAAGGTAATGATAGCCCGGGCGCTTGCTCAGGATACGCCTGTCATGCTTTTGGACGAACCGACGGCATTTCTCGATATTCCCGGCCGCTACGAAACCGCTGCCTTGCTGCACAGGCTTGCGTCAGAGGCAGGAAAGACAATCATATTCTCCACGCACGACCTCGACGTCGCCCTGAGGGAGGCAGATGACATCCTGCTGCTCGACCCTCCGGATGCCGTTTTCGGAAAAACGGCTGACATTACCGGCAGCGGAGCCATAGAAAAAGTTTTCGGATTGAGTAAAGGACTGAGTAAAGGATTGAGTGAAAATTACAATTGTCATGAGAAGAATCTGTAAGAAAATCATAACGACTGCTGCGGCAGCGACGACATTGGCCCATACGGCCTGCAATGAAACGGAAATCATCACCGTCACAACGGAAACCGGAGGATACAACGTAGTCGAATACATGCCAGCTCCCGGCCAATTCATCAATGACGGTTACACCTGCAATACGGCGGAAGAAGCCGCCGCATGGGCGCAGGAGAGGCTCGACAACGGATATTTCGTATCCTTGGGGACTTTCGGAGGCTATATCATACTGAAAACGGCGACTCCGGTAAAAAACGTAAACGGAGATGATTTCTCCATATCGGGCAACTCCTTCGACGGCAATTCGGAACCGGGCGTCGTATGGGTCTCTCCTGACGGGATGACATGGTACCGGCTCAAAGGGGAGGACAGCGAATTTCCGGACTATTCGGTAACGTATTTTCAGACAGCGGACGGGGCTCCGGGAGACATTGTCTGGGAAGACAACGAGGGAAACACCGGAAAGGTAAGCTACCTGCCTCAGTTCCACGACAACAGCTACTATCCTCAATGGGTAGGGACATCGGAATACACCCTGACAGGGACAAGGCTCGAAAACCGTCTCCGTTTCAATGAAGAGACCGGACGATGGGAAACGGGAAGCTACGCCGCCGGATATGCGGACATCGTGGCTGATACGGATACCGGACATCCGGAAATTTCGGCATTCGACATCGATGACGCCGTAGACGGAAACGGCAGCCCGGCAAGCCTCGGCTCAATAAGTTTCATCAGGATACAGTCAGCAGTAATCACTCCTGAAAGCTCCCCTGTCATAGGGGAAATTTCCACTGAAATCACCGGCCTGACCTATTGAGTATCAGCCTCAACAGGTTTTTCCTTCACGATACATACCGCTATCTCATACAGCAGATACAGCGGGATGAAGACGAGCATCATCGTAAACGGATCACCTGAAGGCGTGATGACCGCAGCCGCTATAAGCAGAAGCACGATGGCGTGACGGCGGTATTTTTTGAGAATATCCCTGTGAAGGACCCCGAGTTTCGACAAAACCCATGCAAGAGGAGGCATTTCAAACACGAGACCCATGATGAAGACCATGCCGAAGAAATTGCTCATGTATGAGTTGAGGGAAATCTGATTTACAATGTGCGTCCCCAAAGTGTATTCCACGAGAAACCTGAAAGTAAACGGGAAAACGATACAGTATCCTACGGCACAACCTATATAAAACATAAATGTTCCGAAGCAGAACGCCGTGGCTATCCCCTTCTTCTCATGCGGATACAGGGCAGGCTTCACGAACAGCCACAACTCGAACACGATGTAAGGGAAGAGCAGAATCACCGCCATCCAGAACGAGACGGACATGTGGGTCATGAACTGCGATGCAACATTTATGTTTATGATGTCTACGGAAAACCTGTCGTCGGAAAAGTCGGGTATGAACGGCAACGCTCCGCTCAGTTTCGAAAACCACCTGTACAGGAAAAAGTCCGATGACGTCGCCCCAAGGATAAAACCGTCGAATATATACGGCATTGCCGTGAAACTCAACACGAAAAAGACCGCCAATGCCGCAGCGATCCTTATCAGGGACCAACGGAAAACCTCGAGATGATCCCAAAAAGTCATATTGGCCGGATCAGGATTTTTTCTCGTCATCTTTTTTCGTATCCGACTTTATTTCGGACTCTATTTCATTCATACCGTCCTTGAAACTCTTTACGCCCTTGCCGAGTCCCCTCATGAGTTCCGGAATTTTGGCCCCGCCGAAAAACAGCAGTGCAAGCAAGGCTATGACGAGAATTTCGCCGGTACCGATATTTCCGAGGAACAACAGTGTATTCATAATATTGTCGGATTTTCCGCAAAGTTACATATATTTGTCATTCGTACAATAAATCGTATCATGAACAGAAGCATTATCACAGTAGTCGGGAAAGATACCGTAGGCATCATAGCCAAGGTATGCACCTACCTTGCGGAACAGCAGATCAACATCCTCGACATCACGCAGACCATCGTACAGGGGTATTTCAACATGATGATGATAGTTGACACGAGTCATATCTCCGATAATTTCAAGACGATAGTCTCCGGACTCGACGATCTCGGCAACTCCATAGGAGTCCAGATAAAATGCCAGAGAGAAGAGATTTTCGAAAAAATGCACAGAATCTGATACGCCATGATAAACCTCAACGAAGCCATAGAAACCCTGCGGATGATCCGTCAGGACAACCTCGACGTAAGGACAGTCACCGTAGGTATCAGTCTATTGGACTGCGCTGCATCCTCGGTGGATGAAATCTGCACCCGCATAAGGAAAAAAATCACGGAAACGGCGGGCCGTCTGGCCGTTACGGCGGATGACATTTCCCGGGAATTCGGTATCCCGATCGTAAACAAAAGGATTTCAGTCACTCCGATATCCATCGTAGGGGCGTCTGCCTGCCGTTGCCCGCAGGATTTCGTCAGGATAGCCGTGACCCTTGATGAATTGGCTGAAGAATTGGGAGTGAATTTCCTCGGAGGATACTCCGCCATAGTTTCAAAGGGGATGACGGAAAGCGACAGACTCCTGATACAATCCATTCCGGAAGCCTTGGCCTGCACGTCCCGGATATGTTCATCAGTCAATGTCGGGAGTACTAAAACAGGCATAAACATGGACGCAGTGCGTCTCATGGGTGAAATCATCAAAGCCACGGCAGCTGCGACAGCCGACAGCGATTCGTCCGGATGTACCAAACTTGTGGTCCTCTGCAACGCTCCCGACGACAATCCGTTCATGGCCGGGGCATTCCACGGGGTTACAGAGCCGGATGCCGTCATCAATGTGGGAGTAAGCGGACCGGGAGTCGTGAAATATGCCTTGGAAAGCGTCAGAGGGGAATCGTTCGAAGTTCTCTGCGAAACCATCAAGAAGACCGCTTTCAAAATCACGCGTGTCGGCCAGCTTGTCGCACAGGAAGCGTCCCGCAGGCTCGGCATACCGTTCGGAATCATAGACCTGTCCCTTGCGCCTACTCCTGCCGTAGGTGACAGCGTGGCCGATATCCTGCACGAAATAGGCATCGGAAAGGCCGGAGCTCCGGGAACTACGGCTGCATTGGCCCTGCTGAATGATCAAGTCAAGAAAGGCGGAGTCATGGCATCCTCTTACGTAGGAGGCCTGAGCGGGGCTTTCATTCCGGTAAGCGAAGATCAGGGTATGATAGATGCCGCCGAGTGCGGGGCGCTGACCATAGAGAAATTGGAAGCCATGACATGCGTATGCTCCGTGGGATTGGACATGATAGCCATTCCGGGTGACACTCCGGCATCCACCGTTTCGGGTATTATCGCCGACGAAGCTGCCATAGGAATGGTGAACCAGAAGACCACTGCCGTAAGGATTATCCCTGTAGTCGGGAAAACAACCGGCGATTCGGTGGAATTCGGCGGTCTGCTCGGACACGCCCCGATAATGCCGGTCAACAACTTCGGCTGCGAGGACTTCATCTCACGTACAGGCCGCATCCCCGCCCCAATCCACAGCTTCAAGAACTGATTGCGTTATTTTTTCGCCCTGAAATGGTAAGCCACAGAAACAAGAAAATAGCGGCCATATGTCGGTTGCCACGACTGGGTCATGGAATCCGGCGAGACCAACGTGGTATATAACGAACCGGAATTCAAAAGATCATTTCCTACAAGACTGACTTCCAATGTCCGTTTCAGGAATTTCCATCCTATCCGGGCATTCAGTATATGCGACGAGAAATCGCTGCCGTATCCGGACAAATAATCATACCCGTTGAAGCGATACTCGGCATTGAACGAGCCGTTTTTTGCAAACCTCGCATCGAAAAGAGCCAGTATATCTGCAGAAATCCGCTCTGACAACGTCGCCATGGATCCGTCCATGGATTTTATATATGTCACCGACGGATTTACATTGATTCTGATATTCTTTCCGATGGTATAACGCAAATACAGCCGCATACCGGCTGATGCTTCCGAAAGATCAATCATGTCCTGACCGAGATATTGTAAGCGTTCCGCCCATCCTCCGGTAAGATTCATCGTAACGCGGAGTTTCCTTTTGAAGAAAAACCTGCTGCCAGTCAGCCATCCGTTGATTTGATATGACGGACGGGCAGCATTTTCATAAGTAATCAGACGGCTTCCGGCCAGTGCTTTGTATCCATCCCATTCAGACAACTCGGTAGCTTCAGAAAAATACACGCTTTTATCCACGATATCGCGGAAATTACATGTCCCGTTGACCTGCATTCCTACAGAAGCACCTTTCGTCCCTACTGTCTTTTGCCAGGAAAGCAAGTAGTCTGTATTATAGGAAGGTTTCAAATCAGGGTTCCCACCTATGAGCATAAGCGGATTCGAGTCAGATATCCTGCTCCGGACCTGTTCCAATGACGGTGCCGTAGTCCGTGTTTTGGAGGAAAATCTTAATTTTTTGTACCGTAACTCTATGACGGGAGCTACCGTAAGATAATTTTTATCGTATGAATACTCTGAAGGATAAAATTCATCGTTCATCATGAGCATGTCAGAAAACTCCAGTTTCCCGCTTATCGAGAGAATCTTCGAATTATAGGCAATCCCGGCAAATATACTGTTTGTAAAATAATTCCACGTAAAATCATAAGTGTTCGCAAAGTCAGTAGCAGGGGAATCAGGGGCGATGAAATCGACTGTCATCTGCTTTCTTTTTTCATTTTTATAATAACTTCCGAGACCGGTATTGAGTAAAAGCGTATGCTTCTCGTTGTTTATCAACCTTGTTTCCAACGAAGCTTCCGCAATCATACCGGCACTGCGGCCGTAGCCGTCCGAAGACAACTGCCTGCGGTCAAACGAGGTGGCAAGGGTGTCCACAGTCCATGAAAGCGTACTGGAGTTACGATAATCCCCTCTGATATAAATATTCGGTCTTACTTTCCTTGCATCATTGTTAATCCAGCTCAGGCTGCCGCCTATCTTGTAATCTTTATTTTCTGAAGTCAATGTCTCGTGTCTGAAAATATCGGCTGTCTGCCCCTCTGTGATTGCCCTGTTCCCCGTAAGGGAGGAATTGGAATTGTCATCAAAAGAACCATAGGCCATTATGAATATCGACTTCAACGGAGTGTCCTTCAAGTCTGCGGAAATATTGATATTATGAGAAAACGCAGAATTGCCGGTTAAAGTGGTGTCCAAATAGCTCGTCGCAGGACTGTCGGTATTGCCGAAATATTCTGTCAGTGTCTGTCGTTCGTCTTTGGAATACTTATAATTGAAAGTGTACGAGACATTTATGCTGTTTCCGAAATTACGGTCTTTCCAATATTTGGTAAAATTCGTGTTGGCTTTTGTATTTTCAACATACGAAGGCAGCGGCCCGTTTCCAAATATGATTTGACTTAATATATTGGATGGATTCGGATTTGAAATGGTCATATGGTTGCTTCCTATGTTATCGGTCATGGCTGAAATATTGAACAGTGTCATTTCCGAGTAATATGCCATGGATCCGATGCCTTCATAACGTTCCTGCCGTGTATCGTCTGCCCCTCCTGCTGCATAAAGCACGGCCTCTGAAAATGAAAAGATTTTCTCCTTGGTGACAATGTCGAGTACTCTGTCCTTTTTGTTATGTTTGAGCCCGCTGCGTATGTCGGCTGCATTCTGTTCATCGAAAACGCGGACCTGAGTGATTTCATCGGCCTTCAAGGCGTCTACGGCTGTCAGCGGATTGTCTCCGAAAATCAATACTCCATTTACGTAAGTCCGTTTTACATTTTCCCCGTCGACCTGTATGCCGGATGAAGTCACGTTGAATCCGGGAAGCTGTTCGAGTATAGAGCGCACGCTTTCTCCATCCAACGTCCTGACAGCTGCAGCGTTGAATATGGTGGTATCGGCAATTCTTTTCATAAGGGGAACTTCTGCCGACACTCCTGACTCTTTTATCTTTTCTGTCTGAGGATAAAGTGTCAGATATATTACATTCCGCCCGGGCTCAAGCACATATTCGTTTTCAATCGTTTTCATACCGACACACGTGACTTTCAGTCTTATTTTTCGAGGAATGAGATTGCGGAAAATAAACGAGCCGTCGAAAGCCGCAGCAGTATATAAAGTATCGGTTTCTTCTGATCCCGAGTCTGTGAGCATTACGTTAGGCGCCCCTTTGAACATAGAAGCCCATGCCTGCCCGTCAGTGTCGAACAACTTTCCATAGACAGTGGCGAGGGAATCGTCTTGTTTTTGTCCCCACGCCACCGTTCCGGTATGAATTGCCACAAAGAAAAAAACTATGGCAACTATGTCCGTTTTATTCATTTATTCCAATTGTTCGGTATCTTCTTCCAACCAATATTCCCCATTATCCCGCAACATGGCAAATTTGATTTCTTTTGTTTTATATCCGATGTATGAAATCACTATTGTTTCACTATCACCTGCAGAAATACAAGCCCTTCCATCTAAATCAGTTGTTGTTCCAGCAGTGCCCGGACGTTCTTTAATCGTGACGCTTGCACCTACGATTGGTGCCCCGCCCCCATCAAGTACAACGAAACATTTGGTTACACCTTGACGTGTTATATATGATGCTGCTGCATCATGATTGGTAAAATAAAATACCGAAAAAACAGCAGCAATGACAATGAATAGTGCCAACGTAATTTTAATACTTGTTTTCATTTTGTTAAGATTTAATTATTAATGAATAACTGTAAAAAACAAACTTCCGAATAACCGTGTAGTACATAATGAAATACACCAATATTTCTATTGGAGACCTACAGCGACGAGAGGTTCATCTCGTTGGCAATGTTCTTGCCTTCTGGGGTGTAGGCGAACTTCATCCTGTCGGCGTAGGCCTGCTCGACCTTGCCGCGGACGATCTTCATCGTACTGTTGACCATGTGGTTTTTCTCCGTAAACGGTTCCGGAAGCACACAGACAGCCGCAGGAAGCCACCTTTCAGGGAAAGCTCCGGCGTTCTTGCCGCCTTTCCTGTAAGAATCGATCTCCTCCTGTATCTTGCCGAGCATAAGTTTCCGGCCCTCTTCTGTTTCGGCCTGCACTTCAGGATGCGTCTCTTTCAGCCACGCCTTCAGGGCATCCTTGTTCGGCACGAGAAGAGCGATGGTATAAGGGTCCTGACTATTGTGCAGCACGACCTGGTCTATGTATTTAGAATTTTCGACCAAGGACTCCTCAATACCTTCAGGACTGTATTTCTCCCCGTCCGCACTTATCAGAAGGGATTTGAAACGGCCTACCACGTAAAGGAAATCCTTGTCCCTCATATATCCCATGTCTCCCGTGTGCAACCATCCGTCCACAATGGTTTCCGCCGTGGATTTCGGATTCTTCCAGTAACCGGCCATTACGTTTTCGCCCTTTATGACGATTTCCCCTTTCTGTCCGTAAGGCAGTTCATTGCCGTCGTCATCGCAGATTTTTATGTCCATCGGCTTGACCACGCAGCCCGACGACCCGAGAATGTGTTTTGCAGGTGCATTGGCCGAGATGATAGGAGTTGCCTCCGAGAGACCGTAGCCCTGATACATCGGAATGCCTATCGCATAGTAATACCTTTGAAGATCGATGTCGAGCAATGCCCCTCCACCGACGAAGAATTTCATCTTGCCTCCGAGTCCCTGGCGCACCTGTTTGAAAATCAGTTTGTCGAACAGGGCCATAAGCGGTTTTTTCCAGCATTGTTTGAAACCGCCCTTGTTGTAACCCTCCTTGTTGTAGGAAATTGCAAGGTTCAGGGCATAATTGTAAAGTTTCTCCACTTTCGGGCCTTTGGCCTTGATTCCGGACTCGATATTCTTCTTGAAATTCTTGGCAAGGGCAGGGACACTCAGCATTACAGTAGGTTGCAGTTCCTTGATACTCATCGGAATATTGCGCAAAGCCTCCATTGGGGTCTTGCCGGAAGGCACAGTACCGATAGACGCCCCGTACGACATGAGAGTGTAGAATCCGGCCACATGGGCGAAACAATGGTCAAGCGGCAGGATGATAAGCATCCTGTCTTCAGGAGTCACGCCTATGACGGAACGGGCCTGCTCCACGTTGGCCGTATAGTTCCTGTGAGTCAGCAGGATACCCTTTGGATCGGCAGTCGTTCCCGAGGTGTAACTGATGTTGGCATAGTCATCCGGAAGAATCGACTTGTACCTCTGCTCGAATTCATCCCCGTGTTCTGCAAGGAACTTGTCACCCATGGCGGCAATTTCCGAAATCGGGATTTCCTTTTCCCGATATTCCGGAAGCTCGTCGAGGACTATGACCTTTTCCACCAACGGCAGGTCCGGGAGGATGTTCCTTATCTTCGGCAGCTGCCCCGCCGAAACCATAATATACTTGGAATCAGAATGTTTGATTCTGAATATCAGGTCGTTGCTTTCTTCCAATTTTATCGATAGCGGAACGTTCACCGCTCCGGCGTACAATATTCCGAGTTCCCCGATGACCCACAGGTTGCGCCCTTCCGAAAGCAGGGAGATCCTGTCCCCTTTTTCAACTCCGAGAGCCATAAGTCCCGCTCCGACCCTGTATGCCTCTTTCCTCGTCTGCTCGAATGTGGTAGGTTTCCATTCCCCGTCAGACTTTTCCCACAGGAAAGTATTGGAAGCGAACTCACGGGTGTATTTCTCCACGAATTGGATAATAGTCAGTCTTTCTGTCATGTTATTGGTTTTTATGCGGTTATTGATTCATTTTCAATCCTTGAAGGGATTATTCCTCATCCTTGAAAAGGCCGAACAGCTCTGCATCGATCTTGTCGGTGATTGTCCTGAAATCTTCCGGTCTGTTCTGGAATTTCAACGTATCCACATCTAAAATCAGGAGTTTGTGCCTGTATCCGGTAATCCATTCTTCATATCTCCCGTTCAGCCCCGTAAGGTAATCTATGCGGATGCTCTTCTCGTATTCCCTGCCCCTTTTCTGAATCTGGCTTACGAGATTCGGGATACTCGAACGGAGATAGATGAGCAGGTCCGGCGGATTCACGAGCGACATCATCAGGTCGAAAAGATCCGAATAATTTTCAAAATCACGCGTGCTCATCAGCCCCATCGAATGCAGGTTCGGAGCGAAAATCCTCGCATCCTCATAAATCGTCCTGTCCTGTATTATGACCTCGTCCGACTTGGAGATATCCACCACGTCCTTGAATCTCTTGTTGAGGAAATATATCTGGAGATTGAAAGACCACCTCTCCATATCTTCATAGAAATCGGCGAGATAAGGATTGTAATCCACGGATTCGAATTTAGGTGTCCAATGATAGTAGGCAGCCAGCATCTTGGTAAGAGTGGTTTTCCCGCTGCCGATGTTTCCTGCTATTGCTATGTGCATAACTATGTCTGAATTTCAGTAAAATCGGTTGTACAATTGACAAAGGTACAAAAATAAAGAACAGCATCTCAACTCTTTTTAGTATTTTTGTATTTCAGTTAAACCAAATTCGAATGTTAGATATTAAAATATTCACTTTCAACGAACTGCAGGAAAAATGCAGTGTGGCATGGGATGAAACCGGAGAATGCGTCATCATAGACCCGGGATTCGCTGACGACGCCGAAAAGGAGATGCTTTACGGTTTCATTGCGGAAAAAGGGCTCAAACCCGTAAAAATTCTGCTCACTCACGGGCATTTCGACCACACATTGGGACTCAGAAAATGCAAGGCGGACTTCGGCGTGCCGGTATTCATGCACCCTGAAGACAGGGAAATACTGAAAGGCAACGAATTTTTCAGGAAGACATACGGAATGGTAATCCCGGATACGGATGTCGAAACCGAAGACATTGCCGACGGCGACATGATAAGGTTCGGAAATACGGAATTAGAAGTGATAGCGACACCTGGGCATACTCAGGGATGCGTCTGCTTTTTGGACGGAAAAGACGGGATCCTTTTCAGCGGGGACACCCTGTTCGCAGGCAGCATCGGACGCACCGACCATCCGGGAGGAGACTATGACAAGCTGATGGAAAGCATAAACGGCAGGCTGATGTGCCTTGACGGAAACATCGACGTGATTCCGGGGCACGGGCCTCAGACCACAATCGCCGGGGAACGTATGAGGAACCCGTTCCTTCAGCCGTTCAATTTCCCGATGGAAGAATTGGACGAAGACAGCTCTGACGCAGATGACGGCCTCTCCGCCAACTAATCTCGGAACAATGGGAAAGAAACGGGAATATATCGAAATCACCGGAGCAAACGCCCACAATCTCAAAAACGTATCGCTTTCGATTCCGAGAAACGAGTTCGTGGTGATTACCGGATTGAGCGGCAGCGGAAAATCCTCATTGGCTTTCGATACGATCTATGCCGAAGGCCAGCGGCGTTACATGGACACCCTTTCCACATACGCAAAGCAATTCATGGGGATTCTCGGGAAACCGGAAGTGGAAAGCATTACGGGCCTGAGCCCAATCATCGCCATAGAGCAGAAAACCACAGGAAACAATCCGCGGTCCACGGTAGGTACGATTACGGAAATCTATGATTTCCTGCGACTTCTGTACGCAAGGGCATCCAAGGCATATTCGCCAGCCACCGGAAAGGAAATGGTCAGATATACGGACGACCAGATCGTTTCCCTCATAATGGAAAGATATGCGGACAAAAAATGTATCCTGCTCTCACCTCTTGTAAAAGGAAGAAAAGGTCATTACAAGGACCTGTTCGAACAGCTCAGGAAAAGAGGCTATACGCAGATACGCATAGATTCGGAACTCACGGATCTGGCCGGAGTCACGGCATTGGACAGATACAAGGCGCATTTCATAGAACTTGTGGTGGACAAGCTGAAACCGTCGGCGAAAGACGAAAAACGCATCAGGAATTCTGTCATGAGCGCACTCAACATCGGAAAAGGCTCATTGGCGATTCTCGACTGCGAAACAGGGGACATCAGCCATTATTCCAAACATCTTGTCTGTCCCGATACCGGCATTTCCATAGCCGAGCCTGCGCCGCATTCGTTTTCGTTCAACTCCCCGCAGGGATACTGTCCGCACTGCAAGGGTCTCGGAATGATAGTGGATGTCAACATGGATACCGTCATACCGGACAGGAGCGTTTCCATAGCCGACGGCGGCATCGTCCCTCTCGGGAAAGTCAGGGAAACCAAGAAATTCGACATTATCCGGTCCATTGCTCGCAAATACGATTTTTCAATTTACGATCCTATAGAAGAATTGCCGGATGAAGTCATTTCCCTTCTCATATTCGGCTCCGACGAACTTTTCAGGGTCGGAGAAGGGGCGTCCTCCGAAATGGTGTCGTTCCCGGGAATAGTCGATTCCATTTCCGACAAGGTCGTCTGTCCCGTCTGCGGCGGCACGAGGCTGAACAAGGAAACAGAATATTTCAAAATCGACGGGAAAACCATCTCCGAAGTGTCCGCAATGGAGATCTCCGCCCTTCAGGAATGGATAGGCACCCTTGATGACAGGTTAGGGCAAAGGGAGAAACTCATCGCACGGGACATTCTGAAAGAACTGAAAGACAGGGTTTCGTTCCTTATGGATGTCGGTCTGGAATATCTTTCTCTTGACAGGGCCACCGCATCCCTGTCAGGTGGGGAAAGCCAGAGAATCCGGCTTGCGACGCAAATCGGTTCCAAACTCGTCAACGTCCTCTACATCCTTGACGAACCGAGCATCGGACTGCATCAGAGGGACAACAGGAAACTGATAGCATCATTGAAAAAACTGCGGGACGAGGGAAATTCAGTCATGGTGGTGGAGCACGATGCTGAAACCATGCTTTCTGCCGACTGGCTCGTGGACGTTGGGCCCGGAGCCGGCGAAAACGGAGGTGAAATATGCCTCAACGCTCCTTTGGACGTCATTACCGGCAAGGCAAAGCCCGACTCGGACGAAGCCCCGAGGTGTATCCTGAATGAATCCGTCACGATGGATTATCTGAAAGGCATCCGGACCATTCCCGTACCGGAACACAGGCGCAGCGGCAACGGCTTTTTCCTCGGCATCCGCGGCGCACGAGGCAACAATCTCAGGAACATCGACGTCGACTTCCCTCTCGGTCTGCTGATAGGAGTCAGCGGAGTCAGCGGAAGCGGAAAATCCTCCCTTGTCAACGAGACTCTGATGCCGGTACTGAAAAACAAGTTCTACAATGCCAGGATGCAGCCGCTCCCCTACGACAGCATCGTCGGCATCGAAAATATCGACAAGCTGATAGAGATAGACCAAAGCCCTATCGGGAGGACTCCGAGGAGCAACCCTGCGACATTCACCGGGGTTTTCAACGACATAAGGGCGTTGTTCGAATCCACTCCCGATGCGAAGGTCCGCGGATTCAAGGCCGGCAGATTCTCGTTCAACGTGCCGGGCGGCCGCTGTGAGGAATGCAAGGGAGCCGGGATAAAGGTCATAGAGATGAATTTCCTCCCATCGGTCAATGTGGTCTGCAAGGAATGCCGCGGACGCAGATACAAGGAGGATACCCTTGCCGTGAAATACAAGAACCGGAACATCAACGACGTGCTCGAAATGTCCGTCAACGAAGCTCTTGAATTTTTCGACAATATCCCGAGTATCAGCCAGAAACTCAAGGCATTGGCAGATGTCGGCCTGGGATATGTAAAGCTCGGGCAGTCAGCCGTGACGCTGTCGGGAGGCGAAAGCCAGAGGATGAAACTTGCTGCGGAACTCTCCCGCAAGGGCACCGGAAACACGCTCTACATTCTTGACGAGCCCACCACAGGCCTCCATTTCGAAGACATAAAGGTCCTCCTCGGAGTCCTGCAGCAACTCGTGGAACAGGGGAATACGATCATTGTCATAGAGCACAACCTCGACGTGCTGAAATCGGTGGACTACATTTTCGACATGGGGCCGGAAGGCGGAAAAAAGGGCGGCATGATAGTGGCACAGGGGACGCCGGAAGACCTTGCCCGTAATCCGGCCTCGGTGACCGGGCCTTTCCTTGCGGAAATATTGAAATAAGGAAATATCGGGATAAGGAAACATTGGGGAAAGACGACATATAACGTTGACGACATGGAAGAAATCAGAATCTATTGCAAAAACGACGGCAATTATCACAAGGTTCCTGCAGGCAGCACGCTCAGGGACCTGTCGGAAGAAATATGCAGAAGCGTGACTGACGAAAAGAGCGGGGAGGAACTTCCCGTCCTCGCCGCCCTCGTGGACAACAAGCTCAAGGAATTGGAATTTCCGATAATGATGTCCCACCACATCGAATTCATCGGATACAACCATCCTGACGGCCGCAGGACATATACCCGCTCCCTCTGCTTCGTGCTTCAGAACGCTGTCAGAAAACTGTATCCCGACAAGACCCTCGTCATAGACTATTCCCTTCCGAGCGGACTATATTGCGAAATCCACGAACAGGCCAAACCGGGGAACGGCCTTCCTCAGGTCTATTTCCTGACCGACGAGGAATTGGAAAGCATAAAGGCCACCATGCAGGAAATCATCGACGAAAGCTACCCGTTCCACAAGATAAAAATGACCGTTGACGAGGCGGTCGGGATTTTCAATGAAAACGGACAGCCTGACAAGGCCGAACTCCTGACCTCCCTCGGAAAATTCATCTACAGCACTTATGTCCTTGACGGAAATATCGATACGTTTTACGGACCTCTCGTACCGTCAACCGGTTACCTGCAGATTTTCGACATCACGGGATTCAACAACGGATTCTGTCTCCAGTATCCGGAAGAAGGCAAGACGAACAAGGTCACTCCGATGAAAAGACAGTCAAAAATCGCCGCCTCCCTGCAGGAATATTCCGACTGGTGCGAAATAACAGGAGTCAGGGGAGTAGGGACTCTGAACAAGGCCATCATTGACGGGAAAGCAGTAGAACTCATCAATTTGGCCGAAGCCCTGCATGAAAGGAAATATGCCGACATCGCCGACATCATATACGAAAGACGCGACCGTGCGAAAATCATCCTTATAGCAGGTCCTTCGAGCAGCGGAAAGACCTCCTCTTCGAAAAGACTTGCCCTCCAATGCAAGGTGTTGGGAATGAACCCAAAGGTCATCGAATTGGACAATTATTTCGTGGACAGGGAGCACACGCCAAAGGATGAGAACGGGGAATACGATTTCGAAGCCCTCGGGGCCATGGATCTTGACTTCCTCAACAGTCAGCTCAATTCGCTCATTGACGGAGAGACTGTAGAAATCCCCCATTTCGACTTCAAGGCGGGACGACGCACATTCAAGGGCGACATGCTGCATCTGGAAGAAAAGGACATCCTGATTATGGAAGGCATCCACGCCCTGAATCCTGAAATGACATCTGCGGTGGACAATTCCCGCATATTCAGGGTGTACGCATCGGCCCTGACCTCGCTCTCATTGGACGAAAACAACAATATCTCCACCTCGGACAACAGGCTGCTGCGCAGGATTGTCAGGGACAACAGGGTGCGCGGGGTCACTCCCGAGCAGACCATAATGAGATGGCACAGCGTGCGCAGGGGGGAAAACAGAAACATTTTCCCGTTTCAGGAAAATGCCGACGCGGCATTTAATTCGGCCCTCATATTCGAACTGCCGTTGCTGAAATATTATGCCGAACCTCTGTTGAGACGGATTGCCCCGAATTCCCCGGCATATACCGAAGCCATAAGGCTGTTGAAATTCTTGGATTACATCGTTGCCCTTTCTCCTGACGAAATAGCGGCAGTCCCTCCTACTTCCATCATGAGGGAATTTATCGGCGGACAGATGCTATAGGGTGTTTTTCATCATTTTCTTCCAGTTCAGGACAGGAAGGAGGAAAGCGACAAGCGCCGCCGCAAGCCAGAAAACAGATACGGGAGTGAAATCATATACCGCATCAGCCACTTCGGCGGCATGCTGCATGTTTCCCTGAATAAGATAGCCGCTTGCGATGTCCTGTATTCCGGCCGCCACATAGCTCGAAATCCCGACTATGCCCAAGGCTGCGCCCGTAGCTTTCCGCGGCACGATGTCGACGGCCATCAAGCCACCGACTATGCAGTAAAGCACGCCGATAGCCAGACTGAATACCGACACGTACACTATGTTGACAACATAACTGCCGGCAGTGAAAAGGAAAAGGGCCAACGAAATGAAACTCAGCATCCCGGACAGAATCGCCGGTTTGATCCTGTCGCCCCTGAATACCGTATCCGACAGCCAGCCGGCAAGAACGGTCCCGAGTACGCCGAACACTGCCGAAAAGGCTATTATCTGCGAAGCCGCCTCCAAGGAAAACAACTTTTCCTTCTGCAGGAACAGGACGCCCCATCCTGCTATGGCGTACTTCGTAATGTAGACAAAAGCGGAGGATGCAGATATTATCCAGATTCCCGGATGCTTGAGCACCAACTTCTGCACCTGCACCGTCTTCATCCTGTCCTCTTCCTTCAGGTTTTCCCCTGAAAGTTCCTGTACGGACGGAAGCCCCTTGCTTTCCGGAGTATCGCTTACGAACACAAGAATGATTACGGTCCCTATCAGACCGGCTATCGAAGAAAATATAAAGCCTGACTGCCATCCGAATGTCCCGACCACGGCCCCTATCACGATAAAGGAAAGAAATTCGCCGAGATACGGACTTGCGCTGAAGATTCCATAATAGGTCCCTCTCTTTTTCAACGGGAACCATCGGGAAAGGTTGATGATACCCGGAGGGGAACCCATTGACTGCGCCCAGCCGTTGACTCCCCACAGAATCGCAAACGAAAAGAAAATGGCAATGGAGACGAAGCCGATTGCCCCGTACAGGAAGCCGAGAACGCCCATTATCAGATTGATGACGGCGGAAACGGCAAGGCCTGTGGCCATGAATCGCCTGATATTGCAATAATCCGCTATGAACCCGTTTGAAAACTTCCCTACCGCATATACGAAGAGGAGAGCGGACCCGATAAGTCCGAGCTGTCCCGCCGTCAGGACCTCGGAATCAATTATGGGCTGCTTCACCACGCTCAGGCTCAGACGGCAGACATAATAAAGGCTGTATGCCACTGTCGCTCCCCAAAACGTCTTGCGTCTCAGAGACTTGTAAACATCATCGACCTGCCCTGGAGGCACCTTGGAGGCAGACGGTTTGCTTATTCTGTAAAACGAATACAGGCTCATCGGTCAAAAAAATTGCCCCAAAGTTACAAATATTTGGAAACGAAAACCTATATTTGCGGTTAAAACGTTATAATCAATAATACGGAATGAAACGGACAATACTGCTCTTTACATGTCTTTGCGCCGCAGCCATGCTGTCTGCGCAGACGCCGAAAAACGTGGAATACGTCTACCGGGAAGCCTCGGACCTGAATCTCATCGGGAAACTCATGGACACCCCTAACCCTTATCACAGGGTCGACACCTGCAAATACAAGGGATTTACCTCCTCCGAGAACAAACAGGTAAGAAGTTCCGCCGGTTTGGCCGTCCTGTTCAGGACAAATTCGTCCACCATAGCCGTAAACTGCGAATACGGCTTTGCCAATGACGGAGCTTCGACAATGGGAATTGCCCTCAGAGGCTATGACCTGTATATAAAGAAAGACGGGGAATGGCTGTATGCCGCCTCAGGAGCTCCGAATGTCAGGGACAACAAAGGGAAACGCGTACTCATCAAGGACATGGACCGTTCGGAAAAGGAATGCATGCTTTACCTGCCGATGTACAGTGAAATGTATTCGGTACAGGTCGGTGTGGAAAAGGGAGCGACCCTCGAAGCATTGGAATCCCCGTTCCGGCACAGAATCGCCATTTTCGGCTCAAGCTACACGCAGGGCATCAGCACAAGCCGTCCGGGAATGAGCTATCCGATGCAGTTCATGAGAAACACCGGCCTGCAGCTTCTGAGCTTGGGATGCAGCGGGAACTGCAAGATGCAGCCTTATTTCGCAGACGTGCTTGCCGATGCGGAAGTCGATGCCATGATATTCGACACATTTTCCAATCCTTCCGCAGAAATGATAGAAGACCGTCTTTTCCCGTTCATCGAAAGGATGAAGGAGGCACATCCCGGCATTCCTCTCATATTCATGCAGACCATATACCGTGAATCGCGCAACTTCGACCTCCACAGGGATGCCGTCGAGCAGTCGAAAATGGACATGGCGGCCAGACTCATGGCAGAGGCCGTAAAGAAATACGACGATGTCTACTTCGTGATTCCGAATACCGGCAAGTCATCCCATGAAACCTCGGTGGACGGAACGCACCCGTCGGACATGGGCTACAAGGCATGGGCCGAATCGATAGAAAAACCGATACTCAGAATATTGAAGAAATACGGAATCAGGTAAACGATGCGTCAAGGACACGTTTCCTGTACTTGAGAGTCAGGTGGAATGCCCTGATTATCAAATGTACGAAATATGCAGCAAGGAGGATGTGAACGGCCATTTCCGGCATCTCGTCCTCCTGTATTCTTTCCCCGCATACGGCAATCCCCGTGAAATATACTGCGAAGAACGCTGCAGCCGCCCACAGCATGGCATTCCTTATTGTCTTGGATGCAGTGGCTCCGATATAGATACCGTCCCATGTAAAGGCAGCACACCCTACTATCGGCATAATCACCAACCACGGGACATATTGCCCGCTCACGTCTATTACGGCCTTATCGGATGTCATGACCCTTATGAAAACCTCCCCGGCAAACCCGTACAGGACGGTGAACATAAGACCAATACCGAGACTCCAGAGAAATACGCTCCTTACTGTCCTGACCATGAGATACCTGTTGCGTTCACCGATGTATCTTCCCGTCAGGGCTTCGCCGGCGTAAGCGAATCCGTCGGTGAAATAGGAGAAAAGCATCATTATTTTCATCAGTATCGTAGCGGATGCCAGCATCAGGTCTCCGTAATGTGCGGCAAAAGTCGTAAATCCGATATAGATACCGATAAAGCATATCGACCGGATGAAAAGGTCGGTGTTGAGCATGAAGAACTTGCGTGTCTCATGCCCTTTGAAGGCATTGAAAAATCCGGCAAGGCCGAAACCTTCGAACACTTTTTTCCTGTATTTCACCATCAGAAGCACCACCGCCGTCAGAAGGCCGGTATATTGCGCCACGACCGTACCCGCAGCCACTCCGGCGAAGCCTATGCCGTCGAATCCCCAGTCCCCTATCCTTAGACCGAGAGCCCAGATTATGCTGACGACCGCATTGACGACATTCACGGTAATGTCTATGATCATCGGCGAAATACTGTCCTGCATGCCTATGAACCATCCTTTGAACGCCATCATCATCAGCGTGGCCGGACAGGCCCAAATCCTGATGAAGAAATACAGCGACGCCAATTCCCTGACCTCCGGAGTACAGTCAATTACAAGAAAGGCTGCCTCGACGAAAAGCCATTGTATCGCAATCAGAGCGAGCGCACAAAGAAAGGCTATACCCGTCGCCCGGCTGAAAATCGCGGCCGTCTCCTTCATATCGCCCCTGCCGAAAGCCTGCGCCGTCAGGCCTCCCGTACCGATGCGGAGGAAGCCGAAATTCCAGTACAGCAGATCGAAAAGCATGGAACCGATCGAAACGCCTCCGATAAGCGTGGCCACGGAAAACACCGTCGTCGCATCAAGATGTCCGGCCACGGCAATATCCACCATACCGACCAACGGCACTGTGATATTCGCAAGAATGCTCGGCACTGCAAGATGCAATATGTTTCTGTTGACCCTGTTGCTCATTTCCTGTATTTGCCCTCCTCATCCAACATTCCGAGATACGATGCGTATCTTTCATAAGCGATTTCTCCGGATTCGACAGCCGACTTTACAGCGCAGCCCGGCTCATGCGTATGGGTACACGGCGTGAAACGGCAATTTTCCGAAGCCTTCAGCATTTCCGGGAAATACAAGGCGATTTCCTCCGGCTTCAGATCCACGAGGCCGAACCCCCTGATACCCGGAGTATCAATGATATGCCCGCCTGACTGAAGAGGGAACATCTCGTAGAACGTGGTCGTATGCCGGCCCTGAAGATGCGCTTCCGATATTTCCGCCGTCTTAGGATTCAATGAAGGGTCTATCGCCTTGACAAGCGACGATTTGCCCACACCCGAAACTCCGGAAAACAGCGAGACTTTCCCGTTGCAGGCCGTCCTCAGTCCGTCCACGCCGAGACCTGTGACCGCCGAAACGTCCATGACCGGATAGCCGGCCGATTCATATATGCGATGGAAAGCCGAAACCCTGTCGGCTTGAGCATCTCCATAAAGATCCGATTTGTTCAGGACAATCGTGACAGGCACGCCGTAGACCTCGCAAGTGACCAACAGCCTGTCTATAAACGGCAGTTTTATCTCCGGGAAATCGATGGTGACGACAATGAAGGCCATGTCGATATTGGCAGCGATGACATGCGACTGCCTCGACAGATTTGTCGACTTCCTTATAATGTAGTTTTTCCTTTCCTCCACTTCCGAAATCACCGCCGGATTTTCAGCCGTCGGCTCTCCGTCAGTCTCATACACCACTCTGTCCCCCACTGCGAGAGGATTGGTGGAAGTCCCCGCATTCAGTCTTATCTTTCCTTTCAGGACGGCAGGGAAAGGAGCCCACGACGGCAGTTCCGTCAGCAGATAATGACTTCCCGTATGCTTTACCACTGTAGCCTGTCCTTTCCTCATCCTGATTCGATTTAGTCAGCAAAGATAAGGATTTTTTCGCATTGCCCGCCTGTCCTGCCCGGGAATCCTGTCAGTTCTTGCCGGCTGCGGAAAGGAAACGACACCTGAGGTCCTCCCAGTCGTAATAAGGGAATAAAACAGGCTCTTCGCCCTCGATTCCGACTTCTTTTTCATTATGAAGGATCTTCACGAGTATTTTGTCGGAACTTCCGCTTCGGAAAAATATCAGTTGGATATTGGCAGCCATCGGTGTTACCAGAAAATCGCACCATGACTCATAGAGGTCCTTGCCGTCGGCATCGACTATATTGCAGCCCTCTATTCCCATGAGAGCGGCAAGAGGCACGAGATTCTGGTCGTGGCCATAACGTAAGGTGGCGGATATGTCGCCTTTGGAAATCGCCCTGTCGGCTTCGGAAACGATGTGCCTGAGTGTCGGTTTCGCATCCGAGAGAGCCCTGGCTCCGAACTCTTCAGACGGCCCGCTCTGCAGATACATCATCGTATTCTTCACTTCCCATACGGCAAAGGACTCGTCTTCCGTAAGATACCGGAACAGATCCACTCCAAGATAATCCACATCCATGCAGCCGCTTGCCAGCATGTAGAGGTCATGGAGCATTTCCCAGCGGTCTTTCTCCGGAATGAAACCATAATCCGTAAACAAGGATGCGAGCAGTCTGTCGGGATTGCAGTTCTCTCTGTACAAACGGCTTTTCCGTGCAGACAATTCCTCGGTCAGGCTGTAGCATTCCTTCCGTCCGAAAACCGTCTCCATCATCCCCTGGGTAGATGTGCGGTCTATTCGGATTTCGGGATTCAGTTCTTTCAGTCTCTCGTTCGAGGCCGCCATGCTCAGGACGCAGCGGACTACCGTGGAGGACAAGGCCTCGACGCGGCATACCCGTCCGTGGGCTGTGGAAAAAACCTCCGGAAAAGAAAGATACATCCTTTCGGCGATATGCCTGTGTTCCCTGACGCCTCTCGGAGACAACTCGCCGTAGCGCCCTCTTGCATCATCGGCAAGCAGTTTGACTATGGCATACACTTCCTCTCCGACAGGAGTGAGCTTCCCCTCTTCATGACCTTGTCTGAGACGCCCGAGAGGCCGTTCGTATGTGCGATATGATGTATGCCACCGGGAGCCATGGCGTCCAAAATGACTGATGTAAAACGGTTCGTAGCCGTCAGGCGCAGGAGTCTGCATACAGGCGACATCCGGATAGACCGAATATATGCCTGCCGTGTTGCGGATGTCTTTCAGCACACTCTCTTTCGTCATCTGTGCCGAAGCGGACATTGCAAATGACAGGAGCGCCGTCAAGGCGGATCCTGTCAATATGAAAAATCTATATGCTTTCATCGTTGTAAAATTTATTGCGGGTCAAATCCGAGAGCGATGCAACGGATGTCGGGCGGCGACTGTATTTTTAAACCTGTAAAGATAATAAAATTCGGGCATAATCATTCATAATATGACTAAAGATGCTATATTTGTATGAATATCCAAACCCGGAAAGCCATGATTAACGAAAGTTGCATAGAAGAAACATTACAGTCGCTGTTCGACAATCTGACATTCCCCGACACTCCCGAAGGTCTTTACGACCCGTTGAGGTACATGATGGGAATCGGAGGGAAACGTGTCAGGCCGCGGCTTTGCCTTACGGCTTACGCACTTTTCAAGGATGAATTCTCGGATGCTGTCCTGCAGCCTGCGGCGGCCCTCGAAATCTTCCACAGTTTCACGTTGATTCATGATGACATCATGGACAACGCCGACGTGCGGCGCGGGGTTCCTACCGTTTTCAGGAAATGGGACGGCAACACGGCCATCCTGTCGGGAGACGTCATGTCCATAGACAGTTTCAGCCGGATGGCACATGCCCCTCAGGAAGTGCTTCCCCAGGTCCTCGGACTGTTCACGGACACGGCTGCGAAGGTATGCGAAGGACAGCAGCTGGACATGGATTTCGAAAAGCTTCCGGAAATCTCCATGGAGCAGTACACGGAAATGATAGGCCTTAAAACTGCCGTACTGATTGCCTGTGCCGCCAAAATCGGAGCACTGACAGGCGGTGCCGACGAAAGGGCATGCGACCTGCTGTACAGATTCGGCTACGACCTCGGATTGGCATTCCAGATAGCGGACGACTATCTCGACACTTTCGGGGATTCCGAAGTCTTCGGAAAGACAATAGGCGGAGACATCGTAAACAACAAGAAAAGCTGGCTGCTCACCAAGGCTTTGGAAAAAGGAGGGGAGCTTGAAACATCCGGAGTGATAAGCCCGGCGACAGGGAAAACCGCTTTGCTG
This sequence comes from uncultured Bacteroidales bacterium, assembly GCA_944323245.1. GTDB lineage: Bacteria > Bacteroidota > Bacteroidia > Bacteroidales > UBA932 > Cryptobacteroides. The sequence goes on from CALURT010000008.1 coordinate 30,751, forward strand.
AAAGCAATGGAACTTCCTGTCAGGACAGAAAGCGAACGGAACGCCAAGATTGCAAAAGTCCGAGAAATCTACGAGGCCCTCGGCGTGGATGAAGACGCAAAATATGAAATCATCAGGCTGCACGCCCGTGCCATGGAATGCGCCGGAATGCTCGGGCTCAGCCGCATAAGATACGAAATGCTGCACAGATACGCAGACAAACTGCTCGGACGAAACAAATGATGGACAGGAAAAGTTTGGAAATAATGGCCCCTGCAGGGAACTTCGAATGTCTTACTGCAGCAATTCAGGGCGGAGCGGATTCAGTGTACTTCGGAGTGGAAAACCTGAACATGCGTTCGCATTCAGCCAATAATTTCAGCATGTCAGACCTTCCCGAAATCTGCCGGATATGCAGGGAGAACGGCGTCAAATCATATCTTACCCTCAACATCGTCCTTTATCAGGACGACATGGAAGACATGAGAAAGACATTGGACGCAGCCAAGGATGCCGGTATCACCGCCGTAATAGCTTCGGACATGGCTGCGATAATGTACGCCCGCAGTATCGGGCTTGAAGTGCATATTTCCACCCAGTTGAGCATTTCCAACGCCGAAGCGTTGAAGTTCTACGCACAATTCGCCGACGTAGTGGTCCTTGCAAGGGAACTGGACCTGAAACAGGTCAGGGAAATCCGCGATACCATAGAGAAAGAACATATCACAGGTCCTTCGGGACGCCTTGTGGGAATAGAAATGTTCGCACACGGAGCATTGTGCATGGCCATTTCCGGAAAATGCTACCTGAGCCTTCACGAATACGGGGCTTCAGCCAACAGAGGGGCATGCTACCAGATCTGCCGCAGGGGATATGAGGTCACCGACCTGGAAACGGGACGTCAGCTCCTTGTGGACAACAAATACATTATGTCACCCAAAGACCTGTGTACCATAGAGTTCATGGACAAGATCATTGCCGCAGGCGTCTCCGTGTTCAAGATAGAAGGGCGGGCGAGGTCAGCGGAATACGTCAAACGGACAGCATCCTGTTACAGACAGGCAGCCGACGCCGTCTGCGACGGCACATATACTCCGGAACTCGCAGCCGCACTGAAGGAGAAACTCGCCGAAGTATTCAACCGGGGCTTCTGGGACGGATATTATCAGGGGGCGCGGCTCGGAGAATGGAGTACGGTCTACGGCAGTCAGTCCTCCCGGAAAAAAGTCTATTGCGGCAAGGTCACCAACTGGTTCAACAAGCTCGGGGTCGCTGAAATCCTCATAGAGTCCGCACCTCTCAAAAAGGGTGACGAAATCATGATAATAGGACCTTCCACCGGCGTTATCGAACTTACCTCCGATGAGATCAGGGTCGACCTGCAACCCGTAGACAGAGCAGAAAAAGGAACATTCTGCTCGATTCCGGTAAATCTCGGAGGAAAGACGGAAAAACTCCGCCGCTCCGACAAGGTCTACATCTGGGAAAAAGTATGAAACAATTCGTTCAGGACCTTCAGCGAATTGACATTTACCGCCGACTCCGTATGGTACTCTATGTATTTCAGGAGTTTCCCGGCAATCGCGTTCCGCTTTTCGCCTGTCATAGGTATGAGCATGGCTTCAGAAAAGGAGGAAGACACCATGCGTGCCGCTATTCCGGTATCCTCTCCAAGAAACGGTTCAAGATCTTCCGCAGCCGGACTGAACCCCAAGACGGATATGAATTCGAGCAGGAACCACAGGTGGAAATTTGCAAAATCCTCCGAAATGGCATCCAAAAGGAGAATGTTCCTTTCGCATACGTCGTAAAGATTCCTGTCGGAAGTTCCGTCCTTGACTACACGGTAAAGGACTTCGCTCACGAACATGGTCACTGCGTTCTTGCTGACACTGTTTCTGATTCCCGCAAGCGGGTACTTAGACACGAGCTTCCGGGCCGTACCGAGAGCGGATTTCCTGCTTTCGAAAATATCCGCCTCCAAAATGTTCAGAGGATAGAAAAGCGACGTGGAAGTCTTGCGGCCGATACCTTTGACCATAAAGCCCCTGCGCCCGTATTCCCGCGTAAGGGCATGCAGAATAAGGGAATTTTCACCGTATTTGGTGGTGTGCAGGACTATAAGGTCTGTGGTGTTTTCCATTTATGCTGGCACTTCCTGTGCGGGGTATGTTTTCAGAAAATCCGCCATTTCCCGCAAGGCCTTTCCTCTGTGCGATATTGAATTTTTCTGTTCTTCCGATATTTCGGCAAGCGTCCTGTCCGGATAATCATCGGCTATGAACACAGGGTCATATCCGAATCCTCCGCATCCTGCCTTGGCCCTTGCTATCCTTCCTTCAAGGACTCCTTCGAAAAAATTGCGGACACCGTCGACAATCAGCGTTATCACGCTCCTGAAACGGGCCCTTCTCAGATCTTTTTTCGGAGTTATGCCCATGGACGCCATCATTGATGCTTCCGTTTCCTTTCGGGAAAGTTCGTCAAGGAGTTTGTCCATATTCCTGTTGAAATCCTTGTCGTCTCCGGCATATCTTGCCGTATGCACGCCCGGAGCACCTCCGAGCACATCCACTTCGAGACCGGTATCGTCAGCGAAACAGTTGCATCCGCATTTGTTCCATAAATAGTCGGCCTTTTGCAATGAATTGGCCCTCAACGTTATACCGGTTTCGGGAATATCTTCCGATACGCCCATCTGTACAGGGGTAACGAGCTCAAATCCCCTTCCTAAAATTTCTGATGCTTCACGCAGTTTTCCGCCATTGCCCGTTGCAAATACGATTTTCATAAATCAACTGCTTTTATTCTCTTCTTAAAATACGCTGCAAAGGTATATAAAAATATTATCTTTGTAGATTGCAAATACAATTTTACGGTATTATAATGATGAAATCGTACAGACTTACGGCAACCGCCGTCATATTGGCATTGTCCTGTCTCATGGCTGATGCCCAGAGCAAAAGCTTCAAATTGGGGCAATGGACGGAAATCCAAAATTCCATAATCAGGGAACTGAACGGCTCATACGTGGACAGCCTCCCGGTAGACAGAATCATGAGAGCCGGAATCAACGCCATGCTCGAAAACCTTGATCCCTACACCGAATACATTCCGGAAGAGGAAAACGAGGACCTGCAGATGATGCTGTCCAAGACCTACGGAGGCATCGGAGCCATCATCTACAAGCAGGTGGACAGCAACGTGGTCATAAACGAACCATATTACGGATCTCCGGCATATAGGAACGGGCTTGTATGCGGAGATGAAATCATAGCCATCGACGGTTTTCCGACAAAGGGTCTTCAGGCGGCGGAAAGCAGTGACAGGATGAAGGGCAAGCCGGGTACTACAGTGACCTTTACAGTCAAGAAAGTCAGGGGCGGCGACACCCTCGACGTCCCGGTCACAAGGGAGCGCATCCATATTCCCGATGTGGAATACGTCGGAATGCTTGACGACACTACCGGCTATATCAAGCAGACCGGCTTTACCGAAAATGTATCGGAAGAAGTCAAGGCCGGATATTACAAGCTGAAAGAGGCCGGCATGAAAAAGTTGGTGCTTGACCTGCGCGGGAACGGCGGCGGGCTCATGAACGAAGCCATACGCATTGTATCCCTCTTCGTCCCGAAAGGGTCTCTCGTAGTGTCCGCCAAAGGACGGGACGATGCCTCATACGTTGAATACAGGACGACATCCGAACCTGTCGACACGGAAATCCCGCTCGTAATCATGGTGGACGGAGGTTCCGCCTCCTCTTCCGAAATAGTGGCCGGAGCCATTCAGGACATGGACAGAGGGACGATTATGGGAACGAGGACATTCGGGAAAGGCTTGGTTCAGTCGGTAAGGCCGATAGCCTACAACGGACAGCTGAAAGTGACCACGGCCAAATACTATACTCCGAGCGGAAGATGCGTACAGGCCATAGACTATGCGAAACGGAACGAGGACGGAAGCATAGAACATATTCCGGATTCGCTTACCCGTACATTCCATACGGCCAAAGGCAGACCGGTCAAGGACGGCGGAGGAATCACTCCAGATGTCGAAATCAAGGCGGAACAATACAGCAGACTCGTTTATTCTCTCGTGCTTTCGGGTGTGGTCGACAGCTACGTTCTCAAATTCGTGAGGGAACACGACAGTATCGCACCGCTGCAGGATTTCCGCGTGACGGACGAGATATTCGAAGACTTCATAACGTTTGCCAAGACACAGGATTTCGATTACAGAAGCAGCGCCATGACGCTTTTCGACGAAATGAAGAAGGAATTGGACAAGGACGGGCTTTCCGAATCGATGTCCTCTGAAATCGACGCTCTCGGAAAGGCATTGGAAATGGACAAGGAACACTTCATAAGGCTGAAAAAGGATGAGATAATCCCGTTCATCGAAGAAGAAATCGCAGTCAGGTACTATTATCAGGAAGCCGGCATAGAAGTCCGGCTCAGATACGACGACCAGTTGGACAAGGCATTGGAAGCCCCTCTTATCTGATTCCGCCTAAACCATGTCCGGTGTCAAGACAAATTATGCCTACAACCTTGTAAATACGGTATCGGGCCTGTTATTCCCGCTGATAACATTCCCGTATGCCGCAAGGGTACTGTTGGCGGACGGAATCGGACAGGTACAGTTCTATACATCCATCATTACCTATATTTCTCTGTTCTCGAGCATCGGCATACCTATGTACGCCGTCAGGGAAATCGCCAAGGTAAAGGGTGACGCCGCAGCACAGGCCAGGACAGCCGCCGAAATCCTGCTGCTACACCTGACCCTGACATTGCTCGGATATGCAGTCGTGGCCGTGCTGTGCCTTACGGTAAACGACATCAAGGCAGATATTCCGCTGTTCCTCGTATTGAGCGTCCAGATAGTTTTCACCGTCATAGGATGCGAATGGTTCTATCAGGGAATAGAAGAATTCAAATATATTACCGTCCGGAACGTAGCGGTAAAGACAGCGGCCACGATATGCCTTTTTCTCCTTGTGAAAACAAAGGACGACCTGATGATGTACGCCGTCTACACCGTCATGGCTACGGTCGGCAACAATATTTTCAATTTCTTCAGGCTCAGGAAATATCTCGGACACCGGGTCGGGCGGTTTTCCGACCTGAACATCTTCCGGCATCTCGGACCGGCATCCCGTATCTTCGTCCTGAATCTGATCACGAGCATATATGTGAATCTCGATACGGTCATGCTCGGCTTCATCTCCGGAGCGACGGCCGTGGGATATTACACCGGAGCCACCAAGCTCACAAGAATGCTGCTCGGAATCGTCACCGCACTCGGGACGGTCATGATTCCCAAAATGTCGCACCTCCATGCCTCCGGCAATACGGATGAATTCGACAGACTCGCACGGAAATCCTTGGGTTTCGTCAATTTCATCAGCCTGCCTATGGCGGCCGGATTGGCAATCCTCGCCCCAAGCCTGATCAACGTTTTCTGCGGGGCATCATACGCCCCCGCTGCCGATACGCTGCTGATAATATCGCCTATAATCCTGTTCATTTCGCTGTCAAACGTTACCGGTATCCAGATTCTCTACCCTCAGGGACGAGAAAGGACAGTCATCATTTCGACACTGATGGGAGCTGTATTGAATTTCATCCTCAATCTCATCCTGATTCCCGAATATCAGCAGAACGGGGCGGCGGCAGCTACTGTCGCCGCAGAATTGAGCGTAACGCTTTCCCAGGTCATAATTGCGGGGAAATACATTCCGGGAAAAATCGTTTCCTTCGGATATGCGAACTATTATATCGGGACGGTACTGATGTCAGCCGTATGCATTGCCCTCCGCTTCGCCGGAATGGGGGCGTTGCTTGAAGTCATCGTCATACCTGCCGCCGGCATATTCACATACGGTCTGTGGCTGCTCCTGCGCAAGGACAGACTCATGGCCGAAATACTCAGAAGCATGAAAATTCCTCTAACATGAAAGAATACGATTATCTGATAATAGGCTCGGGCATTTTCGGAGCCGTTTTCGCATGCCTGAAAAAAAGAGAAGGCAAAAAATGTCTCGTGATAGACAAAAGGCCCCATCTCGGAGGCAACCTATATTGCGAGAGAATCGAAGGCATCGATGTACACAAGTACGGACCGCACATCTTCCACACCTCGTCCAAAAAAGTATGGGACTTCGTAAATTCTTTCGTGGAATTCAACAGGTTCACCAACAGCCCGCTCGCCCGATACAAGGGAGAACTCTACAATCTTCCGTTCAACATGAACACTTTCAGGCAGATGTGGGGAATCCGCACGCCGGAAGAAGCCTCTGCAATCATAGAAAGACAAAAAGAGGAAGCCGTTTCCGCCATGAAAGAGGCCGGACACAGCACCCCCGCCAATCTTGAGGAACAGGCGAAAATCCTCGTCGGACAGGATATTTTCGAAAAACTCATCAAGGGTTACACTGAAAAGCAATGGGGCCGCAAATGCTCCCAACTGCCTCCGTTCATCATCAGGCGGCTTCCGGTAAGGCTCACTTACGACAACAACTACTTCAACGACAAATATCAGGGAATCCCCGTCGGAGGATACAACAGGCTGATAGAAGGCCTTCTTGAAGGAATAGAAACCCGGACCGGAGCGGACTTTTTCGAAGACAGGGAATACTGGAGCGGACTTGCCGAAACCATGGTATTCACGGGGCAGATAGACGAATTCTTCGACTGCCGTTTCGGCAGGCTGCTGTACAGAAGTCTCGTGTTTGAAGAGGAAATCTGGGACTGCCCCAACCTTCAGGGCAATGCGGTGGTGAATTACACCGACATAGAGATTCCGTACACGAGAATCATAGAGCACAAGCACTTCGGAATGACCGGACAAGAAGTCTACAATAACCCCAAGACTGTCATTTCTAAAGAATTTCCATCGGAATGGACTCCGGGCGTGGAACCTTACTATCCTGTCAACGACGAAGCCAACGACAGACTCTATTCACAATACAAAGTTTTGGCGGACAGGGAAAAGAATGTTATATTTGGAGGACGCCTTGCCGAATACAGATATTACGACATGGCGCCGATAGTGGAAAGGCTTCTCGATGGGAAATACGACCGAAATATCTGACCGTATCCGGATTCTCGTGTGCTGCCATAAAAGTGACGTGGCGGCAGACATGGCCCCGTACATGCCGATACATGTCGGCAAAGCATTGTCAGAAAATTACTTAGGCATACAGGGAGATGATACTGGCGACAATATAAGTTCCAAAAACAAAACCTATTGCGAACTGACCGGGATGTACTGGGCATGGAAAAATCTCCGCGACGCAGACATCATCGGGCTGTGTCATTACCGCAGATATTTCGACTTCCACCATCAGAACAGGGGCGGACTCCCTTATACCGCCATCGGCTCCGACAGATTCGCCGGCACCGATTTCAGTATTCCTCCGGAAATGATTGCCAAGATCAGGAAAGGGAACATTGTCGTCGCACGCAGACTCACATACCAGTATTCGATGTATGCGCATTACTGCGTAAATCATGTCAGCGAAGACCTCAGGGTTCTGGAAGAGGTGGTAAAGGAAATGTCGGATGCGGACACTTATAGCAATTTCCGGAAATTTTTCCTATGCTCGAACAGCCTGTCCCCTTTCAACATGTTCATCATGGACAGACAGACATTCGAAGAATATTGCGGATGGCTTTTCCCTATACTCGAAGAGGTCGAAAAGAGACTGCACATTGACGGGAGGTCCGACTATCAAAAAAGGGTGTTCGGATTCATGGCCGAAAGGCTGCTGAACGTATTCCTGTACTCGAAGCGCGGGAAAACGATGCGGGTTCCCGTGCTCTGGTTCAATGATGATGAAGCACGGAAACCCGCCAAAATCTTCAGGAAACACATCATACGTTTCCTGTACAATCTGTCTTTCTTCCCCGTAAGGCTTCTGAACGGAAGATTTTCTTCCAAATGAATAAGGGTCATTTTTTCCTCTTCTTCATCTGCTTGCGTTCCTTGATGGCCCTGCGGACCTTCTCCTTGCGGACTGCCTTGTTACCCTGCGGAACCTGCGAGACTGCCGATGACTTATCCTTTTCTTCCAATCCGCTCTCGACAAGTTCGTAGTCAAGAAGTTTCTGTTCGAGATTGGCTTTCTTCACCCTGATTTTCACGGCATCGCCGAGGCGGTAGACAACCTTGGTCCGTTTGCCCACGATACGGTAATTGTCCTGGTCAAACTCGAAATAATCCGATTTGATGTCACGAAGCGGCACCATTCCCTCTATCTTGGACGGCTCGGTCTCCACGTACATTCCCCACTCTGTCAATCCTGAAATATGACCCTCATACTCATACCCGACCTTGTCCTGCATGTATTCCACGAGCTTGTACTTCACGCTTGAACGTTCGGCTTCGGCTGCGATCACTTCCCTGTCAGAGGCGTAGCGGCATTGTTCCTCATAATAGTCCTTTTTCTGCGAATCGGCGTTCGCCATGTACATGGCAAGAAGCCTGTGTACCATCATGTCGGGATAACGCCTGATCGGAGATGTGAAATGCGTATAATATTTGAAGGCAAGGCCGTAATGACCTATATTGTCCGTGCTGTACTTGGCCTTGGACATCGTCCTCAGCGACAGCAGTTCTATGGCATTGAATTCCGGCTTGTCCTTGGCTTCGGCGAAAAGCCCGTTGAGGGTCTTCGAAATTTCCTTTCCGGAACCCGTCGGACCCATTTTATATCCGAAATTCCCTACGAATCCTCTCAGATTTTCCAATTTTTCCTGATTAGGCTCGTCATGTACCCTGTAGACGAAGGTTTTCGGCGTCTGTCTCTTGCCCTTGGCAACGACATCTGTCCTGCAGCCTTTCGCCACAAATTCGGCAACGCTCCTGTTAGCCAACAGCATGAATTCCTCTATAAGCCAGTTGGCCTCCTTGGAAATCTTCTGGTAAACCCTTACAGGTTTCCCTTTTTCATCCACTTCGACCTTCATCTCCGGCCTTTCGAAACTTATCGCACCTGACGCAAACCGTTTCTTGCGGAACTTGGATGCCAGATCGTTCAACGTCAGTATCACCTTGCCGATTTCGGACGAAGCGTCCTTCGAATCTATTATCTGCTGTGCCTCCTCGTATGCGAATCTGTAGTCGGACATGATGACCGTCCTTCCGAACCATTGGGAAACGACCCGGGCCAAAGGCGTGATTTCGAAAACTGCCGAAAAGCAGAGTTTCTCCTCGTGCGGCCTCAGGGAGCAGAGCTTGTTCGAAAGTTTCTCCGGAAGCATCGGCACCGTCCTGTCCACCAAATACACGGAAGTCCCCCTGTCATGGGCCTCCTTGTCCACTATCGAACCCGGTCTGACATAGTAAGTCACGTCCGCGATATGGACACCGACTTCGTAATTCCCGTTTTCAAGCGGCCTGAACGAAAGGGCGTCGTCGAAATCCTTGGCATCCGCAGGGTCTATGGTAAATGTCAGGATATCCCGGAAATCCTTTCTGCCCTCCAGGTCCGCCTGCGTGATTTTGTCGGAAATCTCGTCCGCTGCGTTCTCTACCTCGGGCTCGAAACGGTAAGGCAAGGCATATTCGGCGAGAATGGCGTGCATTTCGGTATCGTTTTCCCCCGGCTCGCCAAGGACGTCCACGATATGGCCGACCGGTGTCGGATCCTTCCTGTCCCATCTGTCGACCACCGCAGCGACCTTCATCCCCGAACGGGCCTGCAACTCCCTACGTTTGCCGTCCACAGTCTCATAAACTCCGATTATGGAATATCTGTCTTCTCCTGTCTTCAGAAGGAATCCCGTATTGTCCGGCATGGTCTCCGGATTCGAAGCGGTTTTGGACCGACGGACCTTCTTATAGCCGACCGGAGCCGCTCCCAACATCGGAATGACGATGTCATACGGCATTACGCGGCTCTGCATCAGCACCCATGCCTGCTCGCCTATTACATGCAGAATACCGATGAACGGTCTCCTCGATCTTTCGAGGATTTCCCTTACTTCGCCCTCTTTCCTCTGCGTATCGGTTTTTTCCTTGGTCACTGCCACTCTTACCGTATCCCCGTTCAACGCGCCCATCGTCTTGGATGCCTTGACGAAAATATCGTCCTCCTCGCCTTCGACGATAACGAAGGCATAGCCTTCACGCGTCATCTGCACTTTTCCAGTATATTCAGGATACTGTCTGCGTTCCTTTTTTCCTTTGCCGCCGCTGCGACTGCGATTCCTCCTGCTTACCATATTGTTCATGATATATTTAACCGCTGCAAATTTAACATTATTTGGCTTACATGGGCCGTTCGGGACAATTTTTACAAAATAATATTATTTTTGCAGATTGGTTGAAAAAGAAAATCAAGATAAATCGTATAAACTCATGAACAGAAAAGTCATTCTTATGATCCTCGACGGATGGGGCGAGGGCAAACACGACTGGACAAACGCCATCTTCACCCAAGGCGCTCCGTATATCGAGTCGTTGAGAAAAAAATATCCTTACGGCCTTCTGCAGGCAAGCGGCGAATATGTCGGCCTTCCTGACGGGCAGATGGGCAACTCGGAAGTGGGTCACCTCAACCTCGGTGCAGGAAGGGTGGTCTATCAGGATCTGGTAAAAATCAATATGGCCTGCAGGGACCACAAACTTCTCGAAAATCCTGAAATAAAGGCTGCCTACGACTATGTGGCCAAAACCGGCAAACAGCTTCATTTCATGGGACTCGCTTCCATGGGAGGCGTACACAGTTCTTTGGAGCATGTCTATGAGTTCCTGGCTGTCGCCAAACAATACGGCTTGGAGAAAGTGTTCGTACACTGCTTCATGGACGGACGCGACACCGACCCTAAGAGCGGAAAAGGCTTCGTGGCAGAACTTGAAAAGAAAATGGCCGAAACCACGGGAAAGGTGGCTTCGGTATGCGGAAGATACTATGCCATGGACAGGGACAAGAGATGGGAAAGAGTGAAAATGGCCTACAATCTTCTCGTAAAGGGAGAAGGTACCAAATTCACTTCCGCCACCGAAGGCATCGAGGCATCCTACAACGAAGGCGTCACCGATGAATTCATCAAACCGATATGCATAACCGGAGCTGACGGCAACCCGGTGGGCACCATCCAGGAAGGCGATGCGGTGATATTCTTCAATTTCCGCAACGACAGGGCAAGGGAAATAACCGCCGTACTGACCCAGCAGGACATGCCGGAGTTCGGAATGAAGACGATTCCTCTGCACTACTGCTGCCTGACCCCTTACGATGACAAATTCACCGGACTTCACATCCTCTTCGACAAGGAAAACGTACAGGAAACCCTCGGAGAAGTCGTATCGAAGGCAGGAAAACGCCAGCTTAGAATCGCTGAAACCGAAAAATACGCCCATGTCACGTTCTTCTTCAATGGCGGACGTGAAACTCCGTTCGAAAACGAAGACAGGATTCTTGTCAATTCACCAAAGGTCGCCACTTACGATCTTCTTCCTGAAATGAGCGCACCTGAAGTGACCGAGAAACTCGTGGAAGTCATCAAGACAGGAAAGGAAGACATGATTATCCTGAATTTCGCCAACGGTGACATGGTGGGACATACGGGAGTGTTCCCTGCAATCTGCAGGGCTGTCGCCCGTGTCGACAGGTGCGTCAGGGAAGTAGTGGAAACGGCTGTTGCAAATGACTATGCAGTCCTTCTGACTGCCGATCACGGCAATGCAGACCACGCATTCAATGCCGACAGCACGCCGAATACGGCCCATTCGCTGAATCCGGTACAGTTCATAGCCATCAACGCAGGTGCGGAAAAGGTGGAGGACGGCAAACTCGCCGACGTGGCCCCTACCATCCTCAAACTGATGGGCATTCCTCAGCCTGCCGCCATGACGGGACATTCGCTGATTTGAGATTTGACTAACAACGGTCCGGCGAATTTATGTTGCTCATGACTAAAGAATTCGTCGAACCGTCGTTAATGAGAGAGGTTGGCCCAAAAGGAGGAATTTCAAGGCTTGCGAAGATGAGAAAACCGCAGTGTACTGCCGTACATGAGGATTTTCGAATCAAGCGTAACGCAGAAAGTACCCTTTTGGGCCAACCTCTTTCGGAAGTCTAATGCTCCACTATTTCAAATGTAACCTCCACATCCCCGAAATATCCCGTGACATTGTTGTTCGCCTCGAAATATCTGCTGCTTAGAGAGCCTCGCCAGACTATATCGTCCCTTGTCCTGAACGGAAGGTCGATTTCTATTCCGTAGCTTTTCGATGCAATCCTTACCAAGGCCGTGCATTCCCATGACGTGGTGGTACCTCCGTCGTCTTCCACTATCATGAATGCGCAATTGTCCATTTGCCCTGTCCAGTTGGAAACCAAAACCGCATTGAAAGGGATTTTTTCGCCTTTCTTGCTCCTTTTCACCACTATCATGAAATCGGTCACGGCCGGAGAATACAGTTGCAGTTCAGCCTCCGTACTGGCCCGGAAGTCCTCTACGGCACCGCACTTGATGAAAAACTCCGAAGCCCCTGCAAACCAGCTGTCGTAGTTCCGCTTCATCATGAAGTCCTTGACAAGCAACGTTCTCAAAGGAGCATCCTCATCGGAAAGTCGGGACACAGACCGGATCTTTCCCGGCATCATCACAACTTCTCCCCCTCCGATTACCGTACCGGGACCGAGATTCCTCAACATCTCAAGCGAAAGATGCTGGTCGTCATTGTTCCTGTTGACTACCCAGACGGGATTCTCCTCTGCAAAACGTTCATCCACGGTTACCGTATCTATCCTTGTTTCACCGTTTTCATCCTTTACGGTCCTGTATCCGAAATTGACGGACGTGTCATCTTCCGGATCAAAGGTTATCACCGGCATTGTCCTGCCGTCCCAGTCTTCGGAAAAAGGCCAGTAGATCTGAATGTCGGATGACGACAGGGCCGCAACGTATTTTTCCACGAATGCTTCCGCCTCCCCGGCATCCACAGCGGCTTCGCCGGAAGATTTCGACAAGACATACGAGGAAGAAAGATAATCCCTTATCAGGTCCGAAAGAGGATTGCCGTAAGTCTTCACCGACTTGGTGGGCAGCAAGGCGTCTCCGACACCAGAGCCGGGCACGGAAAACAGATTGGACATCGTATATTCCTCGTCATATCCGTTCTCGGAAGAAGACGAGACGGCATTGTGCACTTCTTCCAAATGATCTCCGCCCATTTCCAATGAAGACAGAAGCAATGCCACTTCCGAAAGCGAAGGTGGGGCATTATTCTGATAATCATCTTCCGAAGCAGGAATAGGGTCGATACACCCGGTCACCGATACGGAAAAAATCCATAACACCGCAAAAATCAAACGCACTCTTTCCATAAACTCACATTATTTTTATGCAAAGAGAGTGAGGATTATCCGTGTTATGAAAAAACAAACGATTAATCGAAACAACGGCCACGGAAAGGCCTGAAAGGTCATCTGCAGAAGAACACGAAGCGGTCCTTTCCTGCAAGATCCTTGTAAATGTCTGCAACCGAGAAGCCTGCGGACAGGAACTCTGCGGCCGTTTCATGTCCGAATGCCTCGTTGATTTCCACGATTCCAAAACCGCTTGACGAAAGATGGCCTGCTGAAAAATCCGCTATCGCCCTGTAAAACAGCATGGGATCATCGTCAGGGACAAACAGGGCAAGCGACGGTTCATGGTCGAGGACATTTTTCGACATGAACGCCTTTTCCTTGTCAGTCACATACGGAGGATTGCTGACTATGACATCGAAACGCCCGAGACCGGACATTTCCTGCCGCTCGAGAACATTCCGCTTCATGAACACAGGCGACGGGCCGGAAAAAGGTTGTGAAGAGGCCACCTGCAAGGCCTCGTCGGATATGTCCGCTCCTGTCACCGATGCCGACGGAAAGGCGAGCTGCACTGTCCATGCGATACAGCCCGAACCCGTGCACAAATCCAATACGGACAAGTCCGGAAAAATTCCTCCGGAAGAATTTATTTTCTCTATCAGTATCCTGCACATGTACTCTGTCTCAGGTCGCGGGACAAGCACGGCTGGAGAAACGTTGAACCGCCTCCCGTAAAACTCCGCATATCCGAGGACATATTGCAGAGGCTCTCCCGCAGCAAGTCTTTTCAATCCTGCTTCCAATACAGGCTGTCTGTCTTCCGGGACTTCCGTTTCGGGATAAACTATATGGGTATGAGGCCGGACGCCGAGCACGTCCGAACACCATGAAGACACTATTGCGGCTGCTTCCTCAGGCCCATAAAGGGAGGACAGCGAAGTTCTTGCACGTGAAATGAAGTCCTTGAGCAGCATGCTCAGGAATTTTCGATTATTTCCGTCAGGAAATCAGTGATGTCGAGACCGGCAGTCCTGACCATCTTGGGCACGAGAGATGCACTTGTCATTCCCGGTATTGTATTGACTTCCAGGAAATAAAGCCCGTCTTCCGAAAGAATGTAGTCTACCCTCACGACTCCTGAGCATCCGAGTCTCTCGTAAATCTTCACGGAAGCGTTCTGTATGGTCCGGGTCAGTTCTTCGGAAATCGGAGCCGGGCAGATTTCCTCGCTGAATCCGTTGTACTTGGCATCGTAGTCGAAAAATTCGTTTTTCGTAACTATCTCTATCACAGGCAATGCCACCAATTCCTTCCCGTTAAAATACACGGCATCCGTCAATTCCCTGCCGGGAATGAAACGTTCTGCGAGCACTGTCTTGCCTTCTGCAAATGCCTGCTCCACAGCGCTTTCAAAATCTTCGGCCTTCTTCACTTTCACGACACCGAAACTCGAGCCTCCGTCTGTAGGTTTGACGAAAAGAGGAAGACCCAATTTTCCGATCACCTTATCCGCCATGCCTGCCACATCGTCGCCCCGGCGGATAAACACGTCGTCCGCACATTTGACGAAGTCCACATTTCTCAGATAGTTCTTGCATGAGAACTTGTCGAATGTCATGGCGGAAACGAAGGCGCTGCAGCTGCTGAACGGTATTCCGAGCATTTCCAGATAGCCCTGCATCAGGCCGTTTTCTCCCGGCGTCCCGTGCTGCATTATATAGGCATAATCGAAATTTATTTTTTTGCCGTCTATCACGACGGAAAAATCGGTCTTGTCAATCTGCGGTCTTTCATCCTCGGGAAAAATCACCCTCATGGAATTTTTCATCCTGTAGGACACGAGTGTCCATTTTCCGAATCGTGCGAATATTTCGAACACGTCGTATCTGGTCCCGTCGATGCGGGATGAAGTGAATTCCCCGCTGCGGCAAGAGACCTCCCACTCGGAAGAATCGCTGCCGTAAATTACAGCTACCTTATTATGCTTCTCCATAATTTTTATTCAAAATAATAATTTTCGGAATTGTCGGATGCCGAAGTGTCAGCGTCGCTTCCGTCACAGTCGAGATTGAGTTTCATACCTGTCGGAGCCACGAATATGTCATCTTCGGAAATTCCGAGAGTCCCGTCTTCCAATACCTTTGTCATGAAAATACCCCAAATCGGAAGCGCCATGTTCGAACCTCCGCCCAATGCAAGCGATTCGAAATGCACCTGCCTGTCCTCTGCACCGACCCATACGCCTGCCGTGATTTTCGGAGTATATCCGATAAACCATCCGTCCGACTGGTCGTTGGTGGTCCCGGTCTTTCCTGCAATCTCGCCTTTGAGCCGGTATTTGAAGCGCAGCCTCCTTGCCGTACCGTTGTTGACCACGCCCTGCATCAGATTGGCCATCAGATAAGCCGTCTCCTCGCTTATGGCTTCCCGTTTGGTATTCGTAAATTCCGACAGGAGATTGCCGGTATTGTCCTCTATCCTTGTCACGAGCAGCGGCTCGACGTAAACTCCCCCGGACGGGAAGGTATTGTATGCCGATACCATTTCATACAAGGTCAGATCGGCAGGTCCGACGCACAGGGACGGGACTTCATCGATATGGCTCGTAATCCCCATTTTGCGCATCATCTCGGCCATGGCATGAGGGCCGTACTGCTTCATCAGGTAGGCTGAAATATTGTTGCTGCTCTTGGTCAGACCCCATTTCAACGTTACGGTCTTCCCTATCCATTCGTCGCTGTCGGTACTTTTCGGGGTCCACGTATCTTCTCCCACCAAAAATGTCTGAGGTACATTCACTACCTTGTCACAAGGAGTCATGCCCTCCTGCATGGCCAAGGTATAAAGGAAAGGCTTGATGGTGGAGCCGACCTGACGCTTGCCCTGACGGACGTTGTCGTACTTGAAGTACCTGTAATCAGGGCCGCCAACGTATGCCTTCACATGTCCGGACGACGGTTCGATGGCCATGAATGCAGCCCTGAGATGGGCCTTGTAGTATTTTATGGAGTCGTTCGGAGTCATGACCGTATCCACGTAGCCCTTTTCATTCCATGAAAATACGCGCATTTTGGTCTTCACGTCGAAGCTTTTCATTATTTCAGACTCGGACGCACCGCGGGCACGCATTACCCTGTATCTCTCGCTCCACCTGCGGGCCTGACTCATCAGCCTGTCCCGGGTGGCCTTGTCTATGTCGTTGGAAAACGGCTGGTTGTGTTTCCTGCCCAAATCCCTCCAGAAACTTTTCTGCAGGTCCTTTCCGAGGTGTTCCGCTACGGCCTCCTCGGCATACTGCTGCATCTTGTAATTGATGGTCGTATATATCCTGAGTCCGTCCTTGTCCAAACTGTAGGACGAGCCGTCGGCCTTTTTGTTCTTGTTCAGCCATCCGTACAGGTCATCGTTTTCCCAAAGCAGCGAATCCGCCCTGTAATCTTCATACATACTGTAAGAAGAGCGTTTCGGCTCCTTGGCATTCATCGTCCTGCGAAGCATGTCCCTGAAATACGGAGCAATTCCGGAATTATGGTCCTGAATCTGATACGCCAGCATTATAGGAAGCTGCATTATCGAATCGGCGGAAGCCCTGTCGATGTATCCGGCCTTTTCCATCTGTCCTATCACGAAATTCCTGCGGACAAGGGCCTTGTCAGGGTTGAGGACGGGATTGTAACGGGTCGGCTTGTTGACCATTCCCACGAGCATGGCGCTTTCCTCCACCGTCAGGTCTGCGGGATTCTTGGCGAAAAACGTCTGCGATGCCGTCTTGATGCCGTATGCGTTGCTTCCGAAGAATACCGCGTTCATGTACATGGCCATGATTTCGTCCTTCGTGTAGTTCCTCTCTATCTTGACAGCGGTAATCCACTCCTTGAGCTTTATCCAGACCATCTTCATCTGCCTGCCGCCCGGGACCTTGCTGTCTATATCCTCACGCGGATATAGTGTCTTGGCGAGCTGCTGGGTGATGGTACTGCCGCCTCCCTGGCTTGAATCGCTCATAATCAATGTCTTGACGAGCACACGGGCGAGGCTGACGAAATCTATGCCGGAATGGTTGTAGAACCTGACGTCCTCCGTAGCCACTGCCGCATGTACGAGATTCGGGGACAATTCGTCATACGAGACATAAGAACGGTTCTCTATATGGAAAGTGGTAAGAATCTCTCCGTCCTCAGCGATTATCTGTGTGGCAAGTTTGCTTTCAGGGTTTTCCAATTCTTCAAAGGACGGGATATCCGCGAACGCCCATACTGCGAGTATCAGCAGCAGAAATGCCGTAATCGGGGTCAGGAGCAGTATCCAGAACCATTTCACTATTCTTTTCTGTGTCTTTTCTTTCATCTCTACTCAATTCAAGAGCACAAAAATAGCAACAATTTTCAAGATGCCGCCCGCATTGTCAAAAATGTTACCTTTGCAGAAGAAACATTTTTACAGCGATGACGGAAAAGGAGAAATGCCGCAGGGGCGGACTGTACGACGCCAACAACGACAAGGAACTGATGGAGGAAAGGCAGGCCTGCAAGGTCCTGTGCCATGAATACAACCATCTGTCTCCTGCAGAGACAGGCCGAAGACAGGAAATCATAAGAAACCTGTTCGGGAAAACCGGGAATAATTTTCAGATAGAACAGCCGTTTTACTGCGACTACGGCTACAATATAGAAACAGGTGAAAATTTCTTTGCCAACGTGAACTGCGTGATTTTAGACGGAGCCAAGGTAAGGTTCGGAGACAATGTCTTCATCGCCCCGAACTGCGGATTCTACACGGCAGGCCACCCGTTCGACGTGGCCCAAAGAAACAGCGGACTCGAATATGCCCGCCCGATCACCGTAGGCGACAACGTGTGGATAGGAGCGAACGTCTGCGTCCTTCCGGGCGTCACTATCGGCAACAACTGCGTCATCGGCGCAGGAAGCGTGGTGAACAGGGATATTCCGCCTGGAACATTGGCCGTCGGGAATCCCTGCCGCGTCATCCGTAATATTTGACACCTCATTCGCTACCATTAAAATATTTTTCGCAACAAAATTTTGAAAATTAGTCCGATTGTCCTTTACTTTGCAGTTTCATTTCAAAAATTGATGTTGTGGGAAATCTTGTTATCGTCGAATCCCCGGCCAAAGCCGGCACAATCCAGAAATTCCTCGGGAAAGACTATGTCGTGAAATCGAGTTACGGACACATCCGCGATCTGAGCGACAACAACCTGAGCATAGATATAGAAAACGGGTTCAAACCGGAATACGTCATCCCGTCCGACAAGAAAAAAGTCGTGGAAGACTTGAAAAAAGCCGCCGGCAAGGCATCCGTAGTCTGGTTGGCATCCGATGAAGACCGTGAAGGGGAAGCCATTTCCTGGCATCTTTACGAAACGCTCGGACTGCAGAAGGGGAATACACGCCGCATCGTTTTCCATGAAATCACGAAAAACGCGATACTGAACGCCATAGAAAACCCGAGAGACATAAACATGTCGCTTGTGGATGCCCAGCAGGCCCGCAGGATTCTCGACAGACTCGTCGGATTCGAACTGTCTCCCGTACTCTGGAGGAAAGTCCAGCCGAAACTCTCCGCAGGAAGGGTACAGTCCGTGGCATTGAGGCTCATAGTGGACAGGGAAAAGGAAATCATCGGCTTCCAAAAGGAAATGTACTATAAAATAGAAGCCCTGTTCCACCCTGGAAGCACTAAAAAAGGCCTGCTCGTCAAGGCCGTTCTCGACAGGAAATTCCCGAACATCGATGAAGCAAGGAAATTCCTCGAAAATTGTATCGGAGCGGATTTCAGAATCACGGGCATAGACAGGAAAGAAGGCAGACGTTCACCGGCAGCCCCGTTCACCACATCCACCCTCCAGCAGGAAGCCGCAAGCAAACTGAAATTCCCGGTAAGCCGGACGATGAACATAGCGCAGAAACTTTATGAAGCCGGCTATATCACCTACATGAGGACGGACTCCACCAACCTGTCTTCCCTCGCCATCAACACATCCAAGAAATTCATCCTCGAACACTTCGGCGAAGAATATCTGCAGACCCGGCAGTACAAGACCAAGGCCAAAGGCGCACAGGAAGCCCACGAAGCCATCCGTCCCACTTATATAGAAAATACGGAAATACCAGGGACAGAACAGGAAAAGAAACTGTACAACCTGATTTGGAAAAGGACCGTGGCATCGCAGATGGCCGACGCCAAAGTAATGAGGACCGTTATCAAAACGGGATGCGGAAAATTCGCAGACGAATTCACCGCTCAGGCCTCGCAAATCAGCTTCGACGGATTCATGAAAGTCTATATGGCCAATGGCGAAGATTCAGAAAACGGCGAGACCATCCTTCCGGAGCTCCCTGTCGGAGAAAAAATGGAGGATGTGGAAATCAACGCCCTTTGCAAATTCACCGCACCTCCGGCAAGATACTCTGACGGAACCCTCGTAAACAAGCTCGAAGAACTCGGTATCGGAAGACCGGCCACCTACAGCGCCACGATAGACACCCTCACCAAAGGAAGGGGCTACGTCATCACCGGCGACAAGGCAGGAGAAAACATACCCGTGACCAACCTGTCCCTCAAAAACGGCAGCATTTCCGAAACGAGGAAAACCGAAACGGTAGGAGCGGAAAAAGGCCGTCTTCTGCCTCAGGAAATAGGAATGATAGTTTCAGACTATCTCGTAGCACACTTCGCCCGAATCCTCGACTACGGATTCACGGCAGACGTGGAAAAGGACTTCGACCAGATAGCCGCAGGCAAAAAGGAATGGAACGAAGTCATCGCCGCATTCTACGGACCGTTCCATGAAAACGTCGAAAACACATTGAACGCCAAGGACTACGGCAAGGCAAGCAAGGACCTCGGCATCGACCCTTCGGACGGCCAGCCGGTAATCGCCAAGTTCGGACAATACGGGGCATACGTCCAGAAAGGGGAAGGGGAAAACCGCAAATTCGCAAGCCTCGCTCCGGGACAGCTCATCGAAAGTCTCACATTGGAAGATGCGCTCAAACTTTTCAGCCTTCCGCGTACCGTAGGTTCATACAACGGCATTGACATCGTTTGTACCAAAGGCAAGTTCGGACCATACCTGAAATACGGCGACCGCAACATTTCTCTTCCGAGAGGCACCGACCCAGTCAGCGTAAGCCTCGAAAAATGCATTGAAATCATAGAACAGGCAGCCGTCAAACCTGAAAAAACCGTTTTGGCGGAATTTCCGGACAGCGACATACAGGTTCTTGCAGGAAGATACGGCCCATATATCAAACACGCCGGGAGCAATTATAAAATCCCGAAAGGCACTGATCCGTCAACTCTTACGGAAGAACAATGCAAGGATATCGTGGCCGGATCCGAGCCCACGGACAAAAAGAAAAGAAAGAAATAATTTTCGATAAAAACTTTCGCAAAAACAAGGTTTTACTTTATGATTCTTAATATTTTTCCGCATATTGTTTGATTTTTTCAAATTAAACAATAACTTCGCATGCGGAATAACAAAAACATAAAGTACAATAAACCATGCCTACGTACCACATCGACCAGATCGATCAGAAGATTCTTTCCTTTTTGGTAAAGAATGCAAGAATGCCGTTCCTTGAAATCGCCCGCGAATGCGGAGTGTCCGGAGCAGCCATTCACCAGAGAGTCAAAAGATTAGAAGCCAACGGAGTAATTACCGGTTCAAGGCTTCTTGTCAAACCTCAGGCCTTGGGTCTCAATGTATGCGCCTTCGTGAGCGTTTCCCTTTCCGAGTCCAACAAATATCCTGAAGTCATCGAAGCATTCAAGATGATTTCGGAAATCGTGGAATGCCATTTCGTAACGGGAAAATACAACCTGCTGCTGAAAATCTACTGTTTCAATCATGACCACCTTATGGAGATCCTTGTGAACACCATCCAGAAGATTCCGTACGTCCAGTCTACAGAAACGCAGATTTCGCTCGACCAGGCTATCGAAAGACAGGTCTGGGTCAAAGAATACCAGAGCACGAGTTTCCACGCAAGTGCGAGAAAAAGCCGCGAACCGAAATCTCAGGAATAATCATTTGCCGAGCAATGCAGCGGCTATGGCCATATCGTCAGGGGAGGTGAGTTTCAGATTGTATCGTTCACCTTCCATGTACTTTAATTGCATTCCATAATGTTCTGCGACAGAAGCATCGTCCGTATATTCCGGACGGTAGGCCATGGAATATGCCTCTTTCAGCAGTTCGGAACGGAATATCTGCGGAGTCTGGGCGAAATACAGCCTGTCCCTGTCGGCGGATTCATTCCCGTCAGGGACAAGTCCGCTTCCATCAGGACATTTCTTCAATATCTTTACCGTATCGACGCACGGAATCACAGGAATGACTCCGTCGCATGACTCCGTTTCGGCATACAGATGTCGCACAAGTTCTGCGGAAACGAAAGGGCGGACGCCGTCGTGGACGGCTACGGACACATTGTCAGGAACTTTCTCCAATCCTCTTTTCACCGAATGGAATCGGGTGATCCCGCCGCTGACGATAGTCTGCGGGTATACGAGGTTGTGCGCAAGGCAATACTCTTTCCAGAAACCGACGCTGTCTTCGGGTAACACCGTCACTATTTTCAGATCAGACACAGCGACGACGAACCGTTCCATCGTATATTGCAGCACCGCCTTGCCGCAGATTTCGATGAACTGTTTCGGCCTGTCCGACTTCATTCTCGTGCCGGACCCTCCGGCCATAAGCAAAAGATATTTTTTTCTTGTCATTGACGTTATTTATACGCAAATTTAAGTTTTTCCGTGAAACTGTTCTGAATTTTTCCGACATAAATTTTATGAAGTATTTCCGAGGAGAAAATTACCGGAATTTTGAAAAGGATAGCAAAAGTTATCTGACTGAAAAATTCCGGCAATTTTATACCGGAAAGACAAATAAAAGAATTTTTGGAAAAATTCAGAACAGTTTCTAAATTTACACTCTCATTTTGAAACACGAAAAATTCATTATCTGATATGGGATTTTCATTACTGACACAGGAACTTGCGATGGACCTCGGAACGGCAAACACGGTCATTTTCCAGAATGACGAAATCGTTCTTGACGAACCGAGCATCGTCGCCATAGACAACAATACAGGCAAACCTATAGCATTCGGACAGAAAGCCAAACTGATGCACGAGAAAGTCAATCCGGGCATCAAGACTGTAAGGCCTTTGCGTGACGGAGTGATAGCGGACTTCAATGCCGCAGAAATGATGATCAGAGGGTTTATCAAACAGGTGAACAGCCGCAGAAGATTTCTTTTCTCCCCGAATCTGAAAATAGTGGTCGGGATTCCGTCGGGAAGTACGGAAGTGGAGATAAGGGCTGTAAGGGACTCCTCGGAGCACGCAGGCGGCCGTGACGTATATCTTATTTTCGAACCTATGGCAGCCGCCCTCGGAATCGGGCTCGACGTGGAGGCACCGAAGGGAAACATGGTAGTGGACATAGGAGGCGGCACTACGGAAATAGCCGTAATCTCACTCGGAGGCATCGTCCAGCAGAACTCAATCCGGGTGGCCGGAGACGTTTTCACGAGCGATATCCAGTATTATCTGAAGCAGCAGCACAACATCAAGGTAGGTGAAATCACTGCCGAAAAAATCAAGATAGCCGTCGGAGCCGTCCTTCCGGATCTTGAAGAAGAACCGGAGCCGTTCGTGGTAAAGGGCCCGAATCTCATGACCGCACACCCGGTAACGGCTACTATCACTTATCAGGAAATAGCACACTGCATAGACAAGTCCGTAGCCAAAATCGAGGCAGCAATTCTTCATGTATTGGAGCAGACCCCTCCCGAGCTGTATGCGGACATCGTGGAAAGCGGTATTTTCCTTTCCGGCGGCGGCGCCCTGCTGAGAGGTCTCGACAAAAGGCTTTCGGAAAAGGTCAACATACCGTTCCACGTGACGGAAGACCCGTTGAAAGCAGTCGCAAGAGGTACATGCATTGCGCTCAAGAACACCGACAGATTTTCATTCCTCATGAGATAGCGGATGTTCCGACGCGGAAACATAATAATCTTCATTGTCAATGCAGCTATCTTCATCGCCCTGGAGATAGCTGCATTGGCTATGCTCAGGAACAACGGGCAGCTGCAGAACCTGTGGATTTCCAAAGGAGCACACGGCTTCATGGCCGGAGTGTGGGGCTGCACGGAAGACATAAGGCATTATTTCTCCCTGAAAAAGGAAAACGAGGCCCTTGCCGGAATGGTTTTCAGACAGGCTCAGGCCTTAAGGCTGTACAGGGAACAGACAGGCAGGGACATTCCGTCGGATACCACTTTCGACACCGTAGGGAATTTCAGATACATCCCGGCCTCCGTATCCAAGACCACCCGCAATTCCCAGCACAACTATATCATCATCGACAAAGGCTCGGATGACGGGGTTTCGCCCGGCTCGGGAATTATCACGAACAAGGGAGTAGTCGGCATAGTGGATGCCGTAAGCAGGAACTATTCCTACGGCCGGTCCTTCAGAAATTCCGACATGGTGATAAGCGCGAGAATCGGTCTGACCGGAACGGTAGGGGCCCTGTCATGGGACGGAATCCACAGCAACGGAGCCGTGCTTCGGGAAATCCCGCTACACATAAGGCTGAATGAAGGCGACACGGTATATACGAGCGGCTTCTCTTCCCTCTTTCCGCCGGACATCCCTCTCGGGACTACGGGTGAATATGTCGTGGAAAACGGCGCCACCTACGAAGTCAAGATAAGACTTTTTGAAGATTTCTCGTCAGTCAGATACGTGACTGTCGTCAGCAATACGGACAGGGAAGAAATCACTGAATTGGAAAACAGATGAAAGCGATAAGGAATTTCGGGTTATTGTACATACTGTTGGTGATTATCCAGATTCTCATCACCAATTACTGCCGTTTCAGTACGCTGACGACCGTCTCGATACTGCCTGTCATGATTCTGTGCCTTCCGCTGTCGGTAGGAACCATACCGGCCATGCTTATCGCTTTCGCCACCGGGCTTTCAACAGACTGGCTTTCGGAAGGTATTCTCGGTCTCAACGCCTTGGCTCTCGTACCGGTTGCGGCCGTAAGGAAACCCGTGATTCTTCTCTTCCTCGGAAAAGACCTGATAGAGAGGCAGGAACCTATCTCGATTCAGAAAAACGGACTTGCAAAGATATTCGGAGCCATTGTCGTTCTTCAGGCTGTTTTTCTTGCCGTCTATATAATGGCTGACGGAGCCGGAGTAAGGCCATTCTGGTTCAATGCGGCAAGATTCGCCGTATCGCTTGCCGCAGGAGCGGTACTTTCCCTGATTGTGGCAGTCACATCGCTTGTCCCGAGCGGAAAGAAGTAGCAGCGCCATGAAACTGAGCAGGGACAACAAATTGAAAATCGGGCTTGGCGTCGCAGTTTCCATACTGCTCGTCCGTCTTTTCGTCATTCAGATCGTGGATGACAAATACAAGATAGACGCCAGCAACAATTCGATGGTCTATTCGATAATCTACCCCACACGCGGCATAATACACGACCGGACAGGGAAAATCCTCGTCGGCAACAAAATCGCATACGACCTGACCGTGACGCCCAAGGAAGTGGAGGCATTCGACACGGCCGCACTGTGCAAAGCCCTTGACATAACCCCGGAATTTGTCCGTCAGAAAATGTCCGAATACCACGAAAACCGCAGAAGAATAGGATACCAGTCCGTCGTAATGCTCCGGCAGCTGCCTCCTGAAAGATACATGAAATTCGCTGAAATCGCCTACAAATTTCCGGGGTTCAGAGGCCAGGCAAGGACAATAAGGGAATATCCGTACAATGCCGGAGGCAATCTGCTCGGATATGTCTCGGAAGCGGATGCCGACCTCATAAAGCGCAGCAACGGGGAATACAAGGCCGGTGACTATGTCGGCAGGACGGGTATAGAAGCCACCTGCGAGAAATACCTCAAGGGAGAGAAAGGCTACAACATCTATCTGAGAAATTCCCGCAATAAAATCGAAGGCAGCTACCGGGACGGGGAAATGGACAAGGATGCCGTTCCGGGCAAGGACATCACCACCACCATAGATGCGGAACTCCAGCATTACGGGCAGATGCTGATGCAGAACAAGGTGGGAAGTCTCGTGGCAATAGAGCCTTCCACAGGCGAAATCCTCACATTGGTGTCGAGCCCGAGCCTTGATGTCGAAGTCCTCGCCGACATCGGAAGCCATTACAACGAAATCATCTCCGACCCGTACAAGCCCATGTTCAACAGGGCGGTACAGTCGCCTTATCCTCCCGGCTCGGTATTCAAGCTCGTCAACGGACTCATAGGATTGCAGGAAGGCGTCATTACCCCTGCCACCGAATATCCCTGCCACAGCGGATATTATTTCGGACGCAACAGGCTCGGATGCCACGAACACCGCTCCCCTCTTGATCTCGAAGAATCCATAATGATGTCCTGTAACGCATATTATTGCTACGTACTGCGGGGATTGTTGGAAAATGAAAAATACCCGTCCGTAGCCGAGGCATTGGACAAATGGGACGAATACGTGAAGAGTTTCGGCTTCGGCGAAAAATTGGGCAGCGATTTCCCGTCGGAACTTGGGGGTTTCATCCCCGATTCCGAATATTACGACAGGATTTACGGTAAAGGCAGGTGGAAAGCGACCAACGTGATTTCGCTGTCGATAGGACAGGGAGAAATAGGGTGTACGCCACTGCATTTGGCCAATCTGTGCGCAACGATAGCCAACAGGGGATTTTACTACATCCCCCATATCATCAAGGATTCGGAAGAGGTTTCAATCGATGACAAATACAGGGAGCGGCATTACACGCTCGTGGATACGGTACATTTTCCCAAGGTCATAGAAGGGATGTACCGTGCCGTAAACAGCGGATGGGGAGAAGGAGGGACGGCCACAATAGCTGCCGTCGACGGATTGGAAATATGCGGGAAGACCGGAACTGCGCAGAACCCGAGGGGAGACGACCATTCGGTATTCATCTGTTTCGCACCCAAGGATGACCCGAAAATAGCGGTGGCGGCATACGTCGAACACGGTTCGTTCGGAGCAAGATGGGCTGCGCCGATAGCCTCCCTTCTCGTCGAAAAATACCTCAACGGTGAAATCGGGGAATCCAGAATCCCGTTGGAAACAAGGGTGCTCGAAGGCAATCTGCTCGACAAGGTCAAAACGGAATAGACATGGAAAGATTCAAGGGAAGAGGACTGAAAGATACCGTAGACTGGACAATGGTCATCTGCTATCTGCTTCTGGTGTTTATCGGATGGATGAACATCTATGCCTCCGTACAGTCGTCCGAAGCCGTTTCAATCTTCGACTTCTCGTCACGCAGCGGGAAGCAGTTCGTATGGATGATGACGGCGTTTGTCATCGCTGCGCTTATCCTGTTCGTAATCAATCCGAAAATATACGAAAGCGCTTCCCTACTCATCTACATCGGGACGGTATGCCTGCTTGTCGCGGTGATATTCTTAGGGGTGGAAGTAAAGGGTTCGCGTTCATGGTTCGCATTCGGGCCGATAAGATTCCAGCCGGCTGAAATATCGAAAATATCCACGTCACTGATGATTGCGGCCGTCATGAGCCAGGTCGGATACAAACTGCGCAATCTGAAGGACTTTCTTATAACAGCCGCCGTCATCCTCGTTCCCATGGCCATTATCGTGGCGCAGAGCGAAACGGGTTCGGCCCTCGTCTACGTAGGATTCGCCTTTGTCCTGTACAGGGAAGGCCTGTCGGGATGGCTGCTGTTCCTCATCGGCATATTCATCCTGCTTTTCATTATGACACTGACGGTTTCGCCATACGCATCGATGCTGATACTGATATGTATCGTCACGCTCTGCAACACTCTGTATTACGGAAAACTGAAACGCTGGGCAGCCATTGTCCTTCCGTTCCTTATCGTGATGTCCCTTCTTCCGTGGGGACAGAGGGAACTCGTCGCAGCCGTATCCGCATCCCCGGATTCCTTCCTGTCAAAAATCCGTCCGGAATATATCCTTCTCGGTATTTCCTGCTGCTCGCTGCCTTACTTCGCATTTACTGCATACAGGGAACGCAATGCGTTCAAATGGCTTTCAATAGCGGCTTTCATTGCAAGCATTGTCTTCATCTTTTCCGTAGACTTCATTTTCCATGACGTGCTTCAGGACCATCAGCGGAAACGCATAGAAGTCCTGCTCGGCATGAAGGAAGACCCTACGGGAGTCGGCTACAATGTAAACCAGTCGATGATTGCCATCGGTTCAGGCGGGATGTTCGGGAAAGGATTCCTGCACGGGACGCAGACCACGTATGGTTTCGTTCCGGAGCAAAGTACCGACTTCATTTTCTGTACCGTAGGAGAGGAATGGGGCTTCGTCGGCTGCGCCACAGTGATACTGCTGTACACCCTGCTTATATGGAAGATAATCCAGAATGCGGAAAAAAGTCGGGAAGCCTTTACAAGAATTTACGGATACTGCGTGGCAAGCTGCATATTCATGCACCTTTTCATCAATATAGGCATGACCATAGGCATAATGCCTGTAATAGGCATACCTCTGCCGTTCGTAAGCTACGGAGGTTCGTCCCTGTGGGCATTTACAGCCCTGCTGTTCATATTCATAGCCCTCGTCAGGAACGAACGGCGCTATTTCTGATACGGTCTTTATCCGAAAAGATACCTGCGCTGTTCCTCGGTCAGAACATCTATTTCACAGCCCCAGTTCTTCAGTTCCCTGTCCGCCACCTCTGTGTCCACTTCCGCCGGAACATCATTGAGCATGTTGCCAGGCTCCCTGCGGATGTTTTCCCTGTTGTCCACAAGATATTTGGCACTGAGGGCCTGGATGGCAAAGGACATGTCCATGATTTCGGCAGGATGTCCGTCTCCCGCTGCAAGGTTGACCAATCTGCCTTCAGCCAGCACATATACGGTTTTCCCGTTTTCAAGCCTGTAGGCCATGATGTCCTTGCGTGCCGGCGATGCGGATACCGCCATCTGCCTTAATGCGGCCACGTTTACTTCCACATCGAAATGTCCGGCATTGCAGCATATCGCCCCGTCCTTCATCTTCAGGAATTCGTCCGGACCTATTACATCCTTGCAGCCGGTCACCGTCACGAACACGTCGCCGTAAGCTGCAGCCTGGGACATTTTCATGACCTTGAACCCGTCCATAACGGCTTCCATGGCCTTTATCGGGTCCACTTCCGTAACGATCACATCCGCTCCGAGACCCTTTGCCCGCATGGCGACTCCTTTTCCGCACCATCCGTATCCCGCCACGACGACATTCTTACCCGCCACTATCAGATTGGTCGTCCGGTTGATTCCGGTCCAGACCGACTGGCCGGTACCGTAACGGTTGTCGAAAAGATGCTTGCAATCGGCATTGTTCACGAGCATCATCGGAAAAGAGAGCCGTTTCGCCCTGTCCATGGCCTGAAGGCGGAGAATCCCCGTAGTGGTCTCCTCGCAGCCTCCTATTACGCCCGGAAGAAGTTCCGGATATTCGGAATGCAGCAGGGAAACTAAGTCTCCCCCGTCATCTATGATGATGGACGGCCCCGGTTCAAGAACCTTGCGGATATGCCGCTCATATTCTTCGTCCGTACTTCCGTACCATGCAAATACATTCATCCCGTCATGAACCAATGCAGCAGCCACGTCGTCCTGCGTCGAAAGAGGATTGCTTCCGGTCACGTACATTTCCGCTCCTCCGGCGGCAAGTACCCTGCACAGATATGCGGTCTTGGCTTCAAGATGTACGGACAATGCTATTTTCATCCCGGTGAACGGTTTTTCCCCGGCAAATTCCTTTTCGAGGCCGTTCAGCAACGGCATGTGATGTCTTACCCAGTCGATTTTAAGATTGCCGTCCGGCCACAGTTCCGGATTGCGTATTTCACTCGCCATGATTTTTCCTTTCTGATTTCCCGCAAAATTAGTAATTTTGCAGAATTGATTCTAAAAATAGAGACAAAATGGGACTTCTAAATGGAAAAGTCGCCCTTATCACCGGTGCGGCAAGAGGAATCGGAAAAGCTATCGCCTTGAAATACGCTTCCGAAGGCGCAGACATAGCTTTCACCGATCTTGTAATCAACGAGGCAGCTGAAGCTACCGTCAAGGAAATCGAGGCTCTCGGAGTAAAATGCAAGGCATACGCGTCAAATGCTGCGGATTTCGAGGAGACACACAAGGTAGTCGATGAAATCATGCAGGAATTCGGACATATCGATATCCTCGTGAACAATGCGGGTATCACCAAAGACGGACTCATGATGAGGATGACCGAAGCACAGTGGGACGCTGTCATCACCGTCAACCTCAAGTCCGCTTTCAACTTCATTCATGCAGTAACCCCTGTCATGGCCAGACAGAGAAAAGGCAGCATCATCAACATGTCTTCCGTAGTAGGCGTGTCGGGAAATGCCGGACAGTGCAATTACTCGGCTTCGAAAGCCGGACTTATCGGTCTTGCCAAATCCATTGCAAAGGAAATGGGACCTCGCGGCATCCGTGCAAACTGCATCGCCCCGGGATTCATCATCACGGACATGACCAATGCCCTGCCTGAAAAGGTACGTGAAGAGTGGGAAAAACAGATTCCTCTCAGAAGAGGCGGTACTCCTGAGGATGTGGCCAACGTGGCTCTCTTCCTCGGCTCCGAACTTTCTTCATACGTCAGCGGCCAGGTTATCCATTGCTGCGGAGCGATGAACTGCTAAACCGGTATGGGAGTCCTCGGAGATTATCTGAAAGGGCTTGCAGACATGGTCCTTCCGCGTGAATGCATGGTTTGCGGGAGGAAATTGGGAATCAGGGAAAATCATCTGTGCATCTACTGCATGGCTGATTTTCCCTTTACGTTTTACTGGCAGACCGAAAGGAATCCCATGGCAGACAGACTGAATGCAATGATAACCGAAGAAATGGAAAGGACGGATGCCATACGGTTCGAACCTTATGCATACGCCGCAGCCCTGTTTTTCTATAACTCGGAAGCCGGCTACAGGCACATTCCCCATGCTCTTAAATACCGCGGGAACATTGCCTCCGGACAATATTTCGGACGGCTGCTCGGAGAAAAGGCGGCGTCTTCGCCGTTCCTTAAAGACATAGACCTTGTCGTTCCGACACCCCTGCACTGGACAAGGCTGTTGAAAAGAGGATACAATCAGGCTGAAATCATCGCTTCCGCATTCTCCGAAGCCACTGGGGCGGAACTCTGTACGAAACTTCTGAACAGGAAAAAGCGGACCGGAACACAGACGGTATTGGACAATGAGGCCAAACGGGACAATGTCAGGAACGCATTCATGGCCGACGAAAAGGTCGCAAAACGGTATTCTCCGACGCATATTGCCGTCATAGACGACGTATTTACCACGGGAGCGACATCCCATGCGTGTTACAGGGCGTTGAGAGCCCTGTTCGGTACGGAAGTCAGGATAAGCGTACTCACCTTGGGCTATGTGACATCCTCATAGACAGCCATCATGTCCCTTGCAAGGATTCCGTCGGTAAACTTATCGGCGTAAGCGAAACCTTTGGTTATCATCTCATTCCGGAGTGTCGGATTCCCGAGAATCTCCCTGATTTTCGAAGTCAGGTTTTCCGCATCTTCCGGGTCAGTGTACAATGCCGCATCTCCTCCGGCCTCCTCAAGGCACGAACCGGTAGCGCCGATAGCCGGGACGCCGCTGCACAACGCCTCAAGCATCGGTATTCCGAAACCCTCGTATTTCGACGGATATATGAAAATTTCAGCTGACTGATATATTGCCGGCAATTCATCGGTACCGACACCGCTCAGGATATGCAGCCTGTCGGAAATGCCGAGTTCATCTGCCAGACGTTCCACAATGTCCGCATATTTCGTCCGTCTCCCCACAAGGACGAAATCCAAATCCTCGAAATTCTTCAATGCCCTGACAATCAATTCTGTATTCTTCCTTTCCTCAATCGTGCCCACACTCAGGACATATCGCTCCGGCAAACCGTACTTATGACATACGGCCTTTTTGGATTCTTCGGTACAATGGCTGCGGAATATCGGATTGCAGCCCTGGTACACCACCCTGATGCTGCGCCTCGGAATATTGTAATATTTCGAAATATCGTCTGCCGTACATTTGCTGACGGCCATGATGCAGTCCGCCGTCCTGCAGGCTCTCCTGAACTTTATATTATAGAAATGCCTGTCGGCCCAACTGTAAGTATGCGGGAAAGACAGGAAAATCAAGTCGTGTATGGTCACTACAGACCTTACGCCCTTTGCCTTGGAAATATTCCGTGGCAGGACGTTAGCCAATCCGTGCCAAATGTCGGCACTCCGCTTCTTCAGCTCGTATGGAATGCCGAAACGTTCCCACAGGGCGGGAAAATGCTTCAGCACCGGATGCGTGGGAGTGCAGATATTGACATTCGGATACCTGCGGATATTGTCCAACAGCGGATTGCCGTTATCCTTGCCGACATAGACATCGAATTCGTGCTGCGGATAACTTTTCGCCATACATTCTATCACAAACCGGCTGTAATTGCCCAATCCGGCCCGGTTGCCTGCCGCCTTTTTCCCGTCAAATGCTATTCTCATGATTTCTTATGGGGATATTGTCACAAATTTACTCTATTTTTGCGGAATATACCATAGGGATGCCTTTATAATGAAAAGATTGACGGGAATAATAGCTGTGCTGATGCTGCTGAATGTCCTTCCGGGATATTCGCAGACTCTTCCGTCGTTCGACAATACGATACGGGCAATGCGGTACAATGCTGTTCCTAGGCTTTATTACTCGGTCGATGACTATACGCAATATGCGCCGTTTGCCGTAACGCTCGGCCTGAAGGCTTTCGGGTATGAGAGCCGCAGTTCATGGGGCCGCATGTTCGTATCTGATGCATTCTCCGCCGCAATAATGACTGCCGCTGTCAACGGGATAAAATACACCGTCGGCAGACCGAGGCCTGACGGGACTTCGTACAATTCATTCCCGAGCGGACACACTGCCACAAGTTTCATGTTGGCTACAATGATGCACAAGGAGTACGGATGGAAAAGCCCGTGGTTCAGTTTCGGAGCGTACGCAGTAGCCGCGGGAACTGGGATTTCCCGGATTATAAACGACAGGCACTATGCCACTGATGTGATCGCCGGAGCCATTATCGGGACAGCTGCCACGCATCTCGGCTATTTCATCGCTGACAAGATATTCAGAGACAGGCATATAAGCCCCTCTTACGAAGTCTTGAGACCATATATTGATCCTGGGAAGAAATACTATGAACTCGGGCTGTACTTCGGCTATCGCTTCCTGTTCGGTGAAGACGTCATCGGAGGCGGCGGCATTGCAGGGATTCAGGCAAACATTCCGGTCGTCCCGGGAGCGGGAATCTGTACAAGAATCGGAACGGGCTCCATACCTTCAGGTTTTTATCCAAAGCCGTCGGCCTCTTCGCATAACCTGTACAATTTCATGGCCGGAGGATATTGGAGCATTCCGTTTCTGCGTATAATGGAATTTGAGGCCAAAGCCTATATCGGAGGGGCGGTGTCGGAGCATGCGAGCGGTTTTGACTTCGCTGCGGAAGCCCACGTCGGGATTCTGAGCGGACAGAATTTCAAGATAAAGGCCTTCGCCGGATATGAAGCGATTCCCCAACCCGGACGAAAGCTCTTTTCACATACAGCCATCGTAGGCGGATCCTGCTCATTTGCATGGTAATGACCCGCCTGCGATGAAAGCCAACGGCAATCCGACCCT
Organism: uncultured Bacteroidales bacterium; assembly: GCA_944323245.1. GTDB lineage: Bacteria > Bacteroidota > Bacteroidia > Bacteroidales > UBA932 > Cryptobacteroides. The sequence continues at coordinate 63,845 of CALURT010000008.1, forward strand.
TATTTGACCCTTACCTTGAAAATGGCCTTGTGGATCACGCCTTCTCCGATAAGCGGGGCGTGGGCGGTCTCCGGACCGAATGTGACCATTTCTCCGGGAGCCATCGTGACAGTTTCCTCCACGGGGTCCTTGTAGAACAGGATGTCCTTTTCTGTGTTCATCTCGCCGTCAGGCAATTTGCATTCGCTGCGAGGTTTGACTCCGAAGGTCTCTTCTTTTGAAAGCGGCACCTGAATATCGATGTATTTGTCGTGCACTTCAAGTCTTGCCTGCTGAGGAGTCTTCATGTTGCTGTCCACGATATTGACAAACAGATTGTCGCCGTCGATGACATGCTTCCCGTTCTCGAGGGCGTTCAGGTCCTGAGTCTGGATGTACTCTATTGCTTTCGCATAGTACGGATTGTTCTTAAGTTTCTCGTCCATAACAAAACCGATATTTTTGCCAATATACGAAATTCTTTTATTTTTTGCTATCTTTGCACCCGTTAATGCTCTGGTGGTGGAATAGGTAGACACGCAGGACTTTGGAGTTCACCTTCGGTAGCTGTCTCCTTTGCTTCGCAGGACATAGTGTTTTTGCTATGAACATAAAACGGGACAAAGAAGATATTGTGGCGGCAGCCAAAAGTTCTTTCAGTATAGCTGGAATGTGCAAATTTCTTGGATTGGTTCCAAGTGGAGGCAATTATAGACTTATGCATAATGCAATAGCTGAGTACAATATTGACACATCCCATTTCAGAGGGCAAGGGTGGAATGTAGGACTGAAATTCAAGCCGTCCCATCCAAAGCAACTCTCCGAGATTCTTGTGAAAGGTTCGACTTTTCAGTCTTATAAATTGAAGAAAAGGCTCTTTAAAGAAAATCTCAAAGAAAAAAGATGTGAATGTTGTGGAAGAACGACTTGGCAAGGACATGAAATTCCGTTGGAAATCCATCATAAAAATGGAGACAACAGGGATAACAGATTGGAAAATTTGGCAATTCTATGTCCGAACTGTCATGCATTGACCGACAGTTATCGCGGGAGGAACAATAAGAGTGCTACAAAGGAAACTTTGTAAGTAGAACTCCTCTAACAAACAGAAACCTCGCAGACAGAAATGCCTGCTTTGGCGATGGCTCTCTAAAGTCGACGGGATGTCGATAAATGGCGTAGAGACTATACGGGGAGGACCTAAGCACAATGGTGTATGGTCATGAAATAGTCCAGACTACAACGGCTTAGCAACTTTGGGTGAAGTCGGCTTGTGTAAAAGCAAGAGTAGTACGAAAATCCTGTGGGCAGAAATGTCCGTACGGGTTCGATTCCCGTCCGGAGCACGAAAGAGGGTCGGGCCTTTGGCTTGACCCTCTTTCGTGCTAATACGTCAAAAAGGGTCAGTCCAACCGGACCAACCCTCTTTCGTATTCCGTCTGATGACGGGATTTATTCTGCTTTCTTTTCCTCTGCCGGAGCTTCAGTTGCAGGTGCTTCCTCGGCTTTAGGGGCCTCAGGAGCAGCCTCTGCTACCGGAGCCTCTTCCTTTGCAGGAGTTTCAGCTGCCGGCTTTGCATCTGCGGATTTCTTCGAACGGCTGCGGCGGGTAGAGGACTTCTTGGCTTCTTTCTTCGCAGTGGAAGCAAGTGCTGCCTCATTGAAATCCACAAGCTCGATAAGAGCCATTTCCGCACCGTCACCCATTCTGAATCCTGTCTTCAGGACTCTTGTATATCCGCCCGGACGATCAGCGATCTTCGGAGCCACGTTACGGAAAAGTTCAGTAACTGCTTCCTTGTTTTTCAGATAGCTGAAAACCATACGGCGAGAGTGGGTGGAATCCTCTTTGGACTTGGTAATAAGCGGCTCTACATAAACCTTCAGAGCCTTTGCCTTGGCAACCGTAGTCTCGATTCTCTTGTGAAGAATGAGAGATGTGGCCATGTTGGCAAGAAGCGCTTTGCGGTGACCGCTCTTACGGCCAAGGTGATTTATTGCTTTATTGTGCCTCATAGTCTAAATTGTCTTTTTCTTTGGTTCAATATTATACTTCGAAACGTCCATACCGAATGAAAGTTTCATCTTCTCGACGAGCAAATCGATTTCGTTGAGCGACTTCCTTCCGAAATTCCTGAATTTCATCAGTTCGGATCTCGAATAGGAAACCAGATCGGCGAAAGTATCGATGTCTGCCGCTTTCAGACAGTTGTACGCCCTTACAGAAAGTCCCATGTCCGAAAGTTTCGTCAGAAGCAGATGCCTCATTCTGAGTGACTCCTCATCCAATTCCTTCGATTCCGATTCAATGGAACTTTCAAGCGAAAGTTTCTTGTCGTCGGTAAAAAGCTTGAAGTGATAGATAAGGATATTGGCTGCTTCCTGAAGCGCTAACTTTGGAGAAATGGATCCGTCGGTCACGATTTCCAACGTCAGTTTCTCGTAGTCGGTCTTCTGTTCCACACGCCAGTTGTCCACAATCCAGTTGACATTCTTGATAGGAGTGTAGATAGCATCCACAGGAATCGTTCCTATAGGAGTATCGGCATCCCTGTTCTCGTCTGCCGGAACGAATCCGCGGCCCTTGTTTACCGTAATGGTCATTTCGAGCTTCACGGAAGGTTCCAATGAACAAATGTGCAGTTCAGGATTCAACACCTTGAAAGAAGACAATCCTTTGGAAATATCCTCCGCTGTAAATTCCTGTTTGCCGCTGATGACGATACTTGCCACCTCAGAGTCTACAGTGTCCACCATTCTCTTGAATCGTACCTGCTTGAGGTTGAGAATGATGTCCTGCATTCCTTCGATCACGCCCGGAATAGCCGCAAACTCCTGATCCACTCCGGTAACCTTGATCGAGTTGATAGCAAAACCTTCCAATGAAGACAACAGGATGCGACGAAGTGCATTACCGATCGTCTGCCCGTAACCCGGCTCCAATGGCCTGAATTCAAAGCGGCCGACAGTATCAGTCCCTTCAAGCATTATTACCTTGTCCGGTTTTTGAAATGCTAAGATTGCCATAATTACTTCTTTTTGGGTGTTAACTATTATTTCGAGTACAACTCGACGATAAGCTGTTCGTTGATTGTCTCCGGAATCTCGGCCCTTACAGGGACATTGAGGAATTTTCCGGTAAGAGCCTTGGCGTCAAACTCGATCCATGAATACTTGGAAGCGGATGCAACGCTGTTCTGGATAACTTCGAGGCTCTTGGAACGCTCCCTTACGGCAATCACGTCCCCCGGTTTTACAAGAGCGGAAGGAATGTTGCACACTTCTCCGTTCAGTGTAATATGACAATGCGATACGAGCTGTCTTGCGGCTGCTCTCGTAGGGGCGACACCCATACGGTAAACGATATTGTCAAGACGGGACTCGAGAAGGATGATAAGGTTTTCACCTTTCTGGCCCTTCATTCGCGAAGCCTTTTCATAAAGGTTGCGGAACTGTCTCTCGAGAACGCCGTAAGTATATTTTACTTTCTGTTTTTCCTTCAACTGAGTACCGTACTCGGATGATTTCTTGCGCTTCTTGGCCAAACCGTGCTGTCCCGGAGGATAATTCCTTTTTTCAAAGTATTTGTCCGGCCCGAAAATAGGTTCGCCGAATTTACGTGCGATTTTGGTAGTTGGTCCAGTATATCTTGCCATAGTAATATTCTCCTTTTACTAAAAAATTAAACTTTACGACGGCCTTTCGGTCTGCAACCGTTATGCGGCATAGGAGTTACGTCAATGATTTCGGTAATCTCTATACCTGCACCATGGATGGTTCTGATAGCAGATTCACGACCTGCACCCGGACCTTTCACGTATGCCTTCACTTTGCGGAGCCCGAGGTCGTATGCTGTCTTGGCAGCATCCCCTGCTGCAACCTGAGCTGCATACGGAGTGTTTTTCTTGGAACCTCTGAAACCGCTTTTTCCAGCAGAAGACCAACTGATAACCTGACCGATGCTGTTGGTAAGGGTCACGATTACGTTGTTGAAGGTTGATGAAATATGAGCCTCGCCGTAAGCATCAACCTTAACGACTCTTTTCTTGTTCGATGATGTTGTCTTTTTTGCCATAATTCATCTCCTGTTATTTGGTTGCCTTCTTCTTGTTTGCAACTGTTTTCTTCTTACCCTTCCTTGTACGGGCATTGTTCTTGGTGCTTTGTCCGCGCACTGGGAGTCCGAGACGATGACGGATACCTCTGTAGCAGCCGATATCCATAAGACGTTTGATGTTCATCTGGATGGAGGAACGCAATTCGCCTTCGATCTTGTATTCGGTAGCAATAACGTTACGGATACCTGCAATCTGCTCGTCGTTCCAGTCGCCGACCTTTGTGTCATAATCGATTCCGAGTCCGGAAAGGATTTTCCTTGCCGAGCTACGGCCGATTCCGAAGATATAGGTCAAGCCTATTTCTCCTCTTTTGTTGTTAGGTAAATCTACACCGGCTATTCTTGCCATAATCTATATCTACTTTATTTGTTATACAACTGAATTATCCTTGGCGCATCTTGAATTTCGGATTCTTCTTGCAGATTACATAAAGACGACCTTTACGCTTTACGATCTTGCAGTCTTCGCTGCGCTTTTTAATGGATGCTTTTACTCTCATTATCGTAAATTTTTAAACTTGCGTTTACAATTTTATTTGTATCTGAAAGAAATTCTGCCTTTTGATAAATCGTATGGTGACATTTCGACCTTAACCCTGTCTCCGGGCAGAATCTTGATGTAATGCATTCTCATCTTTCCGGAAATATGGGCCAGTATCACATGACCGTTTTCCAATTCGACTTTGAACATTGCATTCGGTAGCGTTTCTATGATTACGCCTTCCTGTTCTATCGCTGACTGTTTCGGCATTAAAATATCACTTTAAAATTTAACATCGGGATTTTCGATAAACTCAAAGGTAGACAGTATTTCAGGAACGCCTTTTCTGACAACAACCGTAAGTTCGTAATGAGCCGAATTTTTCCGGTCCGCAGTGTGTACTTCCCAACCATTTTTAGCCAAATACACTCCGCGGGTACCAGCGTTTATCATCGGTTCGATACAAATAGTCATTCCATCGACAAGCTTTGCACCACGTCCCTGTTTGCCGTAATTCGGCACACCAGGATTTTCGTGCATGTGCTTTCCGATTCCGTGTCCTTCCAATTCACGGACAACGGAGAACCCGAACGACTCGGCATACGTTTGCACCGCGTGTCCTATATCGCCGATCCTGTTCCCGTCCACTGCCTTTTCGATTCCTTTGTAAAGGGATTCCTTGGTCACTCTCAGGAGTTCGGCCGTTTCGGCATCCACTTCCCCTACCGGGAAAGTGTAGGCCGAATCACCGTTATATCCCTTATACAGCGTACCGCAGTCCACCGAGACGATGTCTCCTTCCTTCAGGACATAATCCGAAGGGAAACCGTGCACCACAGTATCGTTTACGGAAATGCACAACGCAGCAGGGAAGCCTTCGTAACCCAGAAAACTCGGGATAGCACCGTGATCACGGATAAAGGTCTCAGCGACTCTATTCAACTCAAGAGTTGTCACACCGGGAGCCACATGTCTACCGACCTCAGCCAATGTCTTGGATACGAGAATGGCATTCTCGCGCATCAGCTCTATCTCTTCTTCTGTCTTGGGCTTTACCATCTTCCAAAGAACTTTTATCGAATTACATTCCGGAACGTCCTTTCAGGCGACCGGTCTTCATCAGTCCGTCATAATGACGCATAAGCAAGTGACTCTCGATCTGCTGAAGGGTATCCAGTACGACACCGACAAGAATCAGGAGGGAAGTACCTCCATAGAAACTTGCAAACTGGTTATTCACGCCACAAATCATTGCAAAAGCAGGAAGTATGGCGATCAGACCGAGGAATATCGAGCCCGGAAGAGTAATTTTCGACATGATGGAGTCGAGATACTCAGCCGTCTTTTTACCTGGTTTCACTCCCGGGATAAATCCGTTGTTCTGCTTCATCTGCTCCGCCATGGCATTAGGCTGGACAGTGACGGCAGTGTAGAAATACGTAAATACCACTACAAGGAGGAAGAATATGAGGTTATACCATACGCCGGTATAATCGCTCAGTGTCGCAGCAAGACCGCGGGTAGCGTCGAACTGTGAGAAAATCAGAGGGAAGAGCATCAGCGCCTGTGCAAAAATGATAGGCATGACTCCTGCCGCATTGATTTTCATAGGAATATATTGACGTACACCACCGTACTGCTTGTTGCCCACGATTCTCTTGGCATACTGTACCGGAACTTTCCTTACACCCTGTACAAGAGCAATGGCTGCAACGAATACAAGGAACAGGATTACGAGTTCCACGATAAGCACGAGGACACCACCTGTCGTCTCATTGACCTTTGCTCCGATTTCAGCGGTAAGTGCATAAGGGAGACGGGCGATGATACCGACCATGATGATGAGCGAAATACCGTTGCCGATACCCCTGTCAGTAATCCTTTCACCGAGCCACATCACGAACATGGTACCGCCCACAAGGATAATCGTGGACACCAAGTTGAACATGAAGTTGCTCCAGCCGAGATTATGCACTGCGATGAATGCGCTTTCCGGAATCTGGCTGTGGAGTGAAGCCATATAGGCCGGACCCTGGATACAGAGAATCACGATGGTCAGATACCTTGTAAGCTGGTTCATCTTTCTGCGACCGCTTTCCCCTTCCATCTGCAGTTTCCTGAAGTACGGAACGAAAACGCCGAGAAGCTGGATGACGATGGACGCCGAGATGTACGGCATCACACCGAGGGCAAAAATTGAAGCGTTACCGAAAGCTCCTCCGGAGAACATGTTCAGGAGACCGACAAGACCTTCCTGAGAATTGCTCTGGAGAGTTGCCAGTTGGGACGAATCGATGCCCGGAAGAACGACAAAACAGCCGAGTCGGTACACCAGCAGCAAAAGAATCGTGTACACGATTCTCTTGCGCAGTTCTTCAATCTTGAAGATGTTCTGTATAGTCTGGATAAACTTCTTCATTGTTACTCAATTGTAGTTGCAGTTCCCCCGACGGCTTCTATCTTGGCCTGAGCCGATTTCGAGAAAGCGTTTGCCGAAACTTCGAGCTTGGCTGTAAGTTCGCCGTTGCCGAGAATCTTGACAAGCTTGTTCTTGGATACGAATCCGGCATCTCTCAGGGTCTCAAGATTGATTACATTGGTGCCGAGTTTCTCGGACAAAGCCTGAAGAGCAGCTACGTTGATACCTTTGTATTCCACCCTCGTCGGATTTGTAAAGCCGAACTTAGGCAATCTTCTCTGGATAGGCATCTGGCCGCCTTCGAATCCTATTTTACGGGAATATCCTGAGCGGGCCTTGGCTCCCTTGTGTCCGCGGGTGGAAGTGCCGCCGTGGCCGGAACCTTCTCCGCGTCCGAGTCTTTTTTCTCTGCCGGTCGAACCTGCCGCAGGTTTCAAATTATGTAATTTCATCTTCTCAATCCTCCATGATTAAATTTCCTCTACTTTGACAAGATGAAGAACCTTCTCAAGCATTCCCTTTCTGACAGGAGTGAGTTCGATCTCCACCGTCTGATGCAATCTGTGGATTCCGAGAGACTGAAGATTGGCAATCTGTCTCTTGGTAGCTCCGTTTTTGCTTTTGATCTGAGTTATTCTAAGTTTTGCCATTTCTTCTCCTCCTTAACCTTTAAATACTCTGCTCATAGGAATACCGCGAAGTCCGGCAATCGTATATGCATCCCTCATTTCGACCAAAGCCGCAACGGTAGCTTTCACGAGGTTGTGCGGGTTCGAAGAACCTTTGGACTTGGCGAGCACATTCTGAATACCTACGGACTCGAATACTGCACGCATTGCACCTCCTGCCTTGACTCCTGTTCCGGGAGCTGCAGGCTTCATGAATACCTTGGCTCCTCCGAACTTGGCTTCCTGCTCGTGAGGAATGGTTTTATTGAGGACCGGAACCTTTACAAGATTCTTCTTGGCATCCTCAATGCCTTTTGAAATCGCTGTAGTCACTTCGTTGGCTTTTCCAAGACCATAACCTACAACGCCGTTCTCGTCACCTACCACAACAATGGCAGCAAAGCTGAAGTGACGACCACCCTTAGTGACCTTTGTCACTCTCTGGATGGCTACCAACCTGTCTTTCAATTCAAGATCAGTTGTCTTTACTCTTTTAACATTTGTATTTGCCATAGTCTTATTTTAGAAAATTAAACCGCCTTCACGGGCAGCATCAGCCAAACTCTTAACTCTTCCGTGATACAGGTAACCTCCGCGGTCGAATGAAATCGTAGTGATTCCCTTGGCCTGTGCACGCTCTGCTATGGCCTTTCCGACGATAGCGGCGGCAGCGATACCGGATTTTCCCTTGCAGTCAGCTGCGAGAGCCTTGTCATTCGAAGCCGCTGCACAAAGTGTTACACCCTTGGTATCATCGATAACCTGAACATAAATCTGCTTGTTGCTTCTGAATACAACCATTCTCGGCCTTTCAGCAGTACCATTGACGACTTTACGTATACGGTAGTGAATTCTTTTTCTTCTTTCAATTTTATTCAATGCCATAACTCAATCCTCCTATTATTTAGCTCCTGCTGACTTGCCGGCCTTGCGACGAAGCTGTTCGCCGACAAACTTGATACCCTTGCCCTTGTAAGGTTCCGGTTTGCGCAGAGAACGTATCTTGGCAGCAACCTGACCTACAAGCTGTTTGTCTATGCTCTTGAGCACGAGAACAGGGTTTGCACCCTTCTTCACCGGTTCTGCTTCTCCCTTAACCTCTGCAGGAAGCATGAAATGGATGTCATGCGAATATCCGAGAGAGAACTCGAGAACCTGGCCTTTGGCTTCCACACGATAACCCACACCGACAAGTTCCTGCCTGATGGTGAAGCCTTCGGACACGCCGACAACCATGTTGTGGATCAGAGCCCTGTAAAGACCGTGAAGAGAACGGTGTCTCGGAAGATCGGTAGGACGGGTCAGTTTTACTTCATTTCCCTCTACGGTCACCGTTATGGCCGGGTCAACCTTCTGACTCAGCTCGCCGAGAGGTCCTTTAACCTTTACCACATTGCCAGGCAATACCTCAACGGTAACCTTGGCAGGAAGGTGTACAGGTAATTTACCAATTCTTGACATTATAAGTTTCCTTTAAATTAATATACATAACATACGACTTCGCCGCCTACATTCAGCTCTTTCGCCTCCTTGTCGGTGATGATACCCTTGGAGGTGGAAAGGATGGCTATTCCGAGTCCGTTGAGGACACGCGGCATGTTTTCGACATCCGTGTATTTCCTGAGACCCGGCTTGGAGATACGGATGATCTTCTTGATGGCAGCCGTCTTCGTCTGAGGATGATACTTGAGAGCGATTTTGATGGTGTTGTACGGGGTACCTTCAACTATCTTGTAGCTGAGGATATAACCCTTCTCGCAAAGAATTTTGGTGATGGCCATCTTCATTTTGGAAGACGGGATCTCCACAATCTTCTTACCTGCGAGGTAAGCATTGCGAATTCTTGTCAGATAATCTGCAATTGGATCAGTCATTTTTTTGTCTTTTTGCGGACCGGCGCCTTAGACGCCCGATATCCATTGTTAATAAATATTGTGAAATTTAAGTAATGTCTCTTACCAGCTGGCTTTCTTGACGCCTGGAATCAAACCGTTGCTAGCCATCTCACGGAACTGGATACGGCTTATGCCGAACATGCGCATGTATCCCTTCGGACGACCGGTGAGTGAGCAGCGGTTGTGCATACGGCAAGGGCTTGAATTCTTCGGGAGTTTGTCAAGAGCAGCCCAGTCTCCGGCTTCTTTCAGGGCCTTCCTTTTCGCTGCATACTTGGCAACCAATTTGGCGCGTTTCACTTCGCGGGCTTTCATTGATTCTTTTGCCATCTTACTTCTCCTTTAGTTGTTATGTTTTTTGAAAGGCAGGCCGAATTCACGCAAAAGGGCATGAGCTTCTTCGTCCGTCTTTGCAGTAGTTACGAATGTGATTTCCATTCCGAGGATTTTCGAAATCTTGTCAATGTCGATTTCCGGGAAAATTATCTGCTCCTTGATACCGAGAGTGTAATTTCCCTTTCCGTCCAATTTCTCGGAAATTCCGTTGAAGTCCCTGATACGAGGGAGGGAAACACGGATAAGCCTCTCAAGGAATTCATACATTTTCGTGTTGCGGAGCGTCACTTTCACGCCGATAGGCATACCCTTACGCAACTTGAAGTTGGAGATATCCTTTCTTGAAGTCGTGGCAACGGCTTTCTGACCGGTAATTGCCGAAAGTTCCTGCTGTGCAGTCTCGACGAGTTTCTTGTCACCGGTAGCGTCTCCGATACCCTGGTTGATGGTAATCTTCACGAGCTTAGGCACCTGCATGATCGTGCCGTAAGAAAACTCTTTCATCAGCTTCGGCACGATTACTTCCCTGTACTGTTTTTTCAGGGTAGGAACGTACGATGCCGGAACAGCACTGCTGGCTGCTGTCGTATTCTTAGTCTTTGCCATTATTTAATCTCCTCTCCAGATTTTTTAGCATAACGGACTTTCTTTCCATCCACGAACTTGCGTCCGATTCTTGTCGGGCCGCCTTTCGACGGATCTACAAGTTGAAGATTCGAAATATGAATCCCTGCTTCCTGTTTAACAATACCGCCCTGCGGATTCTTGGAATTAGGTTTGGTATGCTTGCTCACCATGTTGATTCCTTCTACGATAGCGCGATCCTTGGAAACAATCACCTCAAGCACCTTTCCTGTCTTCCCCTTGTCGTTACCGGCGTTCACATACACCGTATCGCCTTTTTTGATATGTAATTTTTTCATAACTGTTCGGATTAAAGTACTTCTGGTGCCAATGAAACGATTTTCATGTAATTTTCACGGAGCTCCCTTGCTACAGGACCGAAGATACGCGTTCCGCGGACCTCGCCCTGATTGTTGAGAAGCACGCAGGCATTGTCATCGAAACGGATATACGATCCGTCCGGTCTGCGAATTTCCTTTTTGGTACGGACAACTACAGCCTTGGATACCGAACCTTTCTTTGCGTCCCCACCCGGGATAGCGCTCTTTACCGCAACGACTATCTTGTCGCCGACTCTTGCATAACGGCGGCGTGTACCTCCAAGCACACGGATACAAAGAACTTCCTTTGCACCGCTGTTGTCTGCCACCTGTAAACGTGATTCCTGCTGTATCATTGCTATTTAACTTTTTCTACGATTTCTACTAATCTCCAGTTCTTTGTCTTGCTCAACGGACGGGTTTCCATAATGCGAACCGTATCGCCTTCGCTGCACTCGTTCTTTTCATCATGAGCGACGAACTTGGTGGTCTTCTTTACGAATTTACCGTAAATCGGGTGTTTTTCCCTTCTGGCTACTGCTACAACGATGGATTTATCCATTTTGTTGCTGACCACAACACCTATTCTTTCCTTACGAAGATTTCTTTCCATCAGACTGAATTTTTAGTTCTGTTTTTCTTTTTCGGCCAGAATCGTCATCATTCTTGCAATATCCCTTCTGGCTTTTTTAACCTTGGATGTATCCTCTAATGGAGAAATCGCATGGTTAATCTTCATTGTGTCCAGTGCGGCTTTCTCAGCCTCGATGCGCTCACGGAGGTCGCTTATGGACATTTCACGTACTTCAGATGCTTTCATTTTCTTTCTCCATTAAATTATTCAACATAATCTCTGCGAACAACGAATTTGGTCGTCACCGGCAGTTTCTGCGCTCCGAGACGCAAGGCCTCTTTCGCAACAGCCATCGGAACTCCCTCCGCCTCAATCAGGATGCGGCCAGGGGTAACAGGACAAACAAATCCTTCCGGATTACCCTTACCTTTACCCATACGCACTTCGGCAGGTTTCTTGGTGTACGGCTTGTCAGGGAAAATCCTGATCCAGATCTTACCTTCACGTTTCATATAACGCACGACTGCCTGACGGGCCGCCTCAATCTGTCGACCGGTAAGCCAACAATTTTCCAAGGTCTTGATACCGAAAGAACCGAATGCGAGCTGGTTTCCCCTCTGGGCCAGACCCTTCATGCGGCCTTTCTGCTGCCTTCTAAATTTTGTTTTCTTCGGTTGTAACATTGTTTTATTACTTTAATAATTTGTTCAAATTCCTTAAATAATTGAGTATCAGCTGGTTGGGCGGACTTATCCTCAATTAAGGGACTGCAAAGATAGTCATTTTTTCTGATTTGCAAATATTTTTCGAGAAATTTTCTTGCATTTTCGACCGAAAAATTTTTATGCTAACAGCGGGGTTATCATGCACTTATAAACAGTGTTGAAAAATTTATCAGCGCATTTTGGACTGCATCGGAAACAGGTATCGGCACCTTGTCTGTATTCCTTTTTTTGTATTTTTGCAGGGATTTGCAGACTGCGAATGAAAAACACCGGAAACATAGGACTTTACATCATCGTCCAGCTTGCCGTCCTGTTCATGGCGACGGCGGCTTACGGACAGGACTATCTCGGATACAGGGTCGAGGGTAAGGACACCGTTTATATGGACGAACTGCCCGAAGCCAAGGTCTATGCCCGGCTTCCGAAGCAGAAAGGACGCGAATGGAGAAAATACTACAGGCTCGTACACAATTTCAGCAAGACCTACCCGTATGCCCTTGTCGCAAGGAAACTCGTGGAAGAAGTCGACAGCACCATCATCGCCGACAACCTTAAAAGAGGAAAGCGGGAACGCTACATAGCGGAGAAGCAGAAGGAGCTGTTCAACGTGTTCGAAAAGCCTCTGAGAAACCTCACCGTCTCGCAGGGAATGCTGCTGATGAAACTCATCGACAGGGAATGCGGCAAGACTTCATTCAATATTATAAAAGGGTACAAAAACGGGATGGCGGCCGGATTCTGGCAAGGGATAGCCAGGATTTTCGGCACTGACCTGAAAAAGCCGTATGACCCGGACGGAGAGGACCGGGCAATAGAAGAACTTGTGGAACTTTGGGAAGAAGGCGAATTCGAGCGTCTTTACTTTTCCTTGTTCTGGAAATATCCTCCGACTGTCGAAATCCCGTCGAAATACAGATAAGGAGAGGACTCCATCCAGTCTTTCAGGATAATAAGGTCGGCTCCGCCAGGCGTCCTCATCTTCACGTCCACATGATAATGCCCGAAAATGAAATAATCCACGGGAGTCCTCTTTTCGAATTCCTCGGCGAACCTGTATATCGGCTCGTCCTTTCCCTTGAAAAAATACTTCTCCTTACGGCCCAAGCGGCTGCGTTTGGACCATGAATTGCCCAAGGCGAACGCCATTCTCGGATGCAACATGCTGAACAGAGACTGAAGGAAGCGGTTATGGAAAACCGCCCTCAGCATCCTGTAGCCTGCTGGGACGGGACCCAATCCGTCACCGTGACCGAGACAGAATTTCGTCCCGCCGATATCGACGACGGCAGGCTGTGTGAGTCTGACCATTCCCAGTTCTTCGAAATAGCGGTATGTCCAGACGTCATGGTTACCCTGAAAAAAGTATATGCGGACGCCGGCATCCATAAGGTCAGTCAGTGCCGAAAGGACACGCACATAGCCTTTGGGCACGACATCCCTGTATTCGTACCAGAAATCCCAGATGTCGCCGAGAAGATACACGGCCTCCGTTTCAGGCGGCAGTGACCTGAGAAATCCGACAAACCGGCGTTCCCTGTCCTTTGGGTCATTGACATCAAGACCGAGATGGACATCGGCGACGAAATATGTCAGAGGATGTGCGGCTTCCATAAATCATGCGACCGACAGACGGCGCCTAAGCAAATATGAATATGCATATCGCCACGATGACGCAGTAAAGGGCGAACCAGCTCAGTTTTGCCTTTTTGACAAGGGCTATCATGGCCTTGCAGGCAAAAAGTCCCGACAGGAAAGCGGAAAGGAAGCCCAATATCAGCGGCAGCGCACCGATGGACGACTCCGCCATTTCCCCGCCGACAAGCTGGAGGAAGGTTTCCCCGAGGATAGGCACAAGGACCATGAGGAACGAGAACTGGGCCATAGCGCTGCGTTTGACTCCGCAGATAAGTCCCGTGGAAATGGTGGTACCGGAGCGCGAGAGTCCGGGAATGACGGCAAATGCCTGACCGAGGCCCACGGCAAATGCCTGCCAGTATGAAATGCCCGAACGGTATTTGTTTTCAGCGATACAGGTCGCTGCGGATTTTCTCCGGGGATTGGATGCGAGGTCCGAAAAGAACAGCAGGCAGGCCGTCATGAGCAGTGCGCCGCCCACCACATAGATGGAAGTGAAAAGGCCCTCGACAAAATCCTTGAAAAACATGCCTATGATGAATACCGGAATCATCGACACGCATATCTTCAATATATAATCGGTCTCGTCGTTGTATTTGAACTTGAACAGTCCTTTCAGGAGATTCCAGATCGTTTTCCTGAAAACGACGATGGTACTCAATACTGTAGCGGCATGTACCACCACTTCGAAGACCAGATCGTCAGAGGATTCCACTCCGAGGAGTTCGCGTCCGATGACAAGATGTCCACTGCTGCTGACCGGCAGAAATTCCGTAAGTCCCTGGACCAATCCGAGGATTATTGCTTCAAACCATTCCATAGATTAATTGCTTTTACTGTCTTTTTCCTTATGCATAATGGCGCAGATGATGACGACGATACCCGTTATGATGACAACGGGAGCCGCCACAAGACGCCTGAAATCAAACATGTCGTAATTGAAGACCTGAGGGTCCTTGATACCGCCTCCGGCCATCAGAATATAACCGCAAATCATAAGGACCACTCCCGCTAAAAGGAGTCTCAATCCCTTCGGTGTAATCGGCATATTATCCATAATCTGTAATCTGTTACAATCAATAATATAAATCGTCCTTTCTGAGAGACACCAATCTGTTCACCACAAACCAAGTGCTCGCCACACATATCAGCAGCCCGGAAGCTATCACTATGCCCATCACCACAAGCAGGAGTTCAAGCCTGAAAATACCGAAAAGCCCAGCAAACTCGCTCCTGAGGAAAAAGAGCGCCCCGACCAATGCAGCTATGGCTATCATGGAAGCGAAAAGCCCTTGAAAAGCGGACTGCAGCAGAAACGGCGCCCTGATAAAGGCTTTCGTGGCCCCGACAAGTTTCATGGTATGTATGGTAAACCTCCTGGCATAGATGCTCAGGCGTATGGTGTTGTTTATGAGCACGAATGAAATGAAGAGCAGCAGGGCGATGAAAATGCCGAGCACAAGGGAAATCCTGCTCAGGTTTGCATTGAGGGCGTCCACAAGCGACCTCTGGTACACGACTTCATCCACCGCCGGAAAGGCAAGAAGTTCCGTCTTCACAATTTCCAGGCTGTCGGAAGACACATACTCCGCCTTCAGTGTGACATCTATTGAAATAGGAATGGGAGAAGTCTCGAACACATCTAAGAAATCCTCGCCGAGCAAGGCCGTCATTTCCCTCCTGCCCTGCTCCGCCGATATGAATTCCGTGGACTTGATGAACCGCATGGTATCTATCACGGCCTGGAGATCCATGGCCTTCTTCTCCGATACATTCCTGTCGAGCATGACGGAAACCTGCATGTTTTCCTTGAAATAATCGGATACGGACCTTGCATTGACAAGCAACAGGCTCGCCATCCCTACAAGCAGCAATACGAGACTGATACTGATTACGGACGACAGATACGCGCTCCTCAATCTTCTGTTAAGAATACCTCTATCTTCTTTTCCCATGAGCAATAGAACTCCAATCGGCCTCAAAGATAGTTAAATATCAAAAAAAATTATTATCTTTGTTGAGATTTTGTCCAAAAAACGTTATTTATCATGGGGGATTCTGTTAAAAGAGTATTGTTTGTCAATTCGGAGATATTTCCGTATCTGCCGGAATCCGAAATATCCCGCATTGGAAGATTTCTCCCTCAAGGAATACAGGAACGGAAAAAGGAAATACGCTCATTCATGCCGAGATACGGCTGCATCAACGAACGCAAGAACCAGCTTCACGAGGTCATCCGGCTGTCCGGCATGAACATCATCATAAACGATGTGGACAGGCCTTTGGTCATAAAAGTGGCGTCTATCCCTGCCGCAAGGATGCAGGTATATTTCATCGACAACGAAGACTATTTCCACAGGAAACAGGTGTTCTGTGACGAGTCCGGAAAATTTTTCGAGGACAACGCCGAGCGGGCCGTCTTTTTCGCCCGCGGGGTTCTGGAAACAGTCAAGAAACTGCGTTGGGCACCGGATATAATACATTGCCACGGATGGATTACACAGGTCCTGCCTCTGTATTTGAAAAAAGCATACATCGACGACCCTATTTTCTCGAACAGCAAAATAATACTGTCCCTGTACGGAGATACTCCGGAAACGGATTTTTCCGAGGATTTTTCATCGAAAATCCTCTACGGAGGCGTCGGAGCGGAAGATGTTTCCATTCTTTCCGAACCTACGGGCATAAATCTTGCTAAATTGGCCGTGCTTAATGCAGACGGGGTGATTTTCGGGAGCGGAGACATTCCGGAAGAACTCATGTCGTTCTGCAGACAGAGCGGGCTGCCGCTTCTTCCATATAAGGAAGACTCGTTGAAGGACGGCTCGTTCGTCGATGATTACAACAATTTTTATGATCTTGTCTGAAAAATGAAATTGTCATTGTTCCGTACAGGCAGAAAACTGTCGGTCATGATGCCGATGCTTTGCCTTGCCGCATCATGCGTCTACATAAACGAGGAACTCGGAAAAGAGTACATCCCTACAAGGCATCAGTATGATGTGTATGTCAAGGAGTTCGAACTCAAGGACATTAAAATGAAACCGGCAGACAGCCTGTCGGCATACAGTTCCTCGAGAATCACCATAGGGTCCGTAATGGATCCCGTTTTCGGCCTTACCACCAAAAGTTCTGCTTTTACCCTCATACCTATTTCAAAGGAACTGGATTTCGGTGAAAATCCCGTAATCCGGCAGTTCCACTTTTCGGCAGTGAAGGATACCGTCTCTTTCCCGGATGCAAGCCAGGAGCAGATCATTCAGAATATCAATGTATTCGCCTTGGATGAAGAAATTGGGGAAGACGACGTCTATGTCAGTTCCGGAAAGAATCTGAAAATAGGCAAGCGGATAAGCAACGGCATTCCGCTCTACACCGGAGGTGATTCCCTCTCCTTCGACTTTTCCGAGGAATTCGGTCAGATGTATATCGACAAATTAAAAAGCATGACCCTCGATTCCGTGAGCAATTACGTGAAGGTGCTCCCCGGAATATACCTGTCGGTGGATGACCAGACCTCCACGGGAGGCAGAATCAACCTTTTCAACCTTTCAATCGAGATTCAGGATTCCTATTACATATCCGGCAGTTATGCCGAACTGAAATTCACTTCCACTTACGGGACCCGGGAAAATGTCGACACGTCATTCCTCTTTTTCTTCGGAGCACAGGACATGTCGATATACCAGGAGGCCGAGAGCATGTATGCAAACGATACCCGTACGCCACAATATGCCCTGAATCTGTCGGTTCACCAGACGGGAACGGTTCCTGAAACCGCATCGGACAAAATATATGTGGAAGGCGGCGGCGGGGTGAAGCCTGTCATATCGGCCAAGGAACTCACGGACAGCTGTCTTGCCCTTTTCGCAAAGGACGGCATCAATCCTGAGGCCGTCATCATCAACAAGGCGAGCCTTGTCATGCCGTTCGATTTTCCGTATGAAGACGGGGCCATAGACCGGTATCCAGTACAGTTGAGCCCGACCTGCCGCATACGGACCACGGACAGTGAAGATGCGAACAAGAAATACGTATCCTTTGCAGGACTTACGGATACGAGCATAGATACTGAGGATCCCGGGGATATCAACAGGTCTCTCTGCTGCTACACCCCTGACATCGGGCACCATCTGCAGGAAATCCTTAGACTCTCCGACAATGAGGACACTGACATAAGCCAGTATGACATCTGGCTGCTGATAATGGCCTTGGAAACCGTCGAAGAATCTTCGTCAAGCAGCATGAACGACTATTATTCAAATCTGCTGTATTACAATTACCTCAACAGCATCTACGACCCTTACGGATACGGTTACGGTGGATACGGAGGGTATTACGGATACGGATATGGCGGATACAACAGCTATTACGGATACAACAACTATATCAATTACGCATTGGCCGCCCAGTATTCGAGCAACCAGTCTTCAGGCACAACGACATACCAGTTGGACAGGGACAGGTATTATGCAGGCGTACTGCGGGGTCCGGACAGCGACGGCGACGGGAACAAGCCGAGAGTGCGGATCACGTATTCCGTCCCCAAAACCGCCAACCGGAACTGATATATAATGTCGGTGTCATGGTGAGCGGAGGACGCAGTCCGAAGTCGAACCATCTGTCTCCATGAGCCGGCAGATCCCTCCCGCTATGTTCGGTCGGGATGACACAGGGATGAAACAAAAAGAGGAGGGACGACCCGCAATCGGGTCGTCCCTCCTTATTTTTATCAGACGTTGTAATTAAGCGTTGAGCTTATTTTCGATATAATCGATAGCGTCCTTTACTGTGGAAATCTTCTCTCCGGCGTCCTCGTCAGGAATAGTGATGTTGAAAGCTTTTTCAAATTCCATGATGAGCTCTACAGTATCAAGAGAGTCTGCTCCAAGGTCATTTGTGAAGCTCGCTGACTCAGTCACTTCAGATGCATCAACGCCCAATTTGTCAACGATGATTTCCTTTACTTTTGCTGCAACTTCTGACATAATTGAAAAGTTTAAATTAATAATAGTTTATGTTTATATACACTTGTTCAGCATGTTATCGGGGTGCAAAGTAAATAAAAAAATCCCGAAAAACGAAATTTTCTTGATTATTGTACATATTCTATGATGTCCGCCCCGTACTCATACTCTATGCTTCTTATATCGTATGAGGCAAAGCGATTCAAGGAGCACGTTATTGCTCAGATCCAAATAGGAAAGGTTATTTGCCGTACAGGACAGATCCCTGAGTTTAAGACATTTGCTCACGTCAAGGGAAGAGAGGGGATTTCCGAGTCCGCCGTAATAGTCATCGATGCCGGTATAAAGGACCTCCAAGTTCGGATTATGGCTCAAATCTATGTGGGACAAGTCATTGTCATAGCAATACAGATTGACCAATGCCGGATTGTCGCTTACGTCGAGCCGGGTCATGCCACATGACACACAGTTGAGATATTCCAACAACGGATTTCCACCGATATCGACGGATGACAGACTGTTGTCTCCGCAGTCCAAGGTCGTCAGGAGCGGATTATTGCGTACATCCACGCTTGTCAGGGAATTGGACGTACAGACAAGGTGGTCCAGCTGCGGACAGTCGCTTACGTCAAGGTATGAAATATTGTTGTCCATGCAATTCAGGTATGACAAGGAGGAACAGCCGGTCAACGTGAGGCGATCCAGTCCGTTGTACACACAATTATTGTGTCAATGTATCATGTACCCGCTGCGCAAGGTCTTTCCCGATCAGGCCGGCAAGGTCCTCGACACTCGCAGCGGCAATCCTTGCGACGCTCCCGTAGTGCATCAGCAGGCGTTGTTCCGTCTTCTCCCCTACACCTTTTATTTCCCTGAGCACGGACTGGATCTGTGCCTTGCTCCTCAGGTTGCGATGGTGTGTAATCCCGAATCTGTGCGCTTCGTCCCTTATCCTCTGCAGGACTTTCAAAGCCTGTGAATTGCGGTCCAGGAACAGCGGATAGGGATCTCCGACCCGGAAAACCTCCTCCATCCGCTTTGCAAGCCCGATTACAGTCAGTTTGTCCGTCAGGCCGAGTTCCGCAAGCGCCTGATAAGCGAAATCAAGCTGGCCCTTGCCGCCGTCTATCACGACAAGTTGCGGCAGGTCGTCAGGATTTTCCGTCAGCATCCTCGAATACCGCCTGTTCACCACTTCTTTCATCGAGGCATAATCATTCGCCCCGATTACTGTCTTTATCTTGAAATGCCGGTAATCGCTTTTCGAGGGCTCGGCGTTTCTGAACACGACACATGAAGCCACCGGATTCGTACCCTGAATATTGGAATTGTCGAAGCATTCAATATGTCTCGGCAGCTCCTGCATGCCGAGAGCCGTCCTCAGTTCTTCCATCACCTTCATCCTGAATTCGTCCGGGTCCGTATGCTCCTGCTGTTTCAGGGCGTTGAAACGCATTTCCTTGGCATTTTTCAGACTGAGTTCGAGCAGGGCGAGTTTGTCCCCTCTGACCGGGATCCTGAATTCGACCGAGTCCATTTCCACGTCAGGCTTGAACGGAACGATGACTTCCCTGGACAATTCACCGAATTTTTCCCTGATTTCGGCTATGAAAAGGCCGAGGACGGTGGACTGCTCCTCTTCTATGTTCATTCTGAAACCGAGATTAAGAGACTGTATGACCGCCCCGTCATGAAGCCGCATGAAATTCCCGTAGGCTTCGTTGGCATCGAACACAAGGGAAAATACGTCTACGCTGCCGATAGAACTGTTCACAATCAGGGATTTGCCGTAATGTTTCTCAAGCGACTGCATTTTCAGCCTGTAGACCTCGGCGGCTTCGAAATCAAGGTCTGCGGAGGCTTCTTCCATCAGTTTCCTGTAATGTCTTATCATTTCACGTCCGCCCCCCTTGAGCAGACGTGCTATTTCCTCGATATTGTCATTGTACTCTTTCTTGGAAATGGCTCCGATACAGCAGCCCCGGCATTTCCCGATATGGAAATTCAGGCAGGGGCGGAATTTTCTGCGGAGAATGGCGTCGGATGTAATCCTGTTGTTGCAGGTCCGCAGGGGATAGAGTTCGGAAAAAAGTTCGAGCAGGTTCCTTGCGTGCATCACCGAACTGTACGGCCCGAAATACCTTGACCCGTTCTTTTCCATTCGCCGTGTCAGAAAAACCTTCGGATAGTCGTCGGCGCTTATGCAAATCCACGGATAGGTCTTGGAATCCTTGAGAAGGATATTGTATTTGGGCTTGTACTGCTTGATGAGATTGTTTTCCAACAGAAGGGCGTCAGCCTCAGAATCCACGACGGAATACTGAGCGTCGGCGATTTTGGATACCATTATCGCTGTCTTGCGTGTCAGCCTCTCGGGAGAGACGAAATACTGGGCCACCCGCTTGTGCAGATCTTTGGCCTTGCCCACATAAATGACATTGCCCGCAGCGTCGTAATACCGGTACACTCCGGGCAAATGAGGGAATAGCGATATTTTTTCCTTTACTGTCAATTCATGAAAATCTATTTGTCCGACATGGTCAGATATCGCTGACCGTCATACCGGAAAGGCGGCTTTCTTCCGCCATGAAACATATCCTGTGGCTTTCCATCGAATTGGAAATCTCCGGAGCGCCGCTTGCAGCGGCTTTATCCGTGCGTTCCGTCTCTTTGGACGCCCTGACCTTGCCGATAAATTCTTCCACTATCTTCAGATCCGCTCCGGCATGAAGAGGCAGACCGGCCACGGAGGAAAAGTCCCAGACGGATTCTTCCCCGGTATTGAAATCCCTTGCCCTTATCATGTTGTCCTGAACGGTGATTTCTCCGAAAACGCATTTGATGTCAGTAATCCTGCTGTCCTTCATGGTAAAACAATCCATGGAAAGGGTAACTACAATATCGTTGTCCATCACCATGGACAGGACCTGATGGTCGACCACGTCATTGTCGCAATGATAGACGCAACGTCCGTATCTTCCCTCCCGCATTTCCTTTTCAAGGACCTCTTCAAGGGTGCTTCCCTGAGGGACGATGAAATTTCCTGTCCATTCCTTACGTCTCAGATACAGGTCAGGGGCGGAAAACGGGCATCGATTCTCGATGCCGCAGTCTATACAGCGCCCCGCACTTCCCTGCTGGGCGTTTTCCGCCCTGAACCACTTGAGCGAGCCGAAAGACGAGACCCGTTTCGCCTTCTGTCCCGTAAGCCAGACTATCAGGTCGAGATCGTGGCAGCATTTGGAGACAATCATCGGATTTGTAGTCATGCTGTCGCCCCACGGGCCGCGGACAAAGGTGTGACAAGTACGGTCTATGCCTACGTTCACGATATGGTTGATGGACACTATGTCCCCGTATTTCGCGGAGGCGAGGATTTCCTTCAGGCAGGCATACAACGGATGATACCTCAGTACATAACACAGGATGACATGGGCCTTCTGTCTTGCCGATTCGGCCATTATGTCCCGGCATTGACTCATCGTCTGGGCAGCCGGTTTTTCGAGAAGGACATGGCAGCCATGTTCCAATGCCTTCATGCAAAGTCCGTAATGGGTATCGTCGGGCGTTCCGATTATGACCGCATCCACGTTGTCGGCGGATGAAAAAAAGTCATCGGAAGAAGAATAAAATATCTGACCGCATGAAGGATACTTCTGTCTTGCTTCCTCCAAGCGGCCCTTGTCGATATCCACGATTCCGGCCAATTCGATTTCGCCGGGATGCGATTCGAGATAAGTCAGATATTTCTTTGCCCTGTTGCCGTACCCGAAAACGGCCAAACGCACTTTACGCATTTTTTATTCGGCAGAACCGTACACAAGGGTTTTCAGCTCGGCATATTCGTCGGATTCCATGGCATCGGCGATGGCCTTTCTAAAATCCCGTCCACCAAAAATGGTTTTGGTCTGCATTTTTTTAATAATGCGGTTCAACTTTATTTGTGCCTTGGTTTTCTCTGCCTCCGGCAATCGATTCCCGAACTGGAGATCCCGGCATAAAAGCTGGAACTCCAACTCTTTCGGAAGTTTCCCATTATATTTTTCCAAATTTACGGAAGAACTCCTGACCCGGACATCCGGAGAGCCGAGCGAAAGAACCAGCTCATTATCCTGAGTCCCTTGTGAGACCTCCAGATCCGACCCTTTTACCGCTTCTTCCGGCGACCCCGTCAGAGCAACCGTGTATTCATAATTGTCATTCACGAGTTTTACGGATTCAGTCCTGTAACCGATTTGCGAGACTGCAAGAACGTCCGTTCCCGGCACGCACATAAGAAAACCTTTCCCGTCGACGCCGGTCACGGTTCCGCTCGACGAACCTTTTATCATAATCACGGCTCCGCTGATCGGATCACCGTCTTCATCAACCACTTTTAATGTTACAAGATACCTGTCCGTCCCGGCTTTCTTTTCCTTTTTCTCAGACTCCGGACGGCCTTTGTAAAATTCCACTGCAGAAACTGATTGGACACATACCAACCCGGCGACAAGCGATGCCAAAATCGTGTAAAAGGTTTTCATAGAGTACCTCCTGTTTTAATATTCATATTCCTGTCTAAGTTACGCATTATTTTTCTTTTTCAAAAATTTCTCCCGCTTCAGGTCGGGTTTTGTTCCAAAATCCATGCGTTTCATGTCAGGTTTTGTTCCAAAAATAATGCATTTCAGGTCGGGTTTTATTCCAAATAGATTATATTTGCATTGAAAAACAATGAAATACCATGTTTGAAAGAAATCTGATTTCGGAACTGCGGGAATGGGCTGCAAAGCCAGGACATAAACCGCTTGTATTACGGGGTGCAAGGCAGGTGGGAAAAAGTACGTTGGTGGACCGCTTCGGACAGGAATATGACGTCTACCTGAAATTGAATCTTGAACTTTCCGCCCACTCGGATCTTTTCCGGCACGGACGAAGCGTGCATGAAATCATGCCTCTGATCTATTATCTGAACCGGAAGGAACGCATTCCCGGAAAAACATTGCTTTTCATAAATGAAATCCAATCTTGTCCGGAAGCTGTCGCTGCCTTGAGATATTTCCATGAAGAGATGCCGGATATAGATGTCATCGCAGCAGGTTCCCTGTTGGAATCTCTGATAGACAAGCATATATCATTTCCGGTCGGTCGGGTGGAATACAAGGCGGTAAGGCCGTGTTCCTTCTTGGAATATCTTGAAGCCACCGGACAAAAATCCATCAAGAAAGCACTTGCTTCAGGAGAGGATCTGAGCGGAATCCACAATTCGATAGAATCGGAATTCAAAACCTTCTCCCTCATCGGAGGAATGCCTGAAATCGTAGCACATTATGCCGAACATCAGGATATTCTCTCACTTGGAGATATTTACGAATCGCTTTTGACAGGCTACAGGGACGATGTCGAGAAATATGCGTCGGGAGAAAATCAGACGGCATTGATAAGACATATACTGACTGCCGGATGGTGGGAAGCGGGAGCAAGGATAACATTTGAAAAATTCGGACAATCCGCATACAGGTCAAAAGACATGTCCGCCGCATTCAAGATTCTCAGTAAAACAATGTTGCTGGAACTTGTATATCCCACCGTTTCAACCAAATTACCGATAATGCCGTCTTTCGGATTTTCTCCGAAATTGCTGTGGTTTGACAGTGGGATAGTCAATTACGCCGGAAAAACACAGGATGCCCTGATAAGCAGCACTGACATAAACGAAATATGGAACGGAAGGATTGCAGAACATATCATCGGTCAGGAACTGATTGGCAACGACAGCCGTTTTTCCTCGACACGGGCGTTCTGGACCGGCGGCAGCAAATCCACGGCCGAAGTAGACTTCGTGATACAATACCGTGACATGGAACTGCCGGTAGAGGTAAAATCAGGAAACAATTCAAAGTTGAAATCCCTGCACGTATTCATGGACAAGGCCCCGCATGATATTGCCGTAAGATTCTGGCACAATCCGGCAAGGACAGATACGGTAAAAACCGACAAGGGAAAACAATACCGTCTGATAAGCCTGCCGTTCTATTATGCCGGTGTGCTTGACAAGGTGCTTGACAGAATTCTGTCATGAAAAAATCCGGCTCGAAACGGGCCGGATTTTTCTGATATTGTATTCGACTGACGAATTATTTGCTGTCTCTGCGGTCTCCACGGTTGCGTCCTCCGCGACGACGGTCTCCTCCGCGTCCCTGACGGGATGAATTCTGAGACTGCGACTGTGCGGACATTCCGGCATTCGGAGAAAGATCCCTCTTTCCGTAAACTTCCCCGTTGCAGATCCATACCTTGATACCGAGCACGCCGACCTTGGTATGAGCCTCAGCCAAAGCATAGTCGATATCGGCACGGAACGTATGGAGAGGAGTACGTCCTTCCTTGAACATCTCGCTTCTTGCCATTTCAGCACCGCCGAGACGGCCGCTGATCTGCACCTTGATACCCTCGGCACCTACCCTCATGGTAGTGGCAACTGCCATTTTGATGGCCCTTCTGTATGAAACACGGCCTTCAATCTGACGGGCGATGTTGTCTGCTACGAAATGGGCGTCCACTTCCGGTTTCTTCACTTCGAAGATGTTGATCTGGACTTCCTTGTTCGTAACTTTCTTCAACTCTTCCTTGAGCATGTCCACTTCCGCTCCGCCTTTGCCGATGATGACACCCGGCCTTGCAGCATGAATGGTCACGGTAATGAGTTTAAGGGTTCTTTCGATGACAATCTTGGAAAGGCCTGCCTTGGCAAGACGGTTCACAAGATATTTGCGGATTTCATAATCCTCTGCGATTTTGGCCGCATAATTACCACCACACCAGTTAGAGTCCCAACCACGGGTGATACCGATTCTGTTGCTGATAGGATTTGTTTTCTGTCCCATAATTTATTCCTCCACTGTTGCTGGTTTCTTCACATCAAGGATGACAGTGACATGGTTGGAACGCTTGCGGATTCTGCCGGCCCTTCCCCGAGGACAAGGACGGATTCTCTTGAGTGTGCGGCCTTCGTCAACCATGATAGTCTTGACGATGACATTGCCATTGTCCAACTCACTGCTCTTGTCTGGATTCTTTGCCTCCCAGTTAGCCACTGCACTCTTGATAAGTTTCTCAAGAGGTCTTGATGCGGCTTTCTTGGAATATCTCAAGATATCCATTGCGCGGTTCACCTCGACTCCTCTTACGATATCCGCCACAAGACGCATCTTGCGAGGAGAAGAAGGCTCATTGTTAAGCTTTGCTATAGCTGTCTGCTTCTTTATCTCTTTCAGCCTCTCGGCCATCAGTCTTTTACGAGCTCCCATAATTACAATTTCATTTTAAATTACAATTATTTACGGTTGCCCGAATGGCCTCTGAAAGTTCTCGTCGGCGCAAACTCTCCGAGCTTGTGTCCTACCATGTTTTCCGTGACATATACAGGAATAAACTTGTTTCCATTATGAACGGCGATGGTGTGACCCACGAAATCAGGAGAGATCATACTTGCGCGTGACCAAGTCTTGACAACCTCTTTCTTCTTGCTGCCTTCATTCATAGCAAGAATCTTCTTTTCCAGGCTCTCCTGGATATAAGGACCTTTTCTTAATGAACGACTCATAATCTCTTAATTTATTCCGTTATTTTTTCCTTCTTTCAATAATGAACTTATTTGAAGTTGCCTTAGGATTACGAGTCTTGTAGCCCTTTGCAGGGAGACCCTTGCGGGACCGAGGATGTCCTCCTGACGCACGTCCTTCACCACCACCCATCGGGTGATCTACCGGGTTCATTACGACACCGCGGTTACGAGGCCTGCGTCCGAGCCATCTTTTGCGTCCGGCTTTTCCGTGAGACTCCAAATTGTGGTCCGGATTGGATACGGTACCGACGGTAGCACGGCATGTCACGAGCACCATTCTCGTCTCACCGGAAGGAAGACGAAGGATAGCGTGATTGCCCTCGCGTGCTGCGAGCTGAGCAAATGCTCCGGCGCTGCGTGCCATGGCGGCACCCTGACCAGGGCGAAGCTCTATGTTGTGCACCAATGTACCGAGCGGAATTTCCGATAGAGGAAGAGTGTTGCCAAGCTCGGGTGCCACACCCGGGCCTGATGCTATTACCTGTCCTACTTTCAGTCCGTTAGGAGCGATGATGTATTTCTTGACACCATCTTCATATTGTACCAATGCGATACGTGCACTGCGGTTCGGGTCGTATTCGATGGTGAGCACCGTAGCCTTGCAATCGTCCTTGTCGCGAAGGAAATCGATGATACGGTACATTCTCTTGTGACCGCCGCCGATGTAGCGCATTGTCATTTTACCTTGATTGTTACGTCCGCCCGACTTCTTGAGAGGTTCGAGAAGCGGTTTGTAAGGAGTCTTGCAGGTAATGTCGTCGAAAGCACTGATTACCTTGTTCCTTTGTCCCGGGGTAGTCGGTTTGAATTTTCTTACTGCCATAATCCTGTCCCTCCTTAAATATTACTGTAGAAATCAATCTTGTCCTCACCGGCAAGTGTCACATACGCTTTCTTGTAGTGATTTGCACGGCCTCTCAGCATTCCGGCTTTCGTATAGCGGGATTTTCTCTTTCCGTGATAGTTGATCGTATTGACTTCATCAACGGTCACGTTGTACATCTGCTCAACAGCCGACTTGATTTCCAGCTTGTTGGCGTCACGGTCAACTATAAAACCGTAGCGGTTCAATTTTTCGCCTTGAACCGTCATTTTTTCAGTTACTATTGGCTTAATTATGATTCCCATCTCTCAATCTGTTTATTTGATCCTTGAAGCGAGGATTTCCTGTACTCCGTCAACCATTACCATCGAATAGGAATTCAGGATGGCGTAAGTGTTGATTTCGTCTACGGTGATCACTTTTACTTCAGGAAGATTACGTGAAGAAAGGTAAATGTTCTGCGAGTTTTCCGGAAGGACAACGAGGACTTTCCTGTTTCCTGCCTTGATGTTCTGCATGATCTGGATGAATTCCTTGGTCTTAGGTGCTTCCATCGTAAACGGCTCTACCATCACGATAGCGTTTTCCTTGGCCTTGTAGGAGAGTGCAGAGAATCTTGCGAGCTGTTTCAGTTTCTTGTTCAGCTTGCTGCGGTAGCTGCGAGGCTGCGGGCCGAATACCCTGCCGCCGCCGACATAAATACCGGCCTTGAGGCTACCGTGGCGTGCACCGCCGGAACCTTTCTGACGGATGAGCTTTTTCGTACTGTAAGCCACTTCACTGCGATCCTTCGTCTTGTGAGTACCCTGTCTCTGGTTTGCAAGATACTGCTTTACATCGAGATAGATAGCATGATCGTTAGGTTCGATACCGAAGATGCGCTCATCGAGAACAACCTTTTTTCCGGACTCCGATCCGTCGATTTTATAAACTGGCAATTCCATAATCTTAGTCCTCCAAAATTAGATATGAACCCTTTGCTCCTGGGACAGAGCCTTTCAAAACGATAAGATTGTTCTCAGGTATCACCTTGATTACTTCAAGGTTGAAAACCTTCACCCTTGCGTTTCCGGTCTGTCCTGCCATGCGCATTCCCTTGAACACGCGGGATGGCCATGAAGATGCACCGAGAGAACCCGGGTGACGGAGCCTGTTGTGCTGGCCATGGGTCTGTCCGCCGACTCCGGCGAAGCCATGACGTTTCACAACTCCCTGAAAACCTTTACCTTTGGAAGTACCGACAACGTCCACGTATGCGGTGTCGGCAAAAATGTCAGCCACCGTAAGAACGTCGCCTAACTTGAGCTCCTGAGCGAAATCCGCCTTGAATTCGACGAGTTTGCGCTTAGGTGTGGTTCCTGCCTTTGCGAAGTGCCCCAACTGAGGCTTGCTGGCGTGCTTCTCTGTGATTTCGTCATAGGCAAGCTGTACAGCGGCATAACCATCTTTTTCTACTGTACGAATCTGCGTAACAACACACGGACCAGCCTCAACTACGGTGCATGGGATATTTTTCCCATCAGCACCGAAAACGGAAGTCATTCCGATTTTCTTTCCAATTAATCCAGGCATTGGTTTGTTTAATTAATTGTTTATCAATAATTTGTATTCCGCAATACACTTTTGCGGGCTGCAAATATACGATTATTATTTTAATTTTCAAGATTTTAAACAAGATTTTTGCCGGATTACATCACGACGATTCCCGAACTTCCGCTGTCGGCTATGGACTTGTTCCTGAAGAAATACTTGAAGCTCACCATGAGATAGCGGCCGTATATCGGCTTCCAGGTCTGCACGGATGACTCCGCAGTGACGCTGTTTGTAAAGGAAGTACCCGTGTCAAGAAGATTTATACCCTCAATGGAAACCTGCATCGTGCGCTTGAAGAAGGAATACGAAATCGAGGCACTGAGATTGTGGTCGAAATAATCCGTTCCGACCCCTCGCAGGAAATCTATATTCTGGAATCTGTATGAAGCATTGAATCCCAAGCCTTTGGCAATAAGCCACCTCATGTCGGCACTTGCAGAAACGGAAAGTCTCTCGGAAAGCAGACCGGATGTCCTGTCAGAGGATTTCGAATATCCCAAGGCGGTCCCGGCACCGAAACTCAGGTTTTTCGTGACACGATAATTGAGATTAAGCCTGCCGTTGCCCTGTATTTCGTTAGTGGATAGCAGATTCTCGCCGTAATACACCGGAGCCGACGACCATACTGCCCCCGGAACGAACTGCACATTGAGCTTGCGTTTGAAAAAGAGGCCGGTGGCAGAGATGCCGAGGTTCATCCTGAATGACGGAGTCGTGGCGTTTTCGTATGTGTACAGTCTCGAACCCGCCATGGCCTCGTAGCCGTCCCAGTCCGACAGGACGGTATTTTCTGAAAAATAACTGGTCTTGGACACGATGTTGCGGAATCCTGCATCAGCGGAAAAGGTGGCCATGATATTGCCCATGCCTTTCGCCAATGTCGCAGCATAGATGAGGTTCAGGTTTGAATTGTAGGCCGATTTCAAGTTCGGGTTTCCTCCCATGAGGGCAAGCGGGTTCGTATCCGAAATACGGTTCCTCGTCTGCTCGACCGAAGGTACCGACGATGACACGGAAGCCTTGGCCATAAACCTTTTGTACATTAAACTGAAGTTTGACGAGATTCCCCAGTAATTCCTGTCGGAAGAATAGGTCTCTGGGTAGAATTCGTCGTCTTTCTGAATCGTATTGTTCAGATTGAAATTGAAGTCCATCGAGAAATTCCTCGTGCTGTATCCGACACCGGCTCCGACGGCATTGGTGAAATCATTCCAGGTATAGTCGTATGTGTTGGCCAAATCCTCCACCGGTATCTCCACTCCGAAATTATCAACCGTAAGCTGTTTGCTTTTGCTATGATTGTAGGTAGACCAAAGACCGTAAGTCATGGATAGTGTCCGCTTGTCGTCGTTGAGGATGTAATTCTCGAAAAAAATGTTGGCCATGGCGTTGATGCGGCGCCCGAAACCGTCGGAGGACAACTGCCTCCTGTCAAAGGAAGTGGCGAGCGTATCCACCGTCCACGACAAGGAATTGGAGTTGGAAATGTCAAAACTTGCGGAAAAGCTCGGTCTCAGCTTCACGGCATCATTGTTCGTCCATCCTAACCGGGTATGTACCTCATAGTCCTGCGAGTCGGAGGTCTGTGTTTCATGTCTTGAAAAAGGCGTTTCGACGCCTTGAGTGACTGTTTTCGAGGCGTCCAACGAAGATTTGCGGGCATCCCCGAAATTGCCCCATAAAGTAAGGTTTATGGATTTCAAAGGGGTGTCGTTCAGATTGAAATCCGCTGCTACCGAATGCCTGCCTGACGCCCTGCTGGCATAGGTGGTATCCGACGAACTTCCGGCAGGGTTCGTGCCGTTGGCGAAATAATCCCTCAGCACCGTGGAAGCACTCTTGCCGTATTGGTGCCAGTATTCGTAATCAACTCTTGCACTGTTGCCGTAATTCCTGTCTTTCCAATATTTTACCGCCGAGACACCGGCTCCGTATGTTTCGGAATAATCTGAAAGCCTGTCGAACGTCGAGCCCAAACTCAGAACATTCCGCACTGCAGATATATCACTTATAATCATAGAAGCTCCAGGTGCATAGAAATACGGAGTCGAATTTTCTGCATACACGTTTCCGCTCAACTGCAGCATCTCGGAATGATATGCAGCTGCTCCTACTCCGCTGTATCTCAGCTGACCGGTCTCGTCAGCACCTCCGGACAATGTAACACCGGCTTCCGACAGAGCCAGCAGATGCTCCTTGGTCACCACGTCAAGGACCTTTTCCTTGCGGGCATGTTTCCGTCCGCGCCGTCTGTCCACCGCACTCAACTCGTCGTAGACCTTGACCTGCGTCACTTCATCCGCCCGTAGGGCATCTATGGCCGTGACCGGATTGTCCCCGAATATCAGCACTCCGTTCACATAGGTGCGCTTGACCGGCTCGCCGTCCACCCGGATTTCATCCTTGCCTACCTTGAAACCGGGCAACTGCTCGAGTGCCGCCCGCAGGCTTTCGTCGTCCATAGTGGTGACGGCAGCCGTATTGTAAACCGTGGTGTCGGCTATTTTCTTCATCAGCGGCACTTCCGCCGTCACCGAGGCTTCCTCTATCTTTTCCGGAGCGTTTTCCATGGTGAAATAGAAAGCGTTACGTCCGGCTTCTATCGTATATTTTCCGGTAATGGTCTTTTTCCCGACATGTGAAAGTGTAAGTTCTATTGTCTGAGGCTCTATTTTCTTGAAAATGAAAACTCCCCTCCTGTCCGTCATGGTATATGCCGTATCCCTTTTGCTTCCGTTCTGAAAGATCAGCATTACGTTTACATTAAAAAGAGCGTTTTCTATTTCATAATCCCCATATCCGAAAACGGAATAGGTTCCCCGCACATTTCCGTAAATTTCTGCAAGGGAATCGGCCTTTTCCTTGGCCAAGGTTACAAATGATAAGCAAAAAGAGAAAAATATGACGAAAAGCGGATATTTTTTCATTGATTTCAGCCGTTAAATTCCTTGCGAAATTAAAAATTCTTTTTTATGTTTGCAACACTTCTTGGAGTTTCCCGGCATCATCACAGTCCCTGCGGAGAATAAACAAGATAATACACAAATAAAAGCAATTATACCTGAAAATTAATTTCGCAAACCGTGACGAATTTGTATTATCCGAAATGGCTTCTTGCGGCGGTGGCGGTCTTGGTCGTCCTGCCGCAAGGATTTTTTCCGGCAATCGCTGCAGCAACCCCGGTCCGTGACTCGGTAAACACCGAACAGGAAGCCACGCTGCAGGGCAATGTTTCCGATGCGAGCAGTCCGTCATACCTCGGCGTCCATGAAGTTGCGATAGATGTCGAAAACAGCGGTAAATATTACAGCACTATGTCGGGCTACGGCTCATTCAACATCAAGAACCTCAAACCCGGGAAAACCATAATAGCAGCAAGCAAGGTCGGATATTACACCTACAAGGACACCTTGGACATAGCTGCGGGTACAAACATCATATATATATCCCTGACTCCCCTCCCTCAGAAAATAGATTCGTCGGTCGTGTCGGCAGAACGCCAGTTGGTCCGCCACATAGGAGACACTGTCAGGTTCGATGCAGCCGCAGTCAATACCGCCCCTGACGAATACGCCATATCGATACTCCGCCAGCTGCCCGGAATTTCGATCGAAAACGGGGAGATAAAAGCATTCGGAAGCAAGGTCGCAAGGACATACGTGAACGGGATACAGATTTTCGGAAGCGATCCGCTCAATACCTTTTCCACCCTGAAGGCCGACCAGGTCACATCCGTCGATGTCTACGACGAAGACAATGCAAAGGACAAGCATCAGGGAATACTGTACGGGCGAAAGGAAAAGGTCATGAACGTCAGGACGAAAAATCCGGTATTTTCGGCCGTGGACATATACCTTTCAGCATCGGGCGGGGCAGACACGGAAAAGTCGGACGGGAAACTGCAGGGACGGTACGCCGGCCGTGCTGCAGCGAATTTCTACTCCGAAATGTTCCTTGCCTACCTGAAAGGCGACATCAACAACATCGGTCGCTCTTACAATGACTCATACGACATGTATGTCGCACCTCCGCTCACCTCATATACCGAGACGGCAAATATAGGAGCCGGAATAGAAAAATACTGGAAAGACCGTTCTTTCGGCAATTTCCTTACAGCCGATTACCAATACGGAAAGGCATACACGAAAAATGCGTCCTACAGGCGCACCGAATATTTCGCCACTGATGAAATGCCTGCCACGACAGATACCGATACGTCGGAAAATACTGCCATCAACAATGCCCATACCCTGAATATCAGAGCCACCCTGCCGCAGACTCCGCTTAAAATGATCGACATAGCCGGTTCCCTGACATTTTCGGATGACAATTCCCGGAATTCGGAAATCTACCGGAGTTCGGCCGCAGACCGGGCCACTCTCGCTCAAAATGAAAGGAATTCCTCGGGAAACAAATATCTGAACTATGACGGACAGCTTTATTGGGAAGGCATCGGTTGGGGAAAACTGATCCCGAGCATCATGTTCAATGCAAAGGCAAACATAAACGACAACTGGGACTCGAGCATCGACACCCTCGCCTCTTCATACAACAAAAGGATATTGAAAGGAGACGGCCGTCATCGGGAAACGTCCTTAGGAGGCTACGCAACCCTGAAATACGTTGTCCTCAACAAGTCCGGAAAGACCATGAACATATCCGGACAATACAAGTTCAGCTCGGATGACTCGAAGTCGTCAATGTACTATTACGACCATTCCGGCTATGCCGGGCCTCAACTCAATACTTTCCGCACATACGACTACACTTGGCATTCCATGCAACATTCCGCACTTTTGGATATCAGTTATTATTCGAAAGGAATAAACTTGAGTGCAGGAATAGCGGTCGTATCGGAGACACAGAAAGACAGGGAGACAATGCCTGTGGATTACGGCAAGGATTACAGTTTCCTGTCCGTACAACCCCGGCTACGGATAGGCCTTCTGAACAGAAGGCTGACATTGGACATCAGGACCTCGACACAGACTCCTGCATTGGAACAGTTGCGTGCCCGCATCGACGACACCAATCCGCTCCGCCTTACCGGAGGAAATCCCGACCTGAAACAGATATATACGTTGGACGCTGCATTCAATTATTCGACCCTGCCGGGCAAAAAGGGCAATTTCTTTCAGGTCGCCCTGAATTTTTCCACCAAGTTCAATGATATAGTCTACAGGACAGACTACTTCGACACGCAGACGGTCCTGCCGCAATACGACGGTTACACAGTCAATCCCGGCACAATGCTCACCACATACGTGAATGAGTCAGGGACAATCAATGCGTCCGGATTCGTGACATACGTATGGAGCATCCCTAAAACCCGATCGCGGATACAATTCACGTTGAGAGACAACTACACAAGGCGGCCGCATTATGACGGGAACGTGCTTAATATGCTGCAGAGCAACATCAGCGGAGGGCAGATTGATTTATCGTGGAGAAAATGGAAAAACGTCTTCTTCTCCCTGCCTGTAAAAGCCGACTATGTCAATTCCGTCAGCTTGGGAGGGCGCACCGAAAGCATAAAAATCAGTATTTCACCGTATGTAAACGCTAATTTCGCCAAATACATGTTT
The DNA here is from genome assembly GCA_944323245.1 of uncultured Bacteroidales bacterium. Classification (GTDB taxonomy): domain Bacteria; phylum Bacteroidota; class Bacteroidia; order Bacteroidales; family UBA932; genus Cryptobacteroides. The sequence continues at coordinate 98,192 of CALURT010000008.1, forward strand.
GCATCGGTGCGGTACAATTTCTCTTCCGACTTTTTCCTGAACAGGGACTATCCTGACAATTTCGACCATATCCTATCGGCTGAAATCGGCTGCCGGCTGCTCAACCGCCGCATTACCATGAGTATTTCGGGACAGGACCTCGTACATAAGGGTTCGTTCTATTCGTTCTTAGCCACAAGCAATTACCTGCAGCACACTTGGGAACCGTCCTTCGGACGTTACCTTCTTTTCAACATCAGGTACAGGTTCACGAGCACGTCCGACAGCACGCCGTTCATGGGGCAATTGAGACAATAGCTCCGCCAGCCATTGTCGTCAATATAAAATTTATGTATCTTTGTCTAAATCATAATGAATTATGCCGATACCCGTTAATATAGAACAGTTGTTGGGCGCGACATCGATCGAAGGAGCACGCATAGAATACAAAGAAGGGTGGAATCCCAATGCCATATACCGTACAATATGTGCATTTGCCAATGATTTCGACAACTGCGGAGGCGGGTACATCATAGTCGGTGTCCAAGAAAAGAACGGTCGGCCTATAAGACCCGTCAAAGGACTGGAAATAAATGAAATAGAATCCATTGAAAAGGAAATGATAGGATTCAATAACATGATCCGGCCGACATATTATCCATTTACAAGCATTGAAGACGTGGATGGTAAGAAAATTTTTGTCATCTGGACACCAGGAGGAGTCAACCGTCCATATAAAGTACCTGATGAGATTACAGCCAAGCAGAAACGGTATAATTACTATATTCGCTATAATTCTTCATCCATCATTGCAAAAGGTGAATTTGAGAGAGAATTGATAGAATTGACCAACCAGATTCCTTTCGACGACCGCGCCAATATGCAGGGCTCTCTGAAAGATATATCCAAAACCCTTGTACGCGACTTTCTGATCAAGACGAAAAGCCGTCTGGTAGACAATTTTGAGGAATCGAAGTTTTCTGATATACTCCAGCAGATGGACATAGTGAGCGGCCCATCTGAGGCGTTGGTGCCAAAAAACATTGCCCTGATGATGTTCTCTGACAATCCGCTCAGGTTCTTCCCGTACACGCAGGTAGATATAGTAGTTTACCCGAAAGGCAAACTGCATGATCCGTCTAATTTTATCGAAGTTCCTTCCATCAAAGGTCCTGTGGATTTTATGATTAATGAAGTAATGACATATTTGCGCACAAATATCATCAAGGAGCGGGTAGTAAAACCTGGAGACAAAGCCGAGTCCATCCGTTTTTTCAACTACCCGTATCAGGCATTGGAAGAAGCGGTGGTCAACAGTCTTTATCATCGGGACTACCAGATTCGCGAACCTGTTGAAATCACTATCGAGCCTGATTGTATAAGAATTATCAGCTACGGCGGTCCGGACAGATCCATAAAACTGGACGACTTGAACCGTGGTATGGCCCATGCCCGTCGTTACCGGAATCGTAAACTCGGAGATTTTCTTAAAGAACTTGATTTGACAGAAGGAAAAGCTACGGGCATTCCTACCATAATCAAGGCAATGAAAGCCAACGGCTCCCCTGCCGCATCCTTTGAAACAGATAATGAACGAACATATTTTATTGTAACTTTTCCTATCCATCCGGCGTTCATTCAAAATGATGCCCAAAATGATGCCCAAAATGATGCCCAAAATGATGCCCAAAATGATGCCCAAAAAACAGTTGCAATTTCTGCCCGGCAAAATGAAATATTGAAATTGATAAAGGAGAACAGGAAAATTACACGAATAGAGATGTCTGAGCGGTTAAAAATCTCAAAGCCGACCGTAGAAAGAGACATCAAATATCTCCGGGAACATGGCATACTGAATTATGAGGGTTCAGCCAAATCCGGGAAATGGGCCATAGATTCTGCCATTTACATGGTGATTCGTTAATTTATGGATATTTTTGCATCGGATTATAATTATACGAAATCATGAAACGGATTTTCATAGCGGTTTTCACTGCATTTGTCTTATGTTCCGGCTCACAGATTCATGCCGGGAACTATATTACGGAATACAAAGTTATCGATGCCACTTACAGTTCATTGGAAATTGCAGGATCGTTCAATGTAACTTATTCTACATCGGCAGACAAAATGGAAATCCATGCACTGGAAAATGTGCATGATTACATCATCGTTGAAACTGTCGGAGAGACATTGAAACTGTATGTGAAGCCTAACCGCATCCGCAGACTAAAAGAAATCAAGGTCATATTGCCTGCATCTGCCGCACTTGAAAAAGTAAACGTAAGCGGAGCATCGGCGTTTTCAAGTGAAACGGCTCTTTCGGGGTCCGATTTCTACTTGGGCTTGTCAGGAGCATCCGCATTCAGAGCAAACATAACCGCCTCGGAATCCGTCCGGATCAATATTTCGGGAGCATCTTCCCTTGCAAGCCGGATTAATACTACCGGACTTGACATATCCATCAGCGGCTCATCTCATGCCAATCTGTCAGGCAAGGCCACGTATTGCGATCTTGCCATCTCGGGGGCTTCCGCATTGGACGGTAATGGTGATGCGCTCATGAACATCATGGAGACGGTACAATGCAATATCAGCGGTGCATCTTCAGCCGAAATCGGATGCGACGGCTCCATCAATGGCGTATTGTCAGGAGCATCGGCCATCAAATACAAGGGCAATGCCGTCATCAATGTAAAAGCTTCAGGAAGTTCGAGTGTCATCCGTAATTAAAACCTGTGTTTGTCCATGGGTATGGAAAGCGATATTTCAATCCCTGTTCGCTGGAGCACAGCCATATTGGCAACGACTGTTGTCACTGTATTGGTTATAGTCGGCTCAGGGCTTTATTTGTGGGCACAGGATTGGCCTCCGATGATGGTATGGCTGAAATATCTGTTAACCGTTGTCTTTGTGCTCACGATTGTCATTTGCGCAGGTTACACACCCGTCAGATTGAAGGCAAACAGCGAAAAAATAACCGTAACAAGATTGTTCAAGCCGATAGAAATACCGATATGCGGAGTCAAGGAGATGAAACGTATCGGAAAATCCGACATATCAGATTCCATAAGGACGTTCGGAAGCGGAGGCCTGTTCGGATATTTAGGCAGGTTCAAATGTACTGCATTGGGTCGCTATACCATGTATGCGACGGATTTGAATAATCTGGTTTTAATCCGCACCGACACTAAAACCTATGTTTTCAGTTGTTCCCGGCCTGATGAACTCATATTGCATTTCAATAAATATTGAATACACAAAAAGCGCAGCAGATCCCTCCGCTCCGGACAGCGTCCTCCGGTCGGGATGAAATCCGTTGCGTGACCACATATAGCTTCCGCTAATTTGGCCTGACGGCCACTTATACTGTTGCGCCTCGGCAAAGTAAATAACGTGAGTTCGATGAAAAGTAATTAAAACAAAGTCAATTGATTAGAGTCAACTGTTGGACAGCGTTCTACAGCAATCATCGGTTTCTT
>CALURT010000009.1 GCA_944323245.1 uncultured Bacteroidales bacterium
GTAACGGTGGCCACGTCAGTGTCGGACGATGTCCATTTCACGCTCTTGTCCGTGGCATCGTCAGGTGTGATTGTCGCCGTCAGTTCAAGGATTTCTCCCACGGAAAGCGTGGCGGATGTCCTATTGAGACTAATGGATGTCACTTCTACAGGACTGACAGTTATCGTGCATTCTGCCTTGACGTTTCCTGCCTGGGCTGTGATTGTTGCGGAGCCTGCGGCGACGGCAGTCACCTTGCCGTCGGTAACGGTGGCCACGTCAGTGTCGGACGATGTCCATTTCACGCTCTTGTCCGTGGCATCGTCAGGTGTGATTGTCGCAGTCAGTTCAAGGATTTCTCCTACGGAAAGCGTGGCGGATGTCTTGTTGAGTTTTACTGATGAAACAGCAACGGGGGAGGGTTCAGGAATAGGTTCTACCTTGGTACAGGAAACAGTAAGGACAAGCAGTAAAGCGGTAAGGATTGTCAATTTACCGCTTCTTAGTCCTCTATTTCTCACCGGACCAAGAACTCCAATGTAGGTTTTCATTGAATATGAATTTAATGATGTTTGTAAACATACAAAATTACGAAAAATATTGTAAATGAACACATAAAATAATAAAAACTCTCATCGCAAACAATTTCGCAGATTAGCATGCGGCTTTTGTCATCCCTGAGCGGAGTGGAAGGATCTGATTGCATTAGGCCTCCTTCTATCACGAAAAGAGGAATGGAAAAGGCAGCGAATGCGTTTTTATTAGCATGAGCGGTTTTCCATTCCTCTTTTCTGTCCAAGCGATGGCTCGCAGAACGCAAGCGCCTTGTCATTTCTTTCTGTAGTGGTGAGCGGAGGACGCAGTCCGGAGTCGGACCATCTGACGTATTGAAACTGCAGATTCCTCCGCTCGCTGCGCTCGGTCGGAATGACAGTGCGCATGCGTCCGCCGTGTTGAAACTGCAGATTCCTCCACTCGCTGCGCTCGGTCGGAATGACAGTGTGCATGCACCCGTCATATTGAAACTGCAGATTCCTCCACTCGCTGCGCCCGGCCGGAATGACAATGCGGTCACTTATTCGCGTATTTGTCTCCGCTTCGCTGCGACACATATAGCTCTCGCTCGACAAATGCAAATAAATTTGCCTTTGTCCTCGCTTATTCGCGTATTTGTCTCTGCTTCGCTACGACACATATAGCTCTCGCTCGATAAAGTCAAATTTATTTGCCTTTATGCTCGCTTATTCGCGTATTTGTCTCCGCTTCGCTGCGACACATATAGCTCTCGCTCGACAAATGCAAATAAATTTGCCTTTGTCCTCGCTTATTCGCTATATTTGCAAAACTGAAACCTGAATTTATTGTTATGATTGATTTGTCTGAATTCGAAAGTATTTGCCCGTATACGGACGAAGAGGCCGTCAAGGCATTGAATATCGTTGCGGAGAACCCCGTGCTTACGGAGGTTTCACAATACTTCTTCCCGACCAAGTCTCCCGACTACCTTCAAAAGACTCTCAAGAGGGTGAAAAGTATCGACGATTTTCAGATTATGGTCATGTCCAAGGTCATAGAATGGGTCTTGGCTCATACTGCAAGGACATTTTCCTACGACGGCATAGCGAATCTCGGCGACGGGAAACGGAAATTCCTTGCCATGTCCAACCACAGGGACATAATCCTTGACCCGGCGATTACACAGCTCGTACTGTTCAGGAACGGAATCCCGATGACGGAAATAGCCGTCGGGGACAATCTCATAACGAACAAGTTCATCGAGTATCTCATCCGTTCGAACAGGATGATAAAGGTCGTGAGGGGAATTTCCGCCAAGGAACTTTACCTGTCTTCACAACTGCTTTCCAAGTATATAAGGCTCAATATTACCGAGCAGCAGAGTTCGATATGGCTTGCCCAGCGCCAGGGCCGCACGAAAGACGGTCTTGACATGACGGAACAGGGCCTTCTCAAGATGCTTGACATGAGCGGCACGTCGGATTTCAGGCAGAATTTCGAAGAACTCAATATCATACCGTTGAGCATTTCCTACGAGCTGGAGCCTTGCGACATACTTAAAGCCAGGGAACTGCTGATTTCAAGGAAAACCAAATACGTCAAGGGTCCGACAGAGGACCTGAACAGTATCCTGACCGGCATCAAGCAGCAGAAAGGCAATATCCACCTGAACATAGGAAAACCTCTCACTCCGGAAGAGATTGCCGTGGCATCGCTTTGCGACAAGAACGACCGCTACCAACTCATCCGCCACGCCGTGGATATCCGTGTCATCGAAGGATACAAATTATGGAAGACCAACTATATCGCATACGATATAGTAAACCATGGCTTCAAATACAGCGAACATTACACGAAAGAGGATACCGACAAGTTCGTAGAGTATATGGAACATCAGCTCGACACTGTCGAAAAAGACCTGTGCCGGGCCGATTTGAGGGACATTTTCCTGCGTATCTACGCAAACCCTATTGTTTCCAAGGAAATGCTGCGCGAGCAGAACACTCTGCCCGGCTGGAAATAACCAATCAGTTTTCTTTTACCATCCTTACATCCAACTGCGGGAACGGGAAGTCGATTCCTTTCTGCGGAAGTATGGTGTATATCTGTTCGTTGAGCCTGTAGTAGACAGGCCAGTAATCTTCGCTTTTCACCCAGATCCTGACCACATACTGGACGGCACTGTCAAGCAGTGCGTTCACTTCAATCAGAGGATCTGCAGGTGCTCCTGTCGCAGTGTAAAGCGTACGGGATTCGCCCGCCACGATTTCTTTCAATGCGTTCTTCACCTGTTCGGAATCCGTACCGTATTCCACTCCGACGAGCCATTCTATACGGCGCATCCTGTTTCCCGAGTAATTGTTGACAGTACCGTTGGAAAGCGAGCCGTTCGGAATGATAATCAGCCTGTTGTCGGTAGTGGTCAGTTTCGTGCTGAATATGTTGACCTCGGAAACTGTTCCCGAATATCCGTTTTCCGTCTCGATGAAGTCACCGGCCTTGAACGGCTTGAATACGAGAATCATGATTCCTCCGGCAAAATTCTGTACGGTACCGCTCAAAGCCATGCCTATGGCCATACCTCCGGCAGCAAGCAATGCCGCAAGGGAAGTGGTATTGACTCCAAGGGTTCCGACTGTTATTATTACCAATATTATCGTAAGGGAAATGCTTGTAAAACTTTCCACGAATGATGCTATTGCCTTGTCAGTCTGTCTTTTTTCGAAAATTTTCCTCAGGAGGCCTCTGATTTTCCTTATGAGCCATGCTCCGACAACGTATATGAGAAGCGCAATAAGAACCTTGATTCCGAATTTTATGATACTGTCTATAAATTCGGGAATCAGCTGCTCGATGGGAGTGGTGGTGATATGCTGCAGGGTTTCCCTTGCAGCGGACTCCAGTTCGGAAACGGCCGCAGTGTCCTGCGGAGTGACTGAAAGCTGTAAAAGTCTATGTGTCATCAGCGTTGTTCAATTTACCGGGGTTTTCAGAAAAGGGCTTCGACCTGCCTGATGATTTCCGAAGCAGGAAGATAGGTGTCTATGACGAGATTCGGCTTTGCATATACCACGTCATGATGTTCTTTGGTAAGCGATTCGCCGCCTCCGGTGATGTTCAGCATTATGACCTCATCCTTTTTCACGGCATTTTCGGCCACTGCCTGTGCAAGGCTTGCCACAGCTACCGATGCTGCCGAGTAGATGTCGATACCTTCGGCTTCCTTGAACCGGGCTTTCCAGATGTCGATTTCATCGTTCGTCACCTTGTACATGTCTCCGCCTGCGTCATTCATCGCGTCGAAAAGTCCTCCTGCAAGAGAATACGGGGGTTTCCTGTTGGAAAGGACCTTGGCCTTGATTTCAGCCGCCTGTGCACGGGCTTCTTCAGCGGAAAGCGGGACAAGTGGTCTTGAATGTGCCTTCCATGAGTCGTACATGATGGTGAACGGAGCGTTCTGGGAAGGGTAGAGCCTCATCTTGTGCGAGCCGAAACGTCCGTCGTCGATGAGCCTGAGATTGTTTTCCCAGACGGCAATGGTGCCTGTACCGCTTCCGATAGCCTGGAAATAGGCATCAGGAATCCTTCCTATCTTTTCCACTGCGGAAAGAAGGGTTGTTCCCATACCGTCGCGGCGGGCAATGTTCTTCGCCCCTCCTTCAGCCATGAAATGTTCCGATTCGCACACCTTGTCGGACAGGACGATGGCATCGAAATAGTCGCAGCCGGACGGCGCCGCTATGATCTTGACACAGTCATTGAGAGGCTTGTGGAACCATAATGCGCCGATATTGTCCTCAGGAATCGAAAGGAGCAGGGGAATGCCGTTGTCAGAGCAGACCTTGGCAAAGGCGCGGGCAGTGTTGCCGGCAGAAGCCACTACGAGTATCCTGTCATGGTTTTCAGGCAGTCTTGCGCATACGGAATAGGCTTCAGTCTCCTTGAAGGAGCATGTCTCCATTGCAGCACCTATCTCCGGAAAATAGCCCGAAAATGTGATGTACAGGTTATCGAGGCCGAGCAGGGAAGCAAGTCCTTTGCTCTTGTATGTGACAGGGGCATGGGAATGAAGCAGGGTCCTCTTTATCGGAAGCCACTCCGCATATCTGTAGAATCCCTCAAGGTCGTTTCTCGGTTCGAATTTCTTATTTTCATAAACGGCTCTCACAAGTGCGGGAGCCTCTCCCTGCGGGTCGGCAAGAGTCCATCCGGCATCTTCGAATATTCTTCCGTTGCCGCAGTTCATCAATTTGTACTTTGTCGGTGTAAATGTCATGATTTAACGGTTTTAGTGATTTTTCTATCGATTGTTTCGGCTATGTCTTCGACCGGACGGTCGGAATATCTGTTGAAAGTGCTTCTGCACAACGGACAGGCCGTAACGATTATGTCCGGGGATTCCGTGACAAGGTTGGCAAGTGCGTTTTCGGTCATGGCCCTGCGTTTGTCGAAACCGAGGGTAAGACTGCCAAGGCTTCCGCCGCAACAGATGCTTTCCTTGCGGTTTTTCTGGGCCTCGACGAGTGTCCCGACGGATTTGATGACTTCACGCGGCGCTTCGTAGACTCCGCATCCTCTTCCCAATTCGCACGGGTCGTGATAGACGTACTTCGTATCGTCGGAGGACGGTTTCAGGATGCCGTCGGCAATAAGTCCGGCGATATATTCCGTATGATGGATTATCCGTATTCCGTCCAAATGGTATTTTTCCCTGAAAATCTTGTAGCAGATAGGGCAGGAGAGCAGGAGCACGTCCGCACCCGAAGCCTTGATTATTTCAGTATTCTTTTCAACGAGCATCCTTGCCGCATCGAACCGGCCCGACATGAACATCGGCCTGCCGCAGCAGATGCCTCCGTCCCTGTCCATGAATGCATAGTCGGCTCCCGCCTTTTTCAGGATGCTTTCCATGGCCTTGCTTATGACTGGAGTCAGAGCCGTCATGCAGCCGGCGAAATAAAGGATTTTCTCACGTGCCCGCCCTGACGGTGCGGTAACTTCATGTGCTGCGAACTCTATTCCTGAAGCATCTGCGGGTATATTGGAATAGTCCGGATTGAGGTTGTACTTCCTTATGGAACGCTGGGCTATCCTCAGTTTGTCGCCTTCCACACCGACAGGGCAGATTGCGGTGCATTTCCCGCAAAGAAGACATTTGTCGCTGATTTCCTCGATACGGGCTTCGTTCCGACGGCGTATCTGCCTGTTAAGGTAAACTGTCGTGTCCTTGATATTCGCCTTCATCACTCCCATCGGACAGGCGTCTATGCACAGGCCGCACGACGGACATGAATACACTTCGGCCTTTGCGAAACCTTTACGGGCATTACGTATCTTTATCCCTGCGTTCCTCATAGGTATGAGAAGAATCTCCGTAGGGATGTGCATGTATCGCGTGAACGGCAGGACGAAGAAGAAGATACCGAGGGCGCAGGAATAGGCCCACCATGCAGGGAGCATGTTGGCATGGTTGCTCAGGAATGACGTGAAGACGTAATTCAGCGACTTGGTAAGGAAGGAGCCTCCGCTTATGTCGGCGGTAAACGCTTCAGCAAGAAGTCTCAGAGGGAAAATAGCCCAGAGGGAGTACTGTCCCACGAGATCGAAAAAGCTCGGATTGGTAGTCCTTCTCATTCCGAACATCACCGACCTGACCCGCTTGATGATGGCAAGTGCGATTCCGCTGAGTACAATCAGCAGGAAGAGGTCCATGAGGAAAAATATCAGTGACCCACGCATCGTACTTTCCGTCTCGGCCACGAAATATCTGAAGAATATCGGATAATAGAACAGTTTGACCCTGTGCGGAGTGTAAAGGAAGACTTCGATATGTCCTACCACTATGAGCATGAACCAGCCGAATGCAATGCTCGAATGCATGTAGCCGAGGAGCTTGTTCCTTTTCCATATGTCCACGTGGATGAGGCATTTCAGGAAAATGTCCTTGATGTTTTTCCACATGGTGGCAGGCGTCACCAATGAAATGAAGAAACGCTTCCTGTCTTCCGCAGGCAGCTGGTGCAATATCCTTATCATGCCCACGACGCAATAGGAAATGATGAATATCAGTCCCAATGAGAACGGAAGCACGAAATCGTTGTAACCTGTCAGGAATCTCTCTCTCATTTCGTTTCACAATAAAGTTTGGATATTGACAGAATCAGATGCCTTGTATTGATGCCGCGGGGGCATACCATGGTACATTTCCCGCAGAGCATGCAGTTCTTCATCATGCTGAAAACCTCTTTTTCACGGCCGCGCTGAAGATCAAGTATGACTTTTCTCATACTCATTCCGGAATAGCGGGCAGCCGGACATGTGGCCGAACAGGAGCCGCAGGCAATGCATTTGTACACGTCAGGCTCCATTTCATGCAGTTTCTCGAACATGGTAAGGTCTATCTTGTCGAGATTGATGGCTGAACTCGGGGATATTTTGAAACCGAAATCCATCATTCGAGACCGTTTATGTAAAGGTGAATGTCCAATGCGGCAGCCCTTGCCTCTGCAAGCGTTTCCGGAACCGTTTTAGGCCCCGTGCATGCTCCTGCATAGAATATCCCTTCTTTCGGAGACTCCATTACATCGAAAATATTGTCCTTGGATTTCAGGAAACCGTCGGAATCGACAGGCAAAGGTATCATTCCCGCTACCTTGGTACAACTGTCCCCGCAGACCATTCCCGCCATGAGCACAAGGAGGTCGAGGGTTACTTTCAACGGCTTGCCGGACAGGGTATCCTCGGCCTTTACCACGACACGGCCTTCAATGTTTTCGCTTACTTCCGAAACACGTCCCCTGATAAAGCGGATGCCGTAATCCCGCTGCGCACTGATGTAGAAATCCTCAAATTTCTTTCCGAACATCCTGAGATCCATGTAAAAGCAGTAGACGGACGCATCAGGGAACTTCTGTTTGACTTCAATTGCCTGCTTGACCGCAGTAATGCAGCAGACCTTGGAACATTGGGAATTCTTAGCCTTTTCATCCCTGGAGCCCACGCAGTGTACGAACCCTACGGCATTCATGGCGGAATTGTCGATTCTCGGGTCATCCTTTCCGTTGAACCACTGTTCCAAATCCCTATTGGTGACGACATGGTCGTAGACACCGTACCCGTATTCTTCCTTTTTCGCCGCATCGAACAGCGAGAATCCCATCGTCACGAGTATGACCTTGGTGATGATGGAGATTCCGTTGGACAGCATGATATTGTAGCTGTCTGTCAGTTTGTTTACGAAAGAAATTTCGGTATTGAGAAAGATATTCGCTCCCGACGCTTCGGCCGTAAGTCTGTCAACTACATCCTTTGCCGGGGTCATGTCAGGAAAAAGTTTGTGCCACGAGGCCACATGGCCTCCGAGACGGTCGGATTTTTCGATGATGATCGGGCTGTGACCGAGTCTGAGCAGCATTGCCGCAGCTTCGAGTCCGGCGATTCCTCCTCCTATTATCAGTATGTTCTCCTTCATTTCAGTTCAGGTTTTAGCGGTGATACGGGTCAGCAGCATTTAAGGACAGCCGGCAGTCCGGGTTTCAGTATGTCCTTTTTATTGAGTCCCTTGTATTTGTCTTCAGGATTGTATTCTATTCCGATTTTGTTCAAAAGGGGCTCTACCGCCACCTGATGAAGCTGGAGCCCGAGATCCCACGGGTCGTAACCGAGAACGAGACCTGCCACCTCCTCGTATGTGAATACAGGTATCCCGAATCCGTCCTTGCCATATGTCTTTCCAGTGGATTCGGCTATCACGTACTGCCACCTGTCCATGAAATATGGACAGCCGGGACAGTTGGTGATTATCATGTCCGGATGATAAGGCTCCATCGATTCGAATTTCTTGTAGGTGTTCGAAAGCGAATAGCCTCTGTTGGCCTTGACATGGTATTGTCTGAACCCGTATCCGCAGCAGTGTCTTCGTTCGGGGTAGTCCACCACGTTGCCTCCCCATGCCTCGACCATTCCGCAAAGGACATACGGGTATTCGGCTCCTCCGACGCCTTTGGACGGGAACATCTTGGAATAATGGCATCCTATGTGCTCCACGACCTTGAGCGGCTCTCCCGTCTCCCGGTTTACGAGGCGGTATTTTGCCCGTGACGCTATTTCGTTGCGGTACTTGTATATCAGGTCGCTCGCATGTGCGAGATATTTCGGCTTCTTGAATTCACGCCGGCATGCCTTCCACAGCATTTCCCGGATTTTCGTTTCCAGTTCCGGAAATTCCCTCCATGTTTCAAGGATTTCCGCATAATTCCCGAAAGAGGTGATGCAGGAGGCGACGTAATTTTCGTATCCGGCCTCCGTCATCAGGGCAAACTGCCTTGCCACGATGGTCATGACCGTTTCCTGAGGAATCGTATCGCAGTGATAGGCTATGCCTCCGCAGGTGGTATGGTGTTCCGTTTCATAAAAATCCTTTTTCAGGACATTCCGGCAGATTTCCAGAAACATCCTTTCCGCTCCGGGAAAGAAATTCTGCCTGATGCAGCTCCTGACATAGAACCAGTGGTCATCCGGAATCTCTTTCTGGTATTCCGACCATATTTTCTGTTTTCCCTGATAAATCATCTTCTTCCGATTAATGTTCGTAAATGCGAAAACTCAGTCTTCGCTGTTCAAGTGGCATTCCGACGTATCCTCGAATGTCATACGGAAATATTCTTCCATGTCCATTCCCATTTCCTCGGCCTTTTCCTTGGAGCAACGTTCCACGGTTTCTATTCTTTCGGTACCTCCCGTGACGTCGAAAATCCTTTTGAGTTCATCCAAGGATTCCTGAGGGATGCGGCGCAGGATGCCTGGCCCGTTACCCTGATAATTTGCACCGAGACGTTCGAAATTGTCTTTCAGGTGCTCGGTATGCCATTTCCAGACAGGTCCCGATTCCTTGTGGTCTTCCCATTTGAAGGTTTCGGGATAAACGCAGTAACCGTAATTGAGTATATTGCCTGTAAGCATTTTCGTAAGAGGGTAGAGCTGGCGTCCTTTTTCCGAGCATGTGAAATAGCCGAGTTTCGCCGAAAGATTGCGCAGCGCCATGAGGACAAGCCCCGGTCCGTTCTTGCGCGGACAGCGCGTCACGCACGACATGCATTCCCCGCAATACCATATCATGTCGCTTTTCAGAAGTTTTTCTATTTCATCGTCGTCCTTGCTCTGGACAATGTCCATTATTTTTCTCGGATCGTATTTGTAAAACTCCGCAGCAGGACAGATGGCCGTGCAGGTCCCGCAATTTATGCAGGTCTTCAGACCTTCCTTAACCCTGTAGTCCTTGCTCAGTTCATCGTAAAGTTTACCCATGACAATCAATTTCAAACCGACATGAACAGCCATGTCATATAACAACCTCCCATGACAAGAAAAATCAGCCCTTCGAACCTGTCGATCAGATTTTTCCTGAAAAGATATGCGCATGCCATGATGAAAATCGCCCCGAGGAGCACCATGGCAAGATCTATCGTGGATATACCCGAAAGCGACAGCGGCCTGATGAGGGCGGCGCCTCCGAGTATCAGAAGTATGTTCGATATGTTGGAGCCGAGGATATTCCCGAGGGCAAGCTGTCCCTTACCCTTGACGGCCGCCGTCACGCTTGCCGCAAGTTCCGGCAATGACGTGCCTCCTGCAAGCACCGTAATGGCTATGAAGGAATCCGAAAGCCCGGCCATGGCCGCAAGCCTGGATGCCGAGCCCACAAGAATGTCTCCGCCGAAAACAAGAGCCGCAAGCCCTCCGGCAACCATAATGGAGGCGACAGCCGTTTTTTGCGGTTCCGTCTTCCTGATGTCTTCTTCAGTCACCTCCTGCCTGCCGTTTTTCAGAAGCAGGTACATGTATAATGCGAATACGGCAAGAAAGACGGCGCCGTCGATACGGCAGAGGATGTTTCCGCCCAAACCGAAAATCGTGCTGTTTATTCCCATGAGGATGAGCATCATCGTGGCTATGATATTCATCGGGATGTCCCTTCTGAGATTGGACTGCGTGATGGCAAGAGGGGAGACAAGGGCGGTAAGGCCGAGTATGAACATCGTATTGAATATGTTCGAACCTACGATATTGCCTACGGCCATATCAGCGTTGCCTCTGACTGCCGACAGGAAACTGACGGCCATCTCCGGGGTGGAAGTGCCGATGCCGACTATCACGAGACCGATGACGAATTCACTGATTCTGAGCCGTCGGGCAATGGCCGAGGCCCCGTCCACAAGAAAAACAGCCCCTGCAAGTATCAGGACAAGTCCCGCTATCAGAATGCATATCTGTATAAACATTGCTTCTTCGGAATTGACTGCAAAAAAGCAGAAAACCTTGCAAAGTTATAAAATTTATTCCGAAAATGCCACACCGCCGTTGCCGGAGGAGGCGTCAGGAGAGAGACGGTCCAGTCTCACCACGTTTTCCACATGGTGCGTATGAGGGAACATGTCCACAGGTCTGACAGCCGTGATACCGTATTTCCCGGCAAGCATGGCGAGGTCGCGGGCCTGCGATGCAGGATTGCAGCTTACATACACTATTCTTTCGGGAGCGGCTTTCAGTATGACTTCTATCACGTCCTGATGTACGCCGGCACGGGGAGGGTCGAGAATTATCACGTCCGGTCTGCCATGCTCAGCTATGAACTTCTCGGTAAGCATGTCCTTCATGTCGCCGGCGAAAAACTCGCAGTTCCCGATACCGTTGTTCCTCGTGTTGACGATCGCATCCTGCACGGCTTCGGGGACATATTCTATCCCTATCACCTTGCTTGCCGACGATGACACGAACTGGGCGATGGTACCCGTACCCGTATAAAGGTCGTAAACTGTTTCCGAACCTGTCAAAGCGGCATATTCATGTGCGGTGGAATAAAGCCTGTAGGCCTGGGGCGAATTGGTCTGATAGAAGGACTTGGGGCCTATCTTGAATTTCAGGCCTTCCATTTCTTCGTATATGGCATCTTCACCTTTATATAATATGCAGTCGAGGTCGGAAATCGAATCGTTGGCCTTCCCGTTTATCACATACCAGAGGGAGACTATCTGAGGAAATTCCGCAGAAACGGCCTCCAAAAGGGCGGTACGGGCCTTCACGTCTTCATGATAGAAGCACATTACCAGCATTACGTCACCCTTTTCGTTGGTCCGGACTATCATGTTGCGCAGAAAACCCGTATGGTTTCTTATGTCGAAAAATCCGAGACCGTTTTCCACGGCATATTTCTTTATGAAAAGCCTGATGGCATTCGACGGGTCTTTCTGAAGCCTGCATTCCTTTATGTCCAATACCTTGTCGAAAAATCTTCCGACGTGGAATCCGAGCCCGCATCTGTCGTTTTCGGGAATGGAATCGGGATCCTCTCCGGCCTCAATCCATCTTCTGTTCGAAAAGGTGAATTCCAATTTGTTCCTGTAATATACCGTCCTGTCGGAGGGGATTATCGGTGAAATTTCCGGTATTTCGAGATGTCCGATGCGTACCAGCTGGTCGTAAACCTGCTGCTGCTTGGCCTGAAGCTGCATTCCGTAGGGGAGAGGCTGCCATTTGCATCCGCCGCAGATTCCGAAATGGGGGCAGAACGGCTCCAGACGGTCGGGAGAAGGGGTTACAAGCCTCAGGATATAACCCTCCATGTAGTTTTTCTTCTTTTTGGTAACCTTGACGTCGACTATATCTCCCGGCACGGCAAAAGGGACGAACAATACTGTCCCGTCGACTTTTGCTATGGCCTTGCCCTCGGCGGCCACACCTTCTATCCTTACGTTTTCGAGTATGATTTCCTTTTTCTTTCTCATTTTCATGAATTGCTTTGACCTGCAAAAGTATTCAAAAATATAATTATATTTGCAAGATTTTAATCCAAAAACCAAAAACGAAATGTCAACTTTCATGAAATCAATGAAATGCGCATCCGTTCTCGTTGTCATGGGTGTCGGCGCCGTATCATGCATCGATGAGGCGTACGATCTGAGCAACGGAATCGATACCACCGTCACTATCGAGGGAAACATCAGCGCTCCGATAGGCAGTACGGCTTTCATGCAGGTAGGGGACTTTCTCAGTCTCGACGGGGAGAATTCGGCCCTTGTCAAGGATGAAAACGGGAATTATGTTCTCGAAATCGAAGGCAGCGGGACTTCGTACGAATATACGCTGCCGGATGTAAAGGTCGGGAATTTCCTGAATTCGGGCGAACGGATGGAATTCAACATCGATGCACCTTACGACGGCATTGATCTGGACGGTCATTCGCTTTCCGAATTCGAATTGCCGGAAGGCGGGTATCATATCCCGGCCGATATAGTGCTTTTCCCGGATGAAATACATTCCTTTACTTCTGAAATGCAGGAAATTGCCATAGAGATAGACGAGGAACTTCCGGAAGAGGTTACCGGTATCAGGAACATAAACCTTGACATGGACATCACGATAGAGTTTTCCATGAACATGGGACCGATTGCCACTACCGACGATTTCCTCGTGGATTTTCCTGATTATTTGGTTTTTGCCGAATCTTCGGACTATACCATGCTTGAAGGGAACATTCTGACGGATTTTTCAGGCAGGACATTCGATACTTCGGCCCCTTATTCCGTGACGTTGAAACTGATTTCCATCGATTTCAGCAAAATGTCCCCGGGACAGGGTGTCGTAAACGGGAAAATCGCCATTTCGGACCATGTCCTTGTCGGCTCGGAAACCGAGACTGTCTTCTCTTTCAATCCGTATGAAATACAGAGTGCAAATTCAGGCTATCTTCCGGCCGTGGTCTGCCTTACGGCGAATATAACGGCTTCCGACCCGATAATCAAGGACGCGGAAATTTCCATAAGCCCTGACATTGCCGTAGATGACCAGGAATTCGAAATTTCGGGTATTCCCGAGACCCTTACCGGAAACGGGACGGTCCTCGACATCTACAATCCCCAGATAGAGCTTGACATAGTCAACCCGAGTCCTTTCAACCTTGGGCTTTCGGCCGACTTGGTGGCATTCAAGGACAATGAGGAATTGCACAGAATATCCATCGGCGGGGCTGAAAATCCGATAAGCATAGAGCCGGGCAACGGACATCTGTTCATTTCGGCAAGGGGAGCGTCCGTGCCTGATGTCCTCGACGGCACATTTTACAAGGACATAGTAATAGAAGATCTTACTGACCTCATAAAGAATATTCCGGACAAGATAGCGGTCATGAACATCCGGATGACGGCTCCTGAAGATCAGTACGGTACGATAATCCCGAACGACACCTACAATTTCACTATCGGATACGGTCTCAGTGCTCCGCTTGCTTTCGGGCCGGAGATGAAAGTGGAGACATCGATAGTGACTGACGGACTGCAGGGGGGTTCTTCCGACTCTCCGGAGGATGGAAATTCAGGAAATACGGACATAGACGGAGACGGAATCCCGGATGAAGGACAACCTGTCGGGGACAGCGGTTCCGGAATGGAAATAGATCCGTCGAGCAATGCTTCCGTGGAAATATCCATGATATTCTCGAATGCAATCCCTCTCGACATGACTGTCACGGCCGTACCGATTGACGTGGACGGCAATGAAATGACCGACGGACCTCAGATAACAGTCGAAGGTTTCGTCAAGGGAGGTTCGGTACAGCAGCCTGCAGATTCACCGATTGTCCTCAGGACTTCTGCCGTGGCTGACGACATCGACAGGATCGACGGTTTCAGCCTGAAACTGACAGTTTCCGCACCTCAGGACGCTTCATTGCAAGGCATTCCTCTCAATGAAAGTCAGGGAATACAGCTGAAAGACATCAAATTGTACCTGAACGGAAAAATTTCCACAACCTTATCTTATAATTCGGAATTATGAAAAGGATATTATTGTCAATCATAGCTCTTGTTGCCGTATCGGCTTCGGTGTACGGGCAGACGGCACCGAGAACAGCATATTTCCTTGACGGATATAACTACAGGCATCTGCTCAACCCCGCATTTGCCTCGTCAAGAAGCTATTTCACCCTTCCGGTACTCGGATATACCGACTTTTCCCTGCAATCCGACATGGGAGTGAAGACCTTCCTGTATCCGTACAACGGACAGCTTACCACCTTCATGAACGGTGCAGTCAGCGCCGAAGAATTTCTAGGAAAACTGAACAGGAACAATTCGGTCAACGCCAATATAAGCACTCCTTTGGTGTCCGTAGGCAAATGGGGCAAGTCCGGCAAGGGATTTACGGTGGTCGACCTGTCGATAAAATCGGAAAACAATGTCAACCTGCCATACGACCTCTTCGATTTCATGAAAAACGTGGGGGCACGGCAGCAGTACGACATCAGCAACCTCGGGATAAAATCAAGATCGTACATGCAGCTCGCCATCGGACACACCCACAAGATAGGGGAGAGAATCTCCGTGGGCGGAAAGGTAAAGTTCCTGCTCGGTCTCCCTGCTGCAGAATTGAACATAGACAACATGCAGGTTTCCATGAACGAGGACAAATGGAGTGTCAAGGCGACAGGTTCACTCAGTACGACAATGCCTGGAGTTGATATTCCGAAAAGGGCCGACGGGAGTCTGGATCTTCAGAATGTGAATTTCAACATGGATAATGTGACAGGGAGCGACCCGGATGCTTCTATCGGGACTCTCATCAAAAATACGATAGGGAATTTCATCGGAGGGTACGGGGCAGCCCTTGACCTCGGAGTCAATGTCGAAGTCATCAAAGGACTCAGCGTATCGGCAGCCATCCTCGATCTCGGTCTCATGCAGTGGAACAACAGGTTCGCAGCGAAAACAGGTGACAACTACTGGGAATTCACCGGATTTGAAAATGTGGACCTGAACGGAGAAGGGGAGAACAGCATCGGAAACCAGTTGGAACAGATAGGTTCCGGTTTTTCGGATTTCATCGTGATGTATGAAGACAGCGAATCAGTCGGCAAGAAATGGGAATTCCTGTCCTGCACCATGAATATCGGCGCCGAATACAAGATGCCTTTTTACAGAAGGTTGTCTGTAGGAGCCTTGTCCTCGACAAGATTCAACGGAGCCTATACGTGGACAGAGGGGCGTTTTTCATTGAATCTCGCTCCGCTCAACTGGATCAGCATGTCTGCAAGCTACGGCATATCCAACTTCGGTTCCACTTTCGGCGCAATGCTGAATATCCATACGGCGGCATTCAGCCTTTTCTTCGGTTCGGATACCTTCCTGCTGAATTTCTCGCCGATGAGTACGACTTACGGAATCGTGCCTCTTGACAATCTGAATGTACACCTGAACTTCGGTCTTACATTCAATATAAGCAAGCGCAGGGACCTGTAAATCTGTGCAAGGCAGACCGAAGATTCTGCACGGCATACTTTAAGACACGACATACTAAAAAAGAGATTGGAAAAACGCTCATGCTGACAAAAACGCATTCGCTTTCTTTTCCAATCTCTTTTTTATTGACAAGGGTAGTCTCCTTTTATTTTATAAGCTTTTCCACTTTTTCGATCTTGTACTCATAGAACTGGGAGCACGGCTCGTACCTGTACGGTATGTATTCGTATGCCCTGCAGTATGCAATGCCGTTTTTCCTGCAGTAATACACATCTATGCGGATACCATTACCCTTGTCCTCTTCGTGGAGGCTGATGGATTCAGGGGAGGATGAAAGGGCGGTCATTATGGAGTCTTTCAGACTTTGGGCGAAATACCTTTCCTTTTTCTTGTAAATCTCCCCGGTTTCCACGAGCTTGTATCCTGACCTGAGGACCATGATGAAAATCAGTCCTGCGAAGATCATGAAAAATCCCACAATATTTACCGATGCGCTTGTCTTGATGGCGACAAGGACGCCTCCGGCTATAATAAGAGCCAATGATATGATAAGGTCGCGTGCAGTAAGCACTCTTTTGAATTCTTTTTCCATTTTGTAAAATATTGATAATTAGTTGATTAAAATGTCATTCCGACCAAGCGGATGCGAGAGGAGGAATCTGCAACAACCTAAATTATCAGTATTCTCAGAAAATGGATTCGTTTGGAATATGAAAAAACGCCGCAGCAGGCGACTCCGTCGAAGAGGTTGCCGCAGGCGTTGTATATGTCACATTTGCATCCGACAGATTCCGGGACGTACCGGCATGCCGGCGATACGCTTTTCTTGGCGTCGGAAGCGATTCTGACTCCGGAATACGGATTTCTCGGAACGATAATCTGTTCATGAGCGGCGGAAATCTGTTCTATGCAATCCGACACGGCATTGTAGGCCGTGAGTTTGATTTCTTTCCGGACAGCCGGAGTATCCAGGGTTTCCTGAAACAGGTAGGAGAGAGCCGTCGAACATATAAGTCCGGCTATGAGGAAGATGAAAATTCTTTTTTGCTCTCTACTTAACATAATATAAATTGTGTAACAAAAGTCTCTAATCTTTCAAAGCACAGCTGATCCTCTCTGCAAGTTCCGCCATATCGCATTTTTCCTCTGAATATCCCTGAGCAAAGGAAATACCGTCTGAAAGAAGTCCGAACCCGTATTTTCCGGCCATTTCGTTGAGAAGCCGCACGCTTGCCGCAGCCCATGTATATGAACCGAAGGCCGCAAACCTGCGGTTTTTGAGCAGCCTTGCCCCCAAGCCGTACATGAAATTGTACACCGGAGGAAAAATGTCATTGTTGTATGTCGGAGCGCCGGCGACTATGGTCGAATACCGGAAGGCATCCCTGTAAGCAAAGGAAACGTTTTCCGTACACAAATCATGAATGGCATACGGAACGTTACGTTTTTGAAGCTCGGATGCAAGGGCTTTGGCCGCCTTGGCGGTATTGCCGTACATGGACGCATAGACGATGCATACGCCTTTTTCGCCCTCGTATCTGCTCAACCTGTCATACAGGCCGACCACTTTATTTATATCCTTTTCCCAGACCGGACCATGAGTGCTGCAGATCCGTCCGATTTCGAGTCCGGACAGTTTTTTCAACGCAGCCTGCACAGTCTGGCCGTATTTTCCTACGATATTCGAGTAATATCTGGTCATTTCATCCTCGAAACCGGAAAAACAGTCTTCTGTAACATTTTTGTTTCCATGCAGTTTCGCAACGGAATCCGTTATCCCTTCATCGACTGCGCCGAAACTTCCGAATGCGTCCCCGGAGAAAAGCGTCTTTTCCGCTTCAAGATATGTGACCATGGTTTCCGGCCAATGCACCATCGGAGCCATGAAGAACTTCAGTCCGGTCTCGCCAAGACTCAGGCTGTCTCCTTCCTTGACAACGTGTATGCCGTCTTCAATGCCGTAATATCCCTTGAGCATCGGAACCGCCTTGGCATTCGTAACTATGGTTATTTCCGGATATTCGTTTTTTACAGCGGCTATGAGAGACGAATGGTCCGGCTCCATGTGATTGATTACAAGATAGTCCAACTTCCTGGCTCCTAATTCCTTACGGATATTGTCCATATATTCTCCGACAAAACCGGCGTCTGCTGTATCTATAAGTGCAGTCTTCTCGTCGATAACAAGATAGGAATTATAGGATACACCGTACGGAAGAGGCCAAAGGCCTTCGAAAATGATTTTTTTCAAGTCATTGACTCCTACATAACGTATTCTGTCGGATATTCTGCTCATGGTCATGATAATTAAACAGCCTGCAAAAATAATAAAACTTCTTCAGAAGGTCAAGCCGATTCCGAAAGTCAGGGCACCGACATACACTTCGTTCCTTCGCAACGCATCTCCGGATATGATCTCTCCCCTGCCGGTACGGTACGTTTCAGGATGAATGTACGCACCCTGCAGGGACGCAATGAAATCCAATTTGGCAAATCTGTTAAGCGACACCCTGTAGCCTCCTCCGATTCTCGCTATTCCGGAAAAATCGCCGGCATTTCCCGAAGTGACCACACCGCATCCTGCGGCAGCGAATGCCAACCATCTGTTTTTCAGAGGGTTCTTCCCTGAGAGCCAAGTCCCTTTCAATGAAAGGGGAACCATGCGTTCTCCGCCGTAAATACCGCAATATCCGCTTTCCAAGGAAAGATTGAATTTCGCGGAGAGGTTCACACCTGCATGGACGAGAATCTGTCCGCTGCTCGAAAAGCCGGTTTCCGTACCTTTTACGTTGATTCTGTCACCTTCGGATGCTATGTAGTTGCGGTGATAGAAATTCAGAAGGGACATTGCGTATGCTCCTTCGGCCCCGAATGTAAAGCGGGGAAAGTCTCTTCCCTGCATCGTCCCGAGACAGCAGAGAAGGAGAAACGCTGCCAGTATATGTCTTCCCGTGCACATGTCAGAAACGGTATTTGATTCCTATTCGGGGCATCAGCGAAGCGATCAGCCCGTATTCGTACAGTCCCATGCGGAAATTGATGCTGTCTTCAGGCCTGCAGACCGTCACTCCGAGAACCGGAGCAAGGGACAGGGACAGTGAGACAGGAACGTTGAAAGCGTATTCCATCCCTATTTCTCCGCAGACTCCCGCCATCAGGCCGTAGAGGCCGTCATTGCCCCTCACATAACCGGCTGTGACTCCTGGACCTGCATATCCTGTAATGACTTCCCCGTTCCCGTACTTTTTCGAAGCGAAAACGAATTGTCCGATAAAATCGAACGAGATGCCCGGATAATCGTATTTTCCGGAAATGACGCCGTTCATGTCAAGATTCGCATTGACAATGCAACGCAGGTTCTCCGAAACCTTTTTCCCGAATTCCAATGAAAATTCGTTGCCGGCAAATGCAGCGCCGGCAGACATGTTCCTTTCCCGGGAATGGACGGAACAGCAAAACAAGGCCAATAGAAAAAATATGCACGCAACGCGTCTCATATCGTTTTCTGCATGTGCTTCATCTTATGTCCGAAAAAGTCCTTGATACCCTTTACTTCAAAGCCGAGCCTGCGGTACAGCGCCTCGGCCTTGGGCTTGTCTTCATCGACGATGAGGCCTACGGTATGGAATCCGGCTCCAGCAGCCTTGGCAAACATGGCTTCGAACAGCCTGGAACCTATTCCCATGGAGCGCATCTGCGGATCCACTCCGGCCGAGTCCAAGTAAAATTCTCCGGCCTCCGTCTCCCGGACCTGCCTGAAATCCGTCCCCGAACCCGGGAAACTCGCATCAAAACGTTCTGCAACGGAATTTTTCAGCCTTTCGTATTCAGCTCCGTCGTAGCCGTTCATCATGCCGACTATGCGTTCTGTCCCATCCTCCGAAGTCAATACGGCAACCTTGGTCACCTCGTAGCTGTAGAGGTTGTCTTGCGAAGCGACGAATCCGCTGATAAATTCAGCGAATGATTCTTCGTCCAATGAGGGCATCCTCGACAGGAAATCCTCTACCGGCCATGCCATTATCAGAAGCCGGGCTACGCCTGCTGCATCTTCCGGACGTGCGTCGCGGACTGTTATCAGACTGTTTTCCATAACTACTGCACGTATTTGAATTCAAGATATGTGGCTCCCAATTCGTCATTGAAACTGCCTCCGATAAAGCCCACAAGGTCTCCGGAAGCGATTCTCCCCTCCTCCATCAGCATCCTGACGGCATTCCTGACGAACTCCTCCTTGCTTTTCTGTATCGGGAACTTGTAGCAATAGATATCGTATGTCAATGCCAGTTCCCTCATTGTAAAGTCGTTATAGCACATGGCATATATCGGGACCTTGGGTCTGAATTCCGACAGATAGCGGCCCGTCCGCCCTGTCCACGTATCGAAAATAATAGCCTTGACAGGAAGGTCCTGGGTGGCGGCCACGAGTTCCTTTGCCAGGACTGCTGCAATCGGTTTGGATACCATTTCCAAATTCAGATCGAGCGAAATATCGATGGATTTCTCGGCCTCCTTGGCGATTTTCGTCATTGTAGCGACAGCTTCGACAGGGTATTTGCCGCTTGCCGTCTCCCCGCTGAGCATGATGGCATCCGTACTCTGGAATATGGCATTGGCCACGTCCGTAACCTCCGCCCTTGTCGGCCTCGGATTCTCGATCATGGTATGCAACATCTGGGTTGCTATGATTACAGGCTTCTTCCTTGCCCGGCATCTTTGTATTATATGCCTCTGTATCAACGGTATCCTTTCTGCCGGGATTTCCACTCCGAGGTCTCCCCTCGCCACCATGACGGCATAGGTGTGCGAAAGTATCTCGTCGAGATTGTCTATCCCCTGCTGGTTCTCTATCTTGGATATTATCTTCAGATGGCTGCCGTATGAATCCAGAAGGGACTGGACTTCGATAAGGTCCTCCTTACCCCTTACGAACGAGTGTGCGATGAAGTCCAAATCGGCATCGATGGCCCATTTTACGAATTTCCTGTCCTTTTCGGTAAGGGCCGGAAGGGCAATGTGTACGTTCGGGACGTTCACGCTTTTCTTTCCCTTGATGACACCGTCATTCTGTACCTCGCACAGGAGCTTGTCATTGTCCTTGCCCGTAATGAAAAGGTCCACCGCCCCGTCATCGATGAGCACATGCGAACCTACGGGGACATCCGATACGAAGTTGGAATAATTCGTGTACAGGACCGGATATCTGCAAAGTTGGTCCGGTCCGTTGTGGATTTCTATCCAGTCTCCCTGCCGGGCAATGAATTCTGATGCGTCGTCGGCCATTGCGGTCAGTCTGACCTCCGGGCCTTTGGTATCGACGAGTATTCCTATCTTGTCCGATACTGCACGGACATTGTCCACGATTTTCTGCGCACCCTCGACGGTGGCATGCGCCGAATTGATCCTGACGATGTTCATCCCGCTCTCATACAGCTTCGTAAGGAAATTCACATCGCATCTCAAATCGGAAACCGTGCATATTATTTTCGTCTTTTTTTCAAAAAAACTCATTTTTTCACCTTTTCTTTCAACTCGCGAATATGCGGACAAATATAAGAAAATATTTGCTAATTTTGTCGGGCGTTATACTCACAGGATGGATTTCGAAGACAACATAGGCAGGAGCAGGATGCTCCCTCCCCTCCCCGAAAGGATGAGACCGAAAAAATTAGAGGATTATTTCGGCCAGAAACATCTCGTAGGCGAAGACGGTGTGCTTAACGTGATGGTCAGGACCGGAAACCTGAAGTCATTCATATTGTGGGGGCCTCCGGGAGTAGGAAAAACCACCATCGCCAAAATCATGGCGTCCGCTCTCGACAGGGAATTTTTCTCATTGTCGGCCATAAGTTCGGGAGTCAAGGAAGTCAGGGACGTAATAGAAAAGGCCAAAGGCAATTCCATATTCTCGTCGCCGGCGCCTCCGATACTTTTCATAGATGAAATCCACCGGTTCAGCAAGTCTCAGCAGGACGCACTCCTCGGAGCCGTCGAAGAAGGGGTGGTGACCCTTATAGGCGCCACTACGGAGAATCCTTCATTCGAGGTCATAACTCCACTCCTGTCCCGCTGTTCCGTATTCGTACTGAAGCCCTTGGACAAGGAAGACCTCGAAAAGCTCATGTACAGGGCGATTCGCGAAGACGTGATTCTGAAAACGAGGAAATTCGACGTGCGGGAAACGGAAGCCCTGTTCAGATACAGCGGAGGAGACGCAAGAAAACTTCTCAACATAATAGAACTTGTCACCGGAACATTTTCCGCCAATGATACGGTTGTCATAGACAATGAAACCGTCACCTCCCGGCTGAGCGAAAATCCTGCGATGTACGACAAGGGCGGAGAAATGCACTATGACATAATATCGGCATTCATCAAGAGTGTAAGGGGGTCCGACCCCAATGCGGCAGTGTACTGGATGGCCAGAATGCTCAACGGAGGCGAGGATCCTCTGTTCATAGCCCGGAGAATGTGCATCCTCGCCGCCGAAGACATCGGATTGGCCAATCCCAACGCACTTCTCCTTGCCAACGCCTGTTTTCAGACCGTCCACAACATAGGCATGCCGGAAGCACGGATTCCACTTGCCGAGACAGCGGTCTATTTGGCAACATCACCGAAAAGCAACTCCGCATACCTTGCGATAGACAAGGCAATAGCCCTTGCGTCGGAAACACAGGATGCTCCCGTACCTCTGTATTTAAGAAACGCTCCGACGAAACTCATGGAAGAGCTCGGCTACAGTGACGGCTACAAATACGCCCATGACTATCCGGGGCATTTCGCCGATCTCGAATTCATGCCGGAAAAATTGTCCGGAACCCGACTGTATGAACCTGCCGACAGTAAAAAAGAGCAGGAAATAGCATCGCGCATGGACAGGCTTTGGCCGAAATACAGAAAATGAGGTATTAATTTAAAGAGGTATTCTTTTAAAACGGATACCCGACACCGAAATGGACGGCGAATCCGTCCCGTTTGAGCCATTGCCCCGGAAGGAGCCAGCGGCTGCCTGCAGCCCTTGCAGGATCATGCAGCCTCATACCCATATCGACTCTCAGCAGCAGGAAATTCAAGTCTAATCGCAGCCCCACACCCCAGTTCGCAGCTATGCTCTGTGCAAAGGTCCTCATCATAAGCTTCGATTCGAAACTGCTTTCCGTACCGCTGTCCCTCAAGGTCCACACATTGCCCGCATCCACGAAAAGCGCCCCTTCCAATTTCCAGAACATCCTGAATCTGTACTCAATATTGGCTTCCAATTTCATGTCGCCGGTCTGATTGGCAATGATGAAGGTAGTGTCCATGGGAGCCAAGCCGGGACCGACGGCGCGGGCCTGCCAGCCTCTCAGACTGCTTGCTCCCCCTGCGTAGAAATGTTTCTCGAACGGAAGGGCCGTGGAATTGCCGTAGGCGTAACCTGCTCCGGCTATGAACCTTGTCGCTATGGCCTGCCCGTCATTCCTTCCGAAGCGCCATGTCTTTCCAAGAGTGATTTCGCCCCTGACATATTGGGAAAACGGCGTCTTCCAGATGATTCCGGCACCGTTTTCATCCCTTTTCATGAGCGGCTTGAAGGCGCTCAGAAGATTTCCCGCTATGTCACCCTGGAACCTTATGTAATGGAAAGGCGTTTTCGGTACTACGTCGGTATTCGTCGTATAATACAGGGTCACGCCGGAACCGATATCGAAGTGGTCCTGATAGGCATTGCGCATGAAAGGGTCGCGTGCCAATGTGTTGTAGAAAGAATAGTCAAGATCGAACAGCCTCACTATGTTGAGCTGTACGGGATATATCTGATAGAAGAATTTCCCTCCGACATTGCCCGTATAACCATAGGATGTGGCTATGATGTTTCTCGTGTATTCAGGCCGGTTCTGGTAATTGTAGGACAGGTTGAAATCCGTCCTCGGCACCGCACCCGGGAAAAGGCTGTAGGGCAGAAGAAGAAATTTCGGGAAACTCAGACCGGCGGACACTCCGAATTCATTGGACCGGATGTCGTCGTTGAACTTGAACTGGAAATTACCCATGAAGCTGAGATTCAGCCATTCCCCGCCGCGGAAAATATTCTTGTGGTAATATGACAGCTGGGGCGACACTCCGAGAAGTCCCGACGAATTGGATGATGCCTCTAAGTTGAGTTTGAAGCCCTGAAGTTTCGACTGGGCAAGATTTATAGTACAGTCTACGGTATTGCTGTCGGCCTCTGTCATCTCCACGTTGACGCTGCTGAAAACACGGAGTGCCGACAGTCTCGAATATGTGTTGTTCACCATGTCGACACTGTATTGCTCCCCCGGCCTTATCGTGTTCAGTTTCTTCAGGACCGAATCATTGAATTTCAACGTCGCAGGATAATTGATATGGACCTCCCCTATCCTGAATTTATGGAATGTCCCGCCGTCTTCCTCCGCTTCGTTTCTCGTATAGGTGTTTATTCTCATGTCGAGAAGTGCGGAATCCGGCGTCGTCAGCGTGTCGGCCTCGAAAAAATAATAGTTCTTGTTGAATCCGTAAAAGCCCCTGTTTCTCAGATATGCGCTCGAACGCTCGCTTTCCTGTTCCAGAATGTTTTCAGACAACGGCATACCCGTGCGGACAAGCATGTTGGCAGTGTCGGCATAAAATTCATCAGCGAATATTCCGTGAGGGACGGAATAGCTTATCTCCTTGATTGGATACTGTTTGCCGAGAGTGATGTTGTATCTGACGTAGGCCCTTCTTTTCCTTACATTGATGTCCGTACTGATGTGCGAACCGTAATATCCGAGATATTCAAGATGCCTGATGATGTTCTCTTCCGAACTCTCCACCATGTCCGGGTCATAGACCACCGGGGCGACGCCTATCTTGCGGACGAATCTGTCCCAGCCCTTGCCTTTGCCGTTGGTCCAGTTGTAAACGTTCAGGAAAGGGTTCCATCCGAAAATAAAATAGGAATTGGGCTGCTGTTTCAGGTAGGGCTCAATGCTTTTGGTATCGAAATGCCTGTCGTTCGTCACGACTATCTCATTGTCTGCAAGGCGGTATTCCCCATCCTGCAATACTCTCGTCGTACTGCAGGAACTGAAAATGGCTCCTGCGCAGAGGAGCAGTATTGCCGCTATCCTGTATTCCGGTCTCATTGTCCTTAAATCCCTGTCGGAACACGCAAATTTATCTCAATATTGCGGATTCTCAAAATTTTTCAGGTTTTTGTAGAAAAGACGAATTATTATGATATATTTGCACCCGCAAATGACAATCCGAGTGAATTGGATTGCCGATTGAAAGGTATAAGTAACTTAGTCGGATTTATTGAAATTCAGAAATGAAAAACAAGTACATTGATCTGATCGACCAGACTTTCGAGTTCCCGCAGGACGAATTCAAGGTAGAGGACGGAGAGCTCCATTTCCACGGAATCAACATGATGGACATCATAAACCAGTATGGTACTCCATTGAAAATCACATATCTGCCGAAAATCTCCTCCCAAATCCAGAGGGCGAAGAGGATGTTCAACGTCGCCATGGCTAAGGCGGATTACAAGGGAACATACCATTATTGCTACTGTACCAAGAGTTCGCATTTCGAATTCGTGCTTACGGAAGCGCTTAAAAACGACATACACATCGAAACGTCATCGGCCTTCGATCTGAATCTCATCGAAGCTCTCGAAGCCGAAGGAAAGGTGGACAAGGACCTGTACATCGTGTGCAACGGTTTCAAAAAGCCGGCATACATAGAAAACATAGCCAATTTCGCCAATTCCGGCTGGCACAACATCATTCCGGTTCTCGACAACATGAGGGAACTTCAGGAATTAGAGTCACTCGTGAACGTACCTATCAATCTCGGAATCCGCATCGCTTCGGAAGAAGAGCCGAACTTCGAATTCTATACCTCCCGCCTCGGTATCAGGTACAGCGACATAGTCCCGTTCTACGAAAACATCATAAGCAAGAGCAGCAAGTTCCATCTGAAGATGCTGCATTTCTTCATCAATACGGGAATCCGGGATACGGCATACTACTGGAACGAACTCGCCAAGTGCGTCAGCGTGTACTGTGACCTGAAAATGATATGTCCGGAACTCGATTCGCTGAATATCGGAGGAGGCTTCCCTATCAAGAATTCGCTTGCAATGGATTTCGACTATGAATACATGGCCGAGGAAATCATATTGCAGATCAAGACCATGTGCAATGCCCGCGGAGTCGCCGAGCCGAACATATTCACCGAATTCGGAAGTTTCACCGTGGGAGAATCAGGAGCAACGATATTCCAGATTCTCGACATGAAGCAGCAGAACGACAGGGAAAGATGGTACATGATAGACAATTCCTTCATGACCACCCTTCCTGACACGTGGGGGATAAAGCAGAGGTTCATCCTTCTGCCGATCAACAAATGGAATGAAAAATACCAAAGGGTCTTCCTTGGAGGGCTTACATGCGACAGCCAGGACTATTACAACGCTGACGCCCACGCCAATGCCATCTTCCTTCCTATCATGGAAGACAAGAAGGACCCGCTTTACATAGGATTTTTCCATACTGGGGCATATCAGGAGTCCCTTGCCGGATACGGCGGCATACAGCATTGCCTCCAGCCGGCACCGAAGCATATAATCATCGACAGGGACGAAAACGGAGACTACACCACCAAACTTTTCAGCAAGGAGCAGACCTACAAGTCGATGCTGAAAATCCTCGGATATTGAGGCGGAATATTCACCGTCAGGATATGGATAGAATATCAAACTCCGAAATCAGGCTGATACGGTCGCTGTCGCAGAAGAAATTCCGTGACGAATACGGACTGTTTGCCGTCGAGGGAGAAAAAATGGTCTCGGAGGCACAATCTTCGGGCTTCGCAGTCGAAAAGATTTTCCGCAGGGATGAAATCGGAGAAACGGCCATGTCCAAAATCAGCGCACTGTCCTCCCCTTCCCCCGTGCTTGCAGTAGTCCGCAAACCGGAGAATACGGAAATATCCGATACCGGAAAAATCCTGGAAATGTACGGCAAGGGGCTGTTTCTTGCCCTTGATTCCATCCGGGATCCCGGCAATCTCGGTACGATACTCAGGATTTCCGACTGGTTCGGGGTGGATGCGGTATTCGCTTCACCCGATACCGTGGACGTGTTCAATCCGAAAGTCGTCCAGTCCACCATGGGAGCCATATTCAGGGTGAAGTTCCATTATATCGACATCCCATCCGTCCTTGATACCGCAAAGGCCGGAGGAGGGAAAATCTACGGTACATTCCTCGACGGAGACAATATTTACGGTAGGGATCTTGACTGCGGCGACTCCGCCCCTTCTGTCATAGTCATCGGCAACGAGTCTGCCGGAATTTCCGCCGAAACTGCAGCCAAATGCACCGACAGGCTGTACATACCTCCTTATCCGGAGGACTGCCCAGGCTCGGAATCCCTCAATGCAGCCATCGCCACAGCCGTCACCCTCTCCGAATTCCGCCGTCGCCAATTCAAATCCCCGAAAATATGAACACAGTAGAACCGGTAAGCCTCAAGGAATTGATAGTAACGGATTTCAGGGCTCTGATGAGCTTCAGGGTCAGGAAAATCCTGATGATATGCAGCAACTACGACGCCTTTATTCTCGAAGAGGACGGACAGATCGAAAGCCAGATTTACAAGGAATATCTCGAGCTGAACCTGAGCAATCCGCCGCAGTTCGTATGGGTCACTACATCCGCTGAAGCGGAAACCGTAATGGCTTCCGACGACAACATCGACATGATAATCTGTCTCTACAACGACAGGGACAGGAACGTGTTCAGGTTCACCAAAACGCTCAAGGAGAACGGCCGCGACATACCTTTCATCCTTCTAACGCATTTTTCGAGGGAAATATACAAAAGGCTTGAAAAACAGGATACATCTTCCGTAGACTATATTTTCAGCTGGAACGGCAATGCTGACCTTATCGTGGCCATAATCAAGCTGTTCGAGGATAAAATCAACGCCGACAACGACATTCTGAAAGTCGGTGTGGAGTCGATACTGCTCGTAGAAGACTCGGTAAGATACTATTCCACATATCTGCCCGAGCTTTACAGACTGGTTCTGAAGCAGAGCGCGGAATTCCTGAAGGAAACACTGAATGAAAAACAGCGGAAACTCCGGAAGAGGTCAAGGCCGAAAATTCTGCTTGCCACGAATTACGAGGACGCAGTGGCCCTTTTCGAAAAATACAAGGAAAACATGCTCGGCATCATCTCCGACGTAGGTTTCGTGCTGCACAAGAACGACCCTTCGGAAAGTGAAAAGCCGGATGCCGGAATAGATTTGGTGAAATTGGTAAGGCAGACAGACCCGTACATGCCGATAATCCTCCAGTCATCGCAGGAATCAGTATCGAAGATAGCCGGGGAATTGGGTGTCGGCTTCCTCAGGAAATATTCCAAGACCCTTATCATGCAGCTTTCCGAATACATCCGTGACGAATTCGAATTCGGAGACTTCGTATTCAGGGATGCGAACAGGAAAGAATTCGGAAGGGCTGCCAACCTGAGCCAACTTCAGGAATGCATAAAAAACATCCCGGACGATGTATTGCTGTACAATACCTCGAAAAACATGCTCTCGAAATGGTTTTTCGCACGCGGGCTTTTCACATTGGCCAAAAGGTTCAAGGCAGTACACGAGACGCATTTCTCCTCCACTGCCGAGCTTCGGGACTACGTTTCGCAACAGATATACGACTACCATGCCCTGAACGGAAGGGGAATCATAGCGCATTTCGACAAGGACACCTACGGAAAATATGTCTGGTTCTCCCGGGCAGGAGAAGGTTCTCTCGGAGGCAAGGCAAGGGGAATAGCCTTTCTGAACACCCTCATAGCCAAGTACAGCCTCACGAACCGGTATCCGGGACTGAAAATCTCCACGCCGAGGACATTGGTCATAGCGACAGATTATTTCGACGAATTCATTTTTGAAAACGGACTGCAGTTCGTCATTGATTCCGACATTCAGGACGACGAAATCCTTTCCGAATTCGTGTCGTCAAGACTTCCCGAGCAGTTGGTGGAAGAGCTGAAAGTATTTCTGTCCACAGCAAAATCGCCTCTTGCCGTCAGGTCGAGCTCGAAGTTGGAAGACAGCAATTACCAGCCTTTTGCAGGCGTGTATTCGACCTATATGATTCCTCTCATCGAGAATAAGGACAGGATGGTCAGAATGCTTGAAAAGGCCATCAAGAGCGTGTACGCATCAGCCTTTTTCAACGGCAGCCGCTCCTATATTCATACGACAGGCAATCTGTTGAGTGAAGAGAAGATGGCCGTGGTTATCCAAAGTATCTGTGGAAGTGAACATGACGGACTGTACTACCCGATGATGTCGGGAGTGGCCCGTTCCGTCAATTTCTATCCGATAGGAAAGGAGAAACCGGAGGACGGGGTCGTAAACCTCGCGTTCGGACTCGGAAAAACCGTGGTGGACGGAGGGAATACATTGCGATATGTCCCGCGTTATCCGAAGAGGATACTGCAACTCTCGGACATGAAAATCGCCATAAACGATACGCAGAAGACGATGTATGCACTCGACCTGAGACCGGGAGCGTTCAAGATTTCGCTGAACGACAGTGTCAATCTCGTGAAACTTCCCGTATCGGAAGCGCTCAAGACATTCGACCATCCCGAACTCGTGGCATCGACTTTCAGTTCCGCCGACAACAGGATGCTTCCGGGAGTGAATGCGGACGGTGCAAGGATCATTTCCTTCGACTATATCCTGAAATATGCAAGATATCCGCTTTCGCAGGCCCTCTCGGACCTTATGGCGATATGCAGGACGGAAATGATGTGCGATGTGGAGATGGAGTTCGCCCTTGACGTGATTCCGGACAGTCCGTCGCAGGACTGTGTATTGAAACTGCTCCAGATCCGCCCTGTAGTGGATTATGCCGAAGATATGAATATATCCGTAGAACAGGCGGAAAGCAGCCTCGGACACATTCTGGTCCGTTCGTCCAATGCTCTCGGGGCCGGTGAAATCGGCGGCATGAGTCATATTCTGTACGTTTGTCCGGAACTTTTCGACAGTGCGAGGACAAAGGACATCGCCGGCGAAATTGCCGCAATCAATGAAAAAATGAAGGCGGAAGGAGCGTCGTATCTGCTTATCGGACCGGGAAGGTGGGGATCTTCTGACCCGTGGCTCGGAATACCCGTACTGTGGAGCAATATTTCCGAGGCCAAGGTCATTGTGGAATGCGCCATACCGGGATTCAGAATCGAACCGAGCCAGGGAACGCACTTTTTCCAGAACATCACCTCGCTCGGAGTCGGTTATCTGACAATTGATACGGTCGCAGACAGCGAATCCCTTGACCAAAACCTTCTTGGCGGATTGAATTGCATCGAAGAAGGCTCGTTTGTAAAACTGTACGAAGCACCTCCATCGCTTGTCGCATGCATCGACAGGATATCGAACAGGGCTGTAATCGGCTATTGACACAGGGTGATGACGGCTCCGTCCATCGGAGGCACGGTGACTTCAATCGGGACTGACGGGTTGAGTCCATCAGTAATCTGCATCCCGAGCCATTCGAAGGCGTGCGCCGGAATGCTCAGTTTCATCTTTGCCTCGTTTTCAGAGAAATTCACTGCAAACAAAAGTGTTTCATCGCCTGAATCACGCATAAATGCAAAGTGTCTGTCAATATCGAAGCCTTCTGACGACGCATTGCAGTAGCACAGGTCGTAAGTGGTGCCCGAACTGACGGCAGCATCCTTGGCGGCGAAGCGGAGTATGCCGGTAAAACGCCTGAAAAACTTTTTCTTGGATGACATCTCCTCCGGCCATTCCGCATTTTCGTCAAGATAGAGCCCCGAAGATATTATCCTGCGGAGTTCCCTCATGGAAAGCGGACTCCACCAGTCGAAGATGGAGGTCCTGCCGTCCCTTCCGCTGAAACCTTCTTCGTCCATTCCACGTTCCCCGAGTTCCTCACCCGCATATATCATGAAGGCTGCACGGTTGAGACAGAGCGACACATACAGTGGGGCAAAGGTATTTCCGGCTTCCTTGCCGAAAAAATCGGAGGCAAAACGCTGTTCGTCGTGGTTTTCGAGAAAATTGAGCATGTACGGCTGAATGTCGCCGAGGTATTGCCAGTTACGCGTAATTCCGCGTGCTGACTGCCACAGTTCGAGAGGCATGCCGGTAGCGTCGATATTGGTACTGACTACCGTCCTCAATGTGTCGTACAGGCCGGATTTGTCATACAGGAAATCGAATCCGACTTCTCTGATGTATTTCTTGTACAGGTCCTTTTTGTATACTTCGGCTATGAAGATGACGTCCGGATACCTGTCCTTGATTCTTCCAATGGCCCATTGGAAGAATTGGGGCGGGACCAATTCCACCATATCGCATCTGAAACCGTCCACTCCCCTTTCTATCCAGAATTCGAGGACGGCAAGCATCTTGTCCCAGGTCTTCGTATGTGTGTCACAATAGTTTATCTTGACTGTTTCGTACCAGTCATTGATTCCCGGAGTCGGGGTATAGGCATTTCCGGTGGCTTTCGGCGGATTTTCCCTGTAAGGGGAAAGAAAAGAGGCGTAACGGTCGTATTCTTCCGGATTGGCCCTCAGTTTTTCCACAATCCATGAGGGGATTATCCTGTATTCCCTGCCATAATCCCCCGATTTGAGGGAATTGCATTCGGAATTGAACCCGTCTTCGTTCGGAAGCCGCAGTTCCGTCCCGGGATAATAGAAAAAGTCATTGTCCGGACTCCAGTGGACAGATGTATCATCCCCTGCCCCGAGGCTCATCCGTTTCTCATCATCTGACATTTCCCGTCCGGCGACAGTACCGTAGTCGCGTGCGACATGGTTCGGCACGAAATCCATAATGACCTTCAGCCCGGCCTCATGTGTCCTTTTTACAAGGGCTGCGAACTCCGCCATCCTCTCGTCTGGCCTGTCGGCAAGATAGGGATTAACGTCATAATAGTCCGTGATTGCATAGGGAGACCCGGCTTCCCCCTTTACGGACTGGGGATGCGACGCCGTGCAGCCTGCGGAATCCGTCTTGGTGGCATGGCGGATAATACCGGTGTACCAAACATGAGTACAGCCCAACCATTTGATATACTCAAGCGAAGGGCTGTCTATGTCTGAGAATTTTCCTGTTCCGTTTGATTCGAGCGAACCTCTTTTTACATTATCCGTGTCTTTGTTGCCCCAAAGACGAGGGAGCAACTGATATATTATCGGTTTGTCCATGTCGGCCTGAAAAAATTTTTTGCAAAGATATTTATTTGCATTTTTTGTGCCAAGTGATTTTTATTTCTATTTTTGCACCTTCATTGAGAAACCCGTAATTTTTATGTTCAAGATTTTTCACGGCTTCCATCTCGTAGAAGCCTATCACGATTGGAAAAGAGAGCACAAACTGTCCAAGACCCTTTCCCGTGCCATCAGACTTGTCTTTTGTTTTGCCGTACTCGTCACATTGTTGTGCCTTCCTGCCGATATATTCGGAATGGAGGGACTTACGGTGATCGAGAAACGGGTCATCGCAATATTTCTTTTCGCCACCTTCATGTGGGTGCTCGAACCAGTCCCCGCATGGACCACGTCAATGCTGATAGTGGGGTTGCTGCTGTTTACCTCATCGGACAGCGCATTATGGCTGTTCAAGGACAATGCATCTCCTGAAATTTACGGGACTCCTGTCAAATATACTTCCGTCCTGCATTCGTTCGCAGACCCTATAATAATGCTGTTTATCGGAGGTTTCATCCTCGCCATTGCAGCCACGAAAAGCGGTCTCGACCTGATGCTTGCCCGTGTGATGCTCAAGCCTTTCGGAACCAAGTCCAAATATGTCCTTCTCGGTTTCATTTTCGTGACCGGAATATTTTCGATGTTCCTGAGCAACACGGCGACAGCTGCCATGATGCTTACATTCCTTACACCGGTGCTGAAGGCGCTTCCGGCGGACGGCAAAGGTAAAATTGCCCTTGCGCTGTCGATACCGATTGCTGCCAATGTCGGAGGAATGGCAACCCCTATAGGAACGCCTCCGAATGCCATTGCCCTGAAATATCTGAATGATCCTGCGGGACTCAATCTCAACATAGGCTTCGGAGAATGGATGAGCTTCATGCTTCCGTTCACGATAGTCATCCTTTTCATTTCATGGATTGTCCTCCTGAAACTCTTCCCGTTCAAGCAGAAGACTATCGAACTGAAAATCGAAGGGGAAATGAAAAAGGACTGGAGGTCGATTGTCGTATATGTGACTTTCGCCGTTACAATTCTTCTCTGGATACTCGACAAATATACCGGCGTCAATTCAAATGTAGTGGCAATGCTTCCGGTAGCGGTATTCCCGATAATGGGAATCATCACCAAACGTGACCTCGAAGAGATAAGCTGGAGCGTGCTCTGGATGGTGGCCGGCGGTTTCGCCCTCGGTGCTGCCCTTCAGGAAACGGGCTTGGCATCGCATCTTATAGCCTCAATTCCGTTCAACACATGGCCTCCTGTCCTCATGGTCATCGGCTCGGGACTCATCTGCTATGCCATGGCGAACTTCATATCGCATACGGCCACGGCTACACTCCTCGTGCCGATACTTGCGATTGCCGGTACGAGCATGCAGGACGTGCTTATGCCTGTTGGAGGAGTCTCGACCCTCCTCATCGGTGTGGCCATCGGCTCGTCTTTGGCAATGATTCTGCCTATCAGTACGCCGCCTAATGCTCTTGCCCATGCGACAGGCATGATCGAACAGAAAGACATGGTGAAGACAGGCGTCATTATGGGTGTCGTGGGACTTTCGCTCGGCTACCTGATGCTGATCCTTCTCGGTTCCAACGGTCTGATCTGATAATATTCTTTTCATGATAACGGATTTTCTCGACCTCGGACTGTCTACGGAACTGCTGAATGCAGTGGCCGAAATGGGATTTGAAAAACCGACTCCGGTACAGTCGCGCATCATTCCCCTTCTGCTTGCCGAAGACAATGACATAGTGTGCCTTGCACAGACCGGAACGGGCAAGACGGCCGCATTCGGGCTTCCTGCATTGGAATACCTCGACCTGAAAAGCGATGCGACACAGGTTCTTGTGCTGTCCCCTACAAGGGAACTGTGCAGACAGATTACCCAGGACCTGATGTCCTATTCCAAATACCGCCCGGAAACCAAAATCGTTTCCGTCTACGGCGGGGCGAACATTGTCAGCCAGATACGTGCGCTGAAAAAGGGAGCACAGATCATCGTGGCGACGCCCGGAAGACTTCTCGACATACTGAAACGTGGTGAAGCCGACCTTTCGCATGTACGCTCCCTCATACTTGACGAGGCCGACGAGATGCTTAACATGGGCTTCAAGGAGGAATTGGACGCAATCCTCGAACTGCTGCCGGCGGAACGCCGCTCCCTGCTTTTCTCGGCGACTCTCCCCAAGGAAGTCGAAAGAATCGCACGCAGCTACATGAAGAACCCGACAGTCGTTACCGTGGGCGAAAGAAACGCCGGTGCGGACAATGTCGAGCATTTCTATTATATGGTACGGGAGGAAGACAGATATGCAGCCCTCAAGCGCATAGCCGATTACAATCCCGATATCTACGCAATTGTTTTCTGCAGGACGAGGGAAGAGACCCAGAAAATCGCCGATTCCCTGCAGAAGGACGGATACGATGCCGATGCATTGCACGGGGACCTGTCCCAGGCTCAGCGGGATTCCGTAATGAGCAGGTTCAAACGCCGCTCGCTGCACATACTCGTGGCCACGGATGTAGCGGCAAGAGGAATCGACGTGAACGACCTGAGCCATGTCATCAACTACAATCTTCCTCAGGAAATAGAACTTTACACGCACCGCAGCGGCAGAACAGGAAGGGCAAGCAGGAGCGGTGTTTCGATAGCCATTGTCAACCAGCGTGAGAAAGGCAAGATAAAGCGTATTGAAGAAGTCATAAAAAAGAAGTTCACGAGACTTCCGATACCGGGTGCAAAGGAAATCTGCGAAAGACAGCTCACGCATCTCATAAATGAAATCGATGCGGCGGAAGTGCGGAACGACATAGAGGCATTCATGCCGCTAATCAACGAATTGTGGGATGGAATGACCAAGGACGAACTTGTCCGGAAAATCCTCTCCTATGAGTTCAACCGGTTCTTCGACTATTACCGCAAGGCCAAGGACCTGAACATCCCTGAAAAGGAAAAACCTGTCTCCAAAAGAAAAGGCGACAACGGGAAAACAGCCGGACCGGATTCATCACGCAAGATACGGAAAGAGGAAATCGGGGAATGCGAGGCCGGATTCACATGGATAAGGCTCAATCTCGGGTACAAGAACAGGATAGAGCCGCGCAATATCCTGAACATAATGAAAGCCTTAGGCATTGCAAAGAAAGCTGTCGGGAAAATCGAGATTTTCCATGACCATCTTTACGTGGCGGTGGATAGCAGTGCAGCAGAATACGTCGCTTCCGAAATTGACGGGGCGTCATACAACAGCAGGCGGTTGAAAGCCGAAATCAATCTTTAGGCATCGGGTCTGACTTGGCATAGCCCCTTGCATCCTTGATTATCGTAGCGACATACATCAAGGACAGGAAAACGAGTATCACCATTGCGGCGAAGTCGAGTGCTGTGAAATCGACAGTATGGCCGAAGAGCACGGCCGTTTTCGAAAATTCCCTTATCGGGGTGACATACAGGAGAATCGTATTGATTATTATGACGATTATCCTGAATTCCGTAGGTCCCATCTTTGCGTATGTCAGTTTGAATTCCTGTTTCAGATGGGCGTTGACGCTCACATTGACGGTAAGCATGAGGTAGACCACGAGTATGAAGAGGGCAAGTTCGAACTGGAGAAGGCCCGAAAGTCCTGCGCCGACGAACATTATCACTTCGTTTATGACATCCACTGTATGGTCAAGGTAATATCCGTAGACCGGCCTCTGCTTCTTCCTGACCCTCGCCAACGTACCGTCCAAAGAGTCCCCGTACCAGTTGACTACAAAGCCGAAAGAGCTGAGCCATAGGAAATTGATGTTCTTTGCGGAGAGAATGTAACCTGCAGCGATGATGATGGCCCCGAAAGTGCCGATGAATGTCAGAATATCGGATGTCATCCAGCGCGGCTGCCTCTCGGCGAGCCACACGAGGATTTTCTTCTCTATACCGTTCAACACCGATGTCTGTATCCTTACCGATTCTTCTTTTCTGCCCATTTTCTCCGGAAAAATTAATAAATATCTACAAAAATATTACTTTGACTTCAGAGATGCAATAAATTTCACCTTAAATCGTAAACGCTTTTTCTTAAAAATGTCCCGAATGCGGCAATATCCTGAATTTCCCTCTGACGTTCCGGCATAATCGGTTCTCCCAACGCTATTCTCATGGTTTTGCCCATTTTGTTGAACACTTCCGACGGCAGACGGAGCAGCCTTACCCTCCAGTCTATCAGTCCGAGACTGTAATAGAAATCGGAATTACGGTCAAGGAATTTCACAGGAAGCACCGGAACGGCCAATTTTGCAATCAGCCTTATAATGGGTTCCTGCCACGGCCTGTCCCTCACGCAACCGTCCCTAAGGCTGAGGTCCGAGACCGCCCCTGAAGGGAAAATCCCGAGAGGATTTCCCGCCCTGACATGTGCAATGGCCTGTTTTATGCCTTCAATGCTGTCTTTCGTAGGGAGCGATTTTTCGTTTCCTGCCGGCGTGACCTTGATGAAACACGGGTCAAGGGCTTTGATGCGGGCAAGGAATCTGTTCACTATCAGCTTGTAACCGGGAAACCTGTGACCGAAAAAGTCAGCGAGTGCTATGCCGTCGATACTTCCGTAGGGATGGTTGCTGACTGTGATGAAGGGACCGCCCTTCAGTTTTTCCAATACGGAAATATTGCTTATGCTGTAATATACTCCTATGTCCTCGAGAATCGCCGCAGCAAAATCAGTCCCGCTGTGAGAGCAGTTTCTGTCGTACAAATCGTTTATTCTGTCAATGGAAAGGATTTTCATGAGTCCGCGGGCGAAAGAATTGCCCCATTTCCCCCTGAACACGGGGGCCATATCCTCTATTTCCTGCAACGTCAACAATGGCATCGTCCGAATAATTTCATATTTCTTGTAAATATAGGTATTTTTGCGTCAGAAAAAGCCATAACCACACGACAATGTTACTGAAATTGTACGGAAAGAACGACCGCAGCGCTGATTTGCAGCAGGTTGCGGATCTGTTGGAAGACAGCGGCATCATAATATGCCCCACGGATACCATGTATGCTTTCTGCTGCCACGCCATGAAAGAGCGTGCCGTGGAGAGGATATGCAGGTTGAAAGGCATAGACAGCAAAAAGAGCAACCTTTCGATAGTCTGCTATGACATCAGCAGCATCAGCAGGTACGCCAAGGTCGACAATACGGTCTTCAAGCTCATGAAGCGCAATCTTCCCGGCCCGTTCACATTCATCCTGCAAGGCTCGTCCAGACTTCCCAAGATTTTCCGTAACAGGAAGGAAATAGGCGTCAGGATGCCTTCCAATCCGATAATTCAGGAAATTACCCGCCTTATCGGTTCGCCGCTCATGGTCTCTACCCTGCCCCTTGACGAGTCAGAGGACAATGCCTACGTCACGGATCCGGAACTCATAGACGAGAAATGGGGACGGACCGTAGACTTGGTCATCGACGGAGGCACCGGAGGCCTTGAAGGCTCCACGATCGTGGACTGCACCACCCCTTCAATCGAAATCATCCGCCAGGGCCCCGGTATTTTGGAAGACTGAAAGTCAGTCCTTATGCCGGAAAACATACCTGATTCCGAACATATAATATCTTCCGTAAACTGGTTTCCACGTCCGTGTGGAAGCCATTGCCGTCACGCTTTCGGTGTACAGGGAATTCCGGTCCAGCATATCTATTGCCCTTACATACACCCGTAATGACTTTTTCAGGAAGCTCCAGCCCAATTCGACATTTAGGGCGTGGGTAAGATAATCCGTTCCTATACCTCCGAAATACCTGTACGAAACAATATCATAGTCTGCCAATATGCTCCCGTTCTTTGCGAAAACGGCCGAAAGCGATGCCACAGCGTTTGTCACGAGTCTTTCCGAAAGAAGATTCCCGGACCTGTCGTCCGAATCGATATAAAAGGACGAACAATTGACAGAAAGGTTCATGAACCTTGTTATCCTGTATTTTGCATTGATACTGCCGCCGACAGTCGTTTCCTTCACGCCTATCATATCCGTACTGTCGATAGGGACTTGTATCTCAGGGAGAGGAATGGAAGCACGGACCAGTAGGATCTGTCCGAGGAAAATTCCGTCCATGTGTTTTCATCTTCGGAATATGGAGGTTGCGGGTACTTCTCGTCATCAGCCTGCAATGTATTGCGCACGGACAGGCCGCCGGAAAGATGCATATGCCGTGAACTGTAGTTGAATGAAGCATTCAGCGAATTGGAAAAACTGTTCCATGTGTTGTCGAATGTATTCGCAAGGTCGATATCCCTCCCGTAAATTTCATCTATTGTAAGCATCCTGCGTTTTGACCTGTCGAATGAAGATGTGATGCCTGCATCTATCGAAAAAGTACGATGCTCGTCATTTATGATAATGCCTGACAGGCCGAAATCAGCCGTGGCATAAATCGAATTTCCGAATCCGTCGGAGGACAGTTGACGGCGGTCGAACGAGGTGGCCAGAGTGTCCACCGTCCATGAAAGCGTGTTGTTCCTCTCAAAATCGAATGTCAGGTCCAATGAGGGACGGAGTTTCGCCGCATCGTTGTTCGTCCACGACAATTCCGTCATCAGATCGAAGTCCCTGTTGTTGCCGCATGAATTCTCGTGTCTTGAACGGATATCTTCACTTCCGTCCGTAATGGTTTCCGATGCGGCAAGAGATGAGTGACGGTCATCCGAGACGCTCGCCTCGGCTGTCAGGGCAAATGATTTTAGCGGAGTGTCTTTCAGGTCGAAATCGAACCGGACATTATGATAGCCTCTTACAGACCTCGAAGATGAAGTGTCGGATGACGAGATGGCCGGATTTGCTCCGGAAGCGAAATAATCCGTCAGGACCTGTGATGCCGTTTTTTCATATTTCCTGACATAACGGTACACGGCTGACATGCTGTTGCCGTAATCCCTGTCTTTCCAGTACTTTGTCAACCCGATATTCGCTCCGGTCGATTCCGTATAGGAAACAAGATTGTCTGATGAGCGGGCCGCCCTTAAAATATCATTGGCAGAATCCTGATACAGGAAATATTCGTTGTTCCCGATTTGAGTACCGGTATTGTCCGCTCCGGCAAAGCCTTTCAGTTGCAGCATCTCCGAATAATAGGCAAGGGCTGCTGCCCCGCTGTATCTCAGCTGGCCGGTCTCGTCAGCCCCTCCCTCTCCCAGGACTCCTGCTTCGGCGAGTCGGAGCAAAGGCTCTTTCGTCACCACGTCCAAGACCCTGTCCTTTTTGCTGTGCTTCAACCCCCTCCGTTTGTCCACGGCATTCTGTTCGTCGTACACCCTCACCTGACTCACCTCGTCGGCTTTCAACGCCCCGACCGCCGTCAGCGGATTGTCTCCGAATACCAATACTCCGTTGATGTACGTCCGCTTGATTTCCTCACCATCGACCGTTATCCTGTTCCTCGACACCTTGAATCCAGGCAGCTGCTCCAATATAGCCCGCAGGCTCTCCCCGTCCATCGTCCGTACCGCCGCAGCATTGTATATAGTCGTATCCGCAATTTACAATGTCTATTGCACAAAATATGCACTATTTTAAACTTCGTTTACAATCACGCTGCGCCTCGGCATTGCCTGAACAAGTTCCGGCACTGCTCTCGGCTTGCAGTTTATTTTATGCAATACAGAATAGTTATTGAACAAGATTGCATAAAAAATCATTTCCGGATTTACTTTTCGGCTATTTTTGCTACTATTAATATGGAAGCGACGGAAAAATCACCGTCTGCCCAACTTGAACAGGAAATGGAATCGAGGGAATTCGAAATATTGGCAGAAAAACTCAGAGGCAGATTGACGGGGCTTGCAGGGAAATTCATCTCGGCGTCAGGCGCTCATTTCAATCCGGAAGATATTGTACAGGAAGCCTTTCTGACATTATGGAAACTGAACAGGGACAATTATCCGATCCGGAATCCCGAGGCCCTTGCCGTCAGGCTCACGAAAACAATCTGTGTCTCAAAATACAGAAAATACCGGATAAAGACAGTGGACATGGGCGGCAGGGACTTCGACGGAGGCAAGGAAGCGTCTGAATTGACGG
The DNA here is from genome assembly GCA_944323245.1 of uncultured Bacteroidales bacterium. GTDB lineage: Bacteria > Bacteroidota > Bacteroidia > Bacteroidales > UBA932 > Cryptobacteroides. The sequence goes on from CALURT010000009.1 coordinate 40,100, forward strand.
ATTCCCGGGATTTGCGGCTTCTCAAGGACAGGATCTATTCCTCATTGACCGAGACACAACGACAATTCCTGCAGATGAAAAATGATGAAAATCTCTCTTTGGACGAAATAGCAGCGATCACCGGCAAACCGAAATCGAGCGTGAAAACCACGATTTCAGCGGCAAGAAGAAAGATGTTGGACTTGATAAAACAGGATTTATGATGAATATGAACGATAAGGAAATACGGCAAGCACTGACAGAAAAGTTCCTGAATGCGGAGACTTCTCCGGAAGAGGAAGAAATGCTCATGGAGCAGCTGCTGTCAGCGGAAGAAAAAACAGAAGAAGAGCTCGCTGTCCTGCGTCTGATGCAGATTGAAAGCCTCTCCGACGGGAAGATGGAGGCAGAGCCCGTGTACGATGATGCCGAGGCTCATGAAAATTCAAAAACCTTTGACAGGATGACCGGACGGAGAACCAAGCGCCGGATTCTGATAACAGTATGCGGCTCGGTTGCAGCAGCCATCGCAGCAATCCTGATGCTCCATCCGTCATCCAAACAGGCTCCGGCTCAGGAAAATCCGTTCACTGCCATAGAAATAGCCCAGACGCTCCAGGATATGATGGACCTTAAAATGGAAGAGGTCGAATCGATAAACGCCACGCCGGTAGAAGAAAAAATCCTTGTCAAGGTCCAGCTGACGGACGGAAGTTCCGAAATGTACCTTATGACAAAGGACAGTAACACCGGCAGCATAACATTACTTGCATTCAACAATTAAAGACAAACTATCATGGGAACTTTTTTACTTGGAACATTCTGCGCACTTGCGCTCGTTTCCGCACCGAAGGAAAATCCGAAGGACACGGTGGACGTATTCGTCATCGACGGCAAAAAAATGGAACATTTCGACGGGAACTGCCTGAAAAACAAATTTATATTCGATTATTCCATGTCTTGTCAGGACAAGGGGAAGCATGTCGAGAGAATCCATGAAATAAACACAAACTCAAGACATTATGCCGATAGCGTAAGGTACAGGTTCGAATTGGTTGCCAAACAACTCAGGGAAATGAACGATAGCCTGAAAGGCCAAATGATCTACTACTGGAACAATTCCGATTGCATCGACAAGATCAAAAACTTTTTCCCGTCAGACATCAGTTCCATAAGGATTGACACTGCATCTGTCTATATTCAGGAAGGAGAACTGAAAAAGATAAAAGTCATCGACATGACCATGAAACCGGAAAAATCCGATAATGATCCCGTAATCTACATCATCGACGGCAAAAAATCGACTGAAAAGGATCTGCACAATCTCGACCCGACAACCATTAAATCCATCAATATCGACAAGGGAAAGATCACGACAATATCTGTCGAACTGAAAAAGTAGGAAAAACCGGTAAAAAGCAGTGAGAAAAAGTAACTTCAAAACCTGCGAACCCAAACAACAAGAAAAGCATCCCGAAAACCAATTCAGGATGCTTTTTTTCAAATGCCTGATCGTTTCAAAAATTTCATAAAAAGTGCAGATGCGAGGCTGTCAAGGCAGACGAACCGCAGCCACACAAAATTGGCTGAAGCGAGGGATTTCAAGGCCTGCAATGCTGCGACAACCGGAGTTACCTGACGGTAATGAGGATTGGAGCAGCGAGCATAACGCAGAAATCACCGCTTCAGGCAATTTTTACCAGTTGAGGATTTTCTTGAAATCATAAACCTCCGGCTCCTCAACAAACTCCTTCGCAGCCTCGTAATCAGCCTCGGTAATGTAATGAGCTATGTATTTGTAATAGTTCTGGGCTGTACCTGCGTTTATGTCTACGACGCGAGGCGGAATCTTGCCGGTAGCGGGATCCTGAAGGTCAGCGAGATAGAGAGGTGATACGTTGCCGTATGCATCGACGTAGACCATGCAGCCTGTCTTGCCTTCGCTGAAGAGCTGGTAAACTCCCATGGCGAGTTCGGTGCAGTATGTAAGATCGTATGCGATAGGATCCTGGCAACGGACGTCGTATCCGATTTCGACAGGACGGCTTTTCACTTTGATGCCGATTTTCTTGAATTCCTTTTCGAGAAGATCGTTGAAAAGCACTGCCTTGGAGATTTTCCCGAGCTCAGGATGACCGTGTTCGTCGTATGTGAAGTGAATTCCTGAGTCAGCAGCTTCCTTGGCCACGCCTTCGTCATGGAAAAGGCCTTCGGCAGCCACGATTGTACCGTAGTTCACACCCATTATCTTCCTTTTCAGAATGGCTGAAATGGAAAGACGGATGATCTTGTCGAGGCTGATGGTTGTCTTGTTGAACATTTCAGGAATGATGGTCATCGGACAGTGGGTAGCCTCTCCAATACCGAGGGCAAGACTTCCGCAGGTACGTCCCATTGCGGAGATTATCAGCCAGTTGCCTGAAGTACGGGCATCTTCGTAAATTGTCCTTGCAAGGTGTGCGCCTTCGTTCTTGGCGGAATTGTAGCCGAAAGTCGGCGTATTGTTCGGAAGAGGAAGGTCATTGTCGATGGTTTTCGGACAATGGATGTTGGCGATATGGTAGTTCTTGGCAGCGAGGAATTTGGAAATCCTGTTGGCCGTGGATGCCGTATCGTCGCCGCCTACGGTCACGAGCAACTTTATATTGTTGTCCTTGAACAGATCAAGATTGAAATTCTCTTCGAAATCCTTGTCGGTCGGTTTGAAACGGCTCATTTCAAGATAGGAGCCTCCCCTGTTGAAATAGCGGTCGGCCTTGAAGAAATCTAGTTCTTCCGTCCTCGGGTTCTTGCTGAAAAGTCCGGAATAGCCTCCGTGAAGACCGATAACCCTGTAGCCCTTGGAGAGAAAAGTCTTGGCCACACTCATGGAAACCGAATTCATACCCGGAGCAGGACCGCCTCCGCAGAGAATAATAACTGCATCTTTCATAATACCTTAATACTTTAATTGTTAATATATTCGATAAATACATTTCTTTCCGGTCTGCAAAATTATCGAATTTCATCAAAATTCCACGAAAAAAATCGTTAATTTTGTAAAATGTTCGCTTCAGAATATTGTATGCAAGTGGAAAAGGAACAGGCTAAAATAAGGATTGAGGAGCTCAGGGGTCTCATCAACGAAAACAACAGGCGTTATTACGTGGAAAATTCTCCGGTCATAAGCGACTACGAGTTCGATATGCTTATGAATGAACTCATTGCGCTTGAAAAGGAATTTCCCGAATTCGTGACGCCGGATTCCCCTACCAAAAAAGTCGGAAGCGACCTGAAAAACGGTCTGAAAAACGAATTTGTCCAGTATCCCCACAAGTATCCGATGCTGTCCCTCGGAAACACATACGACATCACGGAAGTCGAAGCCTTCGCCGAACGGGCCATGAAAATCCTCGGAAAGCCTTTTACATACTCCTGCGAACTCAAGTTCGACGGCACGGCCATCTGCCTTACATACCGCAAGGGACAGCTTTTCAGGGCATTGACGAGAGGTGACGGCGTAGTGGGTGACGACGTTACCGCCAATGTCAGGCACATTCCGAACATTCCCCAGAGCCTGAAAGGAAGCGGCTATCCGGATGAATTCGAAATAAGAGGCGAAATCTACATGCCTTACAAGGCCTTCGACAGGCTCAACGAGGAAAGAATGAGGGACGAGGACCCTCCTTTTGCCAATCCGCGCAATGCAGCATCCGGTTCCCTGAAACTGCTGAACCCGTCGGAAGTGGCCCACAGGGGATTGGAATGCACTCTATACCATATTCTCAGCGACACCATGCCGTTCAACACTCATGACGAGGCGCTGACTGCGGCTGCATCGTGGGGGCTGCCAGTATCCGACAAAAGAAAGGTCTGCCGGGATATCGGGGAGATTGAAGAATATATAAAATATTGGGACACTGAGAGAAAGGCATTGCCGTTCGCCACGGACGGTGCGGTCATCAAAATCAATGAACTGGATTACCAGAAGGAATTGGGATATACCGCCAAATTCCCCCGTTGGGCCGTGGCATACAAGTTCAAGGCGGAACAGGCCCTGACGAAAGTCCTGTCAATTGATTATCAGGTAGGAAGGACGGGGGCGGTCACTCCTGTGGCAAACCTCGAACCTGTCCAGCTCTCGGGTACTGTCGTAAAAAGGGCGACCCTGCACAATTCCGAACAGATGGAACTCTTGGACATACGCATCGGAGATTACGTCCATGTAGAAAAAGGAGGCGAAATAATACCGAAAATCACCGGTGTGGAGACGGACAGACGCACCGCGGAAGCGGTAAAACCGGTATTTCCGGACAAATGTCCTGACTGCGGCACTCCGTTGGTAAAAGACGAAGGCGAAGCCAAATGGTTCTGTCCCAATACCGACGGCTGCCCTACCCAGATTAAAAGCAAACTCGTGCATTTCCTCAGCAGGAAAGCCATGAACGTGATTGCAGGTGACGCTACCGTGGACCAGCTGTTCAATCTCGGCTTGGTCAGAAAACCTTCGGACTTCTACCGATTGACAGGAAACGACCTCCTCAGGCTCGACGGATGGAAGGAACGTTCCGCAAAAAGATTCTTGGACAGTCTTGAAAATTCGAAAAAAGTCACTTTCGACCATGTTCTGTTTGCCCTCGGCATCAGATATGTCGGCGAATCCACGGCCAAGGCCATGGCCTTCCATTTCGGCAATATCGACAGCCTCATGAATGCAGACAGGGAACAGCTGCTTGAAGTGGAGGATGTAGGCGAGGTCATTGCCGACAGTGTGCTCGAGTATTTTGCTTCAGAAGCACACAGGGAGGACATCTGTCGGCTCCGCGAGGCAGGACTGCAGTTCTCGGTTGACAATAAAAAGCAGGCCGTGTCCGAGACTCTCTCCAGCATGGTCATAGTGATTTCCGGAAATTTCTCCATCCCGCGTGATGAAATCAAGGAACTCATAACGGCGAACGGAGGAAAGAACAGTTCTTCCGTCAGTTCCAGGACATCGTTCCTGCTTGCCGGAGAAAAGCCCGGCCCCGAAAAAATCAGGAAAGCCGAAAGCCTCGGCATAAGAATCGTGGACGAGGCCGCATTCAGGGAAATGCTCGGCCAGCCCGCCGTGAATGACAGTGCGGGAGAAGACTCACACACGCAGAATACACATTTCGAACCTACATTGTTTTAAGAAAATGAATATCGGAGACAAACATATCCTGAAGCATACGGTCTCTACGGAAGAGACTGCAAGTGCCATGCGTTCCGGGGGACTTCCCGTTTTCGCCACACCGATGATGATACTTCTCATGGAACATACGGCATACGCCCTTGCCAAGGACGCCGGATACGAAACCGTCGGCACGGCCGTGGACATACAGCATCTGAAAGCATGCGTACCCGGGACAGAGCTGGTTTCCTCGGCGGAACTTGTCGGGACAGAAGGCAGGAAACTCGTCTTCAAAGTCTGCGTAATGGCAGGAGAAACCGTAATCGGAGAAGGCCGACACGAAAGATTCATCATCGACCCTGAAAGGTTCATGGCCAAACTCGAAAAGAAACTCTGAAAGAAATGAAAGGCATTACCGGCATATTCCGTCGCATAAACACCTTTTTCAAAAAGGACATCTGGGAATTGGACATGCAGGAACTGTCCAAGGCCAAGGCGCGGTGGATAAAATATGCCAAGGTGCTGCTCATCACCATCAAGACGTTTTCGGCGGAAAAAATCGGTTTTCAGGCCGTGGCGCTGAGCTTTTTCGGCACAATGTCTGTGGTCCCGTTCATTGCCGTGGCATTTGCCGTGACAGGCGGTTTAGGACTCGACACCAGGTTGAAGGAACTCCTCTATGCCAATTTTTCCGGCCATCCCGAAGTCATTGACATGGTGCTCGGCTTTGCCGACAACATAATCCATACGGCAGAATCCAGTGCCATGGGTCTTATAAGCGCCCTCCTCTTCGTATGGCTCATATTCTGGATGATGATATCCGTGGAAAGGGTATTCAACAACGTGTGGCGGGTAAGGAAGTCGAGAAACATTTTCAAGAGGATATCGTTCTACACGGCCATCCTCCTTATTTCCCCTTTCATAATAATGCTGTTTTTCTCCGGCTCCATCATATATTCCAATATTTTGGACGGCATAGGACTCGACGCAGCGTACTTCGAATCCTTCGCTTCGTTTTTCGCATGGGTTCTGTTCTATATAGTGGCGGCCCTCACTTTCTCCGCAATGTACAAATTCATTCCCAATCACAAGGTACAGTATTCCAACGCTTTGCGTGCAGCTGTCCTGTCGGGGTTGGTGTTCACCATACTTCAATATCTGTATCTTGAGACACAGCTTTTCGTGACAAGGCTCAACGCCGTCTACGGAGCAGTGGCAGCCATTCCGCTTTTCATGTTCTGGATGAATTTCGGATGGTTCATAATCCTGTTCGGGGCAGAATTGTCCTATGCTTACCAGAATGTCGACAACTATAATTTGGAGGATTGACCTATGGCGGTTTCAGAATTCACACAACACGACTACGATGTCATAGCAAGAGATTTTGCGGACCTGAAGGAGGCCGCAAGGAAACGATGTGCGAATCAGGAAGAATTAGATGTCGTACAGAAGGCGTTCGACTTCGCCAACGAGGCACACAAAGGCGTGCGACGCCGTTCGGGAGAACCATACATCCTGCACCCTATCGCTGTGGCAAAGATAGTCGTAAGCAATATCGGACTCGGATACAAGTCCATAGCGGCCGCACTGCTGCATGACGTCGTGGAAGATACCGACTATACCGTGGACGACATCCGCAATCTCTTCGGTGAAAAGATAGCTTCCCTCGTGGACGGCCTGACCAAAATCAAGACCGTACTCGACAACGAGGACAAGGCCAAGCAGAAAAGCATCCAGGCGGAAAACTTCAAGCGAATCCTCCTTACCCTTAACGACGATATCCGCGTCGTCCTCATCAAGCTAGCCGACAGACTGCACAACTGCAGGACAATAGAATTCATGCCTGAATACAAGAGGGACAAGATTCTGAGCGAAACCATGTTCATTTTCATTCCTTTGGCCCACCGCCTCGGTCTGTATGAAGTGAAATCCGAAATGGAAGACATCTGGCTGAGATACAAGGAACCTGAAGCCTTCAACGAAATCACGGAGAAAATCAACCGCAATATCACCGACAAGGAAAAGGAAATCGACGAATTCATAAAGCCAATCAAGGAAGCCCTCGATAGGGCCGGCTTTTCGTTCGAGATAAAGAAAAGGGTCAAGACCCCGTATTCGATATGGAACAAAATCGTTACAAAGGGAGTGACCTTTGAACAGATATACGACCTGTATGCCGTAAGAATCATTTTCGATCCCAAACCGGAAACGACTGAAACCGAACGTGACCAGTGCTACCACGTATTCTCCATAATCACCGGCATCTACAAATACAAGAGCGACAGGGTCAGGGACTGGGTCAAACACCCGAAAAACAATGGCTATGAAGCCCTGCACTGTACAGTAATGAGCCATTCGGGAATATGGATAGAGGTGCAGATCCGCACCAAGAGAATGAACGACATAGCCGAAAAGGGAATCGCCGCCCACTGGGCCTACAAGAAGGACGGCTTCATCGAAAACGATGAAAGCGAGATGGACAAGTGGATTAACAAGGTAAAGGAAATCATCGTCAATCCCGATGTCAACGCTTTGGAACTGTTGGATATCATCCACAACGACCTCACAGCCTCTGAAATTTTCGTCTTCACTCCTAAAGGTGACCAGAAAAGGATTGAAAAGGGAGCTACTGCGCTTGATTTCGCATACCTTATCCACACGGAAATAGGGAACAAGGCCATTGCCGCCAAGGTCAACATGAAACTCGTGCCCCTTTCCTACAGGCTGAAGACCGGAGACCAGGTCGAAATCATCACCGCCGAGACGGAAAAGCCGAAAAGGGAATGGCTGCAGTTCCTCAAGACCCGCAAGGCCAGGAACGAAGTCATAGACTATCTCAAGGATGAACGACAGGACAGCATCAAGGTCGGGAAGAAAATGATTGAAGAGCAACTTGCTGCCATAGGTATGAAACTGAACGACAGTACCTTGCAGCAACTCTTGGACGGATATGAGATTTTCGAAGGAAAGGACGAGCTGTATTTCAGGGTCGGCATAGGAGTGCTGAAACTGAACAATCTCGACCAGGTCATCCACAGGACAGCGGAAAAGAACAAAAGCTGGAACTTCCCGTGGTTCCGGCAGAAGAACAAGAAAGAACCGAGATTCGTCATCAACGACTCTTCCGACAAGAGCCACAAGTATGTGATAGCGAGCTGCTGCAATCCGATTCCGGGAGACAGCGTGGTAGGCTTCATGTCGGATGACGGCACGATTACGGTACACAAGAAAACCTGCGACGTGGCCAACGGCATTGCAGCCAAGCATGGCGACAGAATCGTCATGCCTCAGTGGGAACACGATTCGCAGCAGTCATTCCTCGTGCGCCTGTCGCTGAAAGGCTTTGACAGGCTCGGCCTCATCAACGAGATTTCAAGATACATTTCGTTCGTACTCAGCGTGAACATGAAAGGAATTTACCTGAATACGGACAACGGAGTATTCGACGGGTACATAGACCTGTACGTTCACGACAGGGACGACCTTGAGAAACTGATAAGGAAACTGACGAAAACTGAAGGAATACAAAGCGTAGTAAGAACGGATTTATAAAAATGCACACAAGAATCAGAATAAGAGAATTTCTGCCGTTGGCGGTGGCAGTCGCTTCCGTATTGGCCATGATGTTTTCACCGTCGTGTGCCAACACCACGACTCCCCCGAGCGGCGGTCCCAAGGATACGATTCCACCGGTCATCGAAAAACTGTATCCAATGCCGGGCGATACGATGATTCCGGTACACAAGACCAAATTGGCCATGACATTCGACGAATTCGTGGTAGTCAAGGACCAGCAAAGCCTGTTTCTGTCCCCTCCGATGCAGAAAACCCCGAAATACAGGATGAGGGGCAAGACCCTGATAGTCTATTTCGAAGAAGACCTCGATTCCAACAGGACCTATACCCTTGATGTCACCAACGCCATAGCAGACAACAACGAGGGCAACATGTTCCCGGGATATACCATGGTCTTTTCCACCGGCCGGAACGTCGACTCAATGATGGTCACCGGCATCGTACAGGACTGCAACACGCTCATGCCCGTAAAAGGGGCCACTGTCATGCTTTACAAGAACCAGGCGGACTCGGCCATCTTCCTCGAAAGGCCTGCCGCCGCTGTCCGGACCGATGACTGGGGATATTTCTGTCTCAGGAACATTCAGGATACGGTTTACAGGATGTATGCGATACTCGATGCCAACAACAACAATCTCTATGATCCCGACAACGAGCAGGTGGCATTCATCGATACATTGGTCAGGCCGGTAACCGTGGTGAACGACACCCTCCCGGAAGTCATTAAATATCTGATGACCGACACCCTTGCCTGCCTTGCAAGAAAAACCGAATTCGAGCTGAACCTTTTCAAGGAAACTCCCTCCAAACAGATGATAGTCAACAAGGAAAGGCTCGGAGAAAGGACAGCATACGTCACTTTCATGGCCCCGTACGCCCAAATCGACTCCATCTGGATGAGGAATATTCCGTCCGACAAGCTGATAACGCAGTTCAACATAGAAAGGGACAGTCTCGAAATCTGGGTAAACGACCCCAACCCGCTGCCAGACACGCTTTTCCTGTACATCGATTATATGAAAACCGATACTCTCGGAGTGCTATCCCCTTTCGTCGAGGAAATCAAACTGTCCAAACCGAGGACGCTCGGGGCTGCAAAAAGTTCATACAGGGACATAAAGAAAGAGGACACGACGACCGTATTCACCATTACTGCCGAGCCTTCCACAGTGGAGCAGTACGGATTCATCATTGAATTCAAATACCCTCTCGTGGAATCGGCATTCGATTCGTTGGTATTCAGATATACCAATCCGAGACAGCAGGAATTCACGGACACCTACACGGTGGAGCAGGACAGCCTCAATCTGCGCAAATACACTGTCAGACCTACGTCGCAGCTCCTCCCGGGATATGAATATTTCCTGAAGGTACCGGCACGCAAATTCATGGACATCAACGGATTCTACAATGACAGTTCGGAAGTTTCAGTCACGCTCCCGAATGACGACAAGCTCAGTACGATGATACTCGACCTGACAAATGTCCGCAACAAATACATCATTGACATGCTCAATGAAAAGCGCGACAAGATTATCCGGTCGTTCATCATTGAGGAGGACTGCCAGCTTGTTTTCCCGTACATTACAGCAGGAAAATATTCCATAAGGATTACCGAAGACCTGAACAGGAACGGAATCGTGGATACGGGAGTGCTGCTCGAGCACAGACAGCCTGAAAAAGTGAAGTTCTACAAGCTGGATGACGGCACATTCCTGATTGACATTCCTGAAATGACGGAATTGCAGCAATCAATAGATGTCGCAGCCCTATTCGGGGAAAAGCCCCCTGCAGATACGACGGAGGCGCAGGTCCTGTCGGAAGACTTTACGGCGGAAGCAACTGCCGATGATACGGAGCAGTAATATGAAGAGAATTTTCAGTACGACAATATTGTCATTGGCGGTCCTTTGTACCGCAATGCAATCCGGAGCACAGGAAACCGACCCGATACCCGGGTTGGAAATCGACTCCGTGGATGTCATCATCGATGAACTCAAGAAAATCAACGACTATTCCATGATAGGAATCCAGTACGGAATGGGAATGAGCCGTCCGACATGGTCCCCTTCGATGGAGCAGACCTCCCTTTTCATCCCGTACAATTTCGGTGTCACATATACGAGATACGGGAAAATGTTCGGATACATGCCTTATTTCGGATTCCAGCTCGGAGTATTCTACGGACAGGAAGGCTACAAGTTTGAACCTGATGATGAAGGCAACATATCCAATGTCGAGGGTGCGACCTCTGCGGTAATGGATGTGATAGAAGTTCCGTTCATGGCACATTGCCACTTCGATTTCTGGAAAATGAAACTCATGGTCAATCTCGGGCTGTACGGAGGATACCGCCTTTCCATACACCGGTACGGGGACAACGTGCCTGCCGCCATAAGGGAATCCTTCATAGATACGGACATCCGCTTCGATTACGGCATCAAGGGAGGTGCGGGCTTCGCATTCATCTTCGACCCGATAGAACTGCATTTCACGGCAAGCTACAAATACGCCTTTGCCTCTCTCTACCAGCCGGACTACTACAGCCAGTACTACTACAGATATGCCTATCCTACCAATTTGGTCATATCGTTCGGAATACATTTCCAGCTTACACGCAGGACAGGCAAGACCCGCCATGAACTCAAACGGGAGGCAAGGGAGCATCTCGGCCTGATCCGCTCCATCCAATCCGCAACTGACAGCAAACAAAACAGTACATACAATGAAAACTGATCCGGTAAAAGTCGGGAACATACTTGTCGGAGGTGACAATCCGATAGTGATACAGACAATGTGCAACACGCATACCTCGAATATAGAAGCATCTGTATCCCAATGCATGAGGCTTGCAGCCGCAGGCGCTGAAATGATAAGGCTTACGGTACCGTCGCTTGCAGAGGTGGAAGCCCTTGCTGAAATAAAGGGCCGTCTGAGAGACTCTGGAATCGATGTTCCCCTCGTGGCTGACGTGCATTTCTCGGCGGAAGTCGCCATAGCCTGTGCCCGGATTGTGGAAAAGGTCAGGATAAACCCAGGCAATTTCCACAAGGATCACTCCATAGCAAGGAAAAAGTTTGCCGAACTTGTCGGAGTCTGCAAGGAATACGGTACGGCCATACGCATCGGACTGAACCACGGCTCGCTTGGAGAAAGAATAACGGAGATGTACGGGAACACGCCCGAAGGCATGAAGGAAGCCGCCATGGAATGGATCCATCTCTGCATGGAAAACGGTTTCCGCAATGTAGTGGTGTCTCTCAAGGCCAGCAACACTATCGTCATGGTGGAGGCATACAGGCTTCTGGCGGCAGCCATGGAAGCCGAAAACATAGGATTTCCTCTTCACCTTGGAGTCACCGAGGCCGGAAACGGCGATGCCGGAAGATTCAAGTCGGCAACAGGAATTTCCGCCCTTCTTTCACGCGGAATCGGCGACACGATAAGGGTTTCCCTTACCGAAGACCCTGAAAATGAGCTCCCGGTAGCCCGATATATTGCCGACAGATACGATCACAGAGCACATTCATCCATGTCGGCCGTGAAAATTGAAGGGAAAAAGGCAGTAGCGACATATGAAGCACCGTCCCGTCAAAGACTCATCCTCGACCTTGCCTGCGATTTCGGCAGAATGCTTTTGGACAGGGAGATAGATGAAGTGTTAATAAAAGGTTTCTACCGTGATGAAAACGGAAATGAAACCGGATTGGACGGCGAAGAAGGGAAATATTTCACCGACGAGCTCATGCAGGCAGCCAGGAGAAAATTCTACCGTCCGGAATATATCGCCTGCCCGGGATGCGGAAGGACAATGTACAATCTTGAAAAGACGTTCAATGAGGTCAAACGCCGTACATCCCATCTGAAAGATGTGGTCATAGCGGTCATGGGGTGTATAGTCAACGGTCCCGGGGAAATGGCCGACGCCGACTGGGGCTATGTCGGAGAAGGCAACGGAAAAGTCTCCATCTACAGAGGAAAGACTCCCGTACTGAGACATGTCCCGGAAACGGAAGCCATCGACAGACTTCTCGAACTTATATCTCAGGCCCGGACTCCGCAGGCTTGATTTTCTTGACTATGACCTTGTCGATTCTGGCTCCGTCCATATCGGCAACCTCGAATTCGAATTCGCCCCACGTGACTTTCTCCCCTACTTCAGGGACATGGTCGAGTTCATCGAGAATCAGACCTGCCACGGTAGTGTATTCGAAATCCTCCATCGAATCCTCGATATCGAAATGTCTCAGGAAATCGTACATCGGACACATCCCGTCCACGAACCATCCGTCCTTGTCGGAACGTTCGATGATGTCCGGTTCCTGGTGGTCATCGTTTATATTGCCCACAAGAGCCTGCATTATGTCTTTTAGGGTGATGATACCGGAGCATGAGCCGAATTCGTCACACACGAGGGCCCTGCTTATCTTCTTGGCTTTCATCTGCTCGAGTACGGTGTAGACATTCATGTTCTCATGGAAATACACCGGATCCTTCATCATTTCGCTGAGATTGATGCCGGATTTTCCGATATTCAGCACATAATCCTTCAACGACAGGATGCCTACGACATGATCGAGATCGTCTTCAACTACCGGATATTCTTCGAAAATGTTCTTTTCTATCGTTTCCCGTATTTCATGGTCCGTCATACCTACCTCCAACCATACGATGTCGGTCCTGAGGGTCATGATGGTGCTTACCTTCAGGTCACCGAGGGCGAACACGCGCTCCACTATGTCCTGTTCGACAGGTGAAACCTCCCCTTCGTCAGTACCTTCCTGTATGATGGACTTTATCTCCTCCTCGGTCACCTTCGATTCCTGATCCTTGATGCCCAAAATTTTCACGACCAATTTCGTAGACTTGGAAAGCAACCATACGAAAGGTGCGGCGATCACCGAGATGAACTTCATCGGCGGAGCTATGATTTTGGAAACCTTTTCCGGTGCGCTCATTCCTATTTTCTTGGGCACGAGTTCTCCGAAAATCAGGGTCAGGAACATCACGAGAATGACGATTATGGTCGTAGACAAGGCCATCGCCCCCTGCTCAGCCATTCCGGCCTTCTGAAGAAGCCCAGCCAATGCCGCTGCAATCTTGTTGCCCGAGAAGATACCGGTGAGGATACCGATAAGCGTGATTCCGACCTGTACTGCCGACAGAAACCTGTCCGGATCCTGTGCAAGATTCAATGCCCTTTTTGCGGCCTTGCTGCCTTTGGCGGCCTCCGCCTGCAGACTTGATTTCCTTGATGAGATTACTGCTATTTCGGACATTGCGAAAACGCCGTTCAGCAAGATGAGAAGGATGATTATGAATATTTCTTCCATTATTGTGTTTGACGTCGTACTGACGAAATTTATTTTATCAGTTCATTTATCCGGGATTCATGCCGGAGTTCTGCAATCACTGTCTCGCAAGCCCTTACCTCATCTCCGATTCCGACCTTGATGTCAGCATCTAAGGGCAGGTACATGTCAATGCGAGAGCCGAACTTGATAATACCGCACTGTCTGCCTTTCTCCTCTTTCTCCCCGACTTTTGCATAACATTCTATCCTGCGGGCGAAAGTCCCGGCTATCTGTTTGAAAAAGACTTCTCCGCAGGAATTTTTTATTCCTATGGAGGTATGCTCGTTCAGTTCGGAGGCTTTCGGAAGAAAAGCAAGGAAATATTTTCCCGGATGATATTTGTAATATGTCACTTCGCCGCTTATCGGCCAGAAATTCACATGTACGTTGAAAAAATCCATGTAGACGGAAACCTGCAGACACTCCCTTTTCAGGTATTCCTTCTCGAATACCTTTTCCACTATCACCACCTCTCCGTCGGCAACGGAAGTGACCATATTCTCCCCTTCCACGCTTCCCCGTTCGGGAACCCTGAAAAAAAACAGCACGAAACCGATGAAGAAAAGAAAAATGGCAGTCAGCGGATATGAAATGAATCTGTTGTCGATAAAGACAAGGGAAACGCAGATAAGGGCAATGCACAATGCCCAAATCCCTATAATCGTCCACCATCCGTCTTTATGAATCTTCATTTGTCTGAAATTAATCTTGGCAAAGATATGAATTTTCCGCCTATTAAACAAAGCCCTCCGCTACAGAACGTTTATCACCACCAAATAAATCACTCCCGTAGGTATAGCGAGGAATGCGCTGTCGAGCCTGTCGAGCATGCCGCCGTGTCCCGGCATTATATGTCCGGAATCCTTTATGCAATAGTGTCTTTTCCACTGCGATTCGATAAGATCGCCGTAGACTCCGGTAATGTCCATGAGGATTGCCATGATTATGCAATGGTACATCTCATAATGGAAGACTCCGGTAAGATTCAGTACGACTGCAGCGGCAACCGACATGAGAAGTCCTCCCCAGACCCCTATCCATGATTTCTTGGGGGAAATTTCCGGCCAAAGCTTTTTGCCGAATTTCTGTCCGAGCGACATCCCGAACAGATAACCGCCTATGTCCGAAGCCCAGATTATGATGAAGAAACTCAGGAGAAGCCTGCCGTCATAATCTCCTGAAGCATTGAATACTATGAAATTAGTCATTGCCAACGGCACGGCTATGTACAGGATGGCCGTGTACAGGTTGGCGAATTTTCCGAATTCGGTCTTGTCCTTGGCGTAAAGCGAGTTTATCATTACCACGAAAATGGGAACGACGGCAAGGATTACAAGCCTTCCGGGGAAATCGAAACCTCTGTACGCAAAGGTAAGCATGAACAGAATGACAGCGGCGAGAATCGACAGGACCTGTGAGCCGAGATACTTTTTCCCCATCGTCATCCTATAGAATTCGAGCATGGAAATCACCGTCATGGCCACAAGCACCGCAGCATAGGTGTACTTGCATATAAGAAGCGACGCTACGATTATGATTACGAAGGCCGCACCGGAAATAGTCCTTTTCAATAAGTTTATCATGGCTTTGCGGTTCTATTCATCGGTCCCTTCATCTGTCACGGCATCCGTCCCGGCATCTGTTCCGGCTGACGGAGCTTCACCTTCTTCAGATGTCGTGCCGGCATCGTGCCCGTTGTCGTCAAATACTGATTCCTGCGCCTTTCTCGGTCCGAAAATCCTTTCCATGTCATCGGCGAAGATCACTTCCTTTTCAAGCAGAAGTTCCGCCAATTCCGTGAATTTCTCCCTGTTGGCAAGAAGAATCTCTTTCGTTCTGTCGTGGATACGCTCCACGAGAGCCTTGACTTCGGCATCTATCAACTCAGCAGTCTTCTCGCTGTACGGTTTCGAAAGTTCGTAACCCCGCGAACCGGTGGAATCGAAGTAGGAAACCGTGCCTACTTTGTCGCTCATACCGTAATAAACGACCATGGCGTATGCAGTCTTGGTAAGACGCTCCAGATCGTTAAGGGCGCCCGTCGACGGCTGTCCGTTGACAATTTCCTCGGCGACACGGCCTCCGATAAGGGACGACATCTGGTCTATCATCTGTTCCTTGGTCTCAAGCTGCCTTTCTTCAGGAAGATACCATGCTGCGCCCAAAGCCTGTCCGCGCGGGACAATCGTTACCTTGAACAAAGGACTGGCATTCGGAAGAAGCCAGCTCACGGTAGCGTGGCCTGCCTCGTGATATGCAATGGATTTCTTTTCCGACGGGGTGATTATCTTGTTCTTGCGTTCAAGACCGCCCACTATCCTGTCGACAGCGTCAAGGAAATCCTGCCTGTCAATGCTCGTCTTGTTCCTGCGGGCGGCAGTCAGGGCAGCTTCATTGCAGACGTTGGCAATATCCGCCCCGGAAAAGCCCGGAGTATGCTTGGCAAGAAAATCCACGTCGAAATCGGGAGCGAGTTTCAGCCCTTTGAGATGTACCTTGAATATGGCAGCCCTTTCATTCAGGTCCGGAAGATCCACGTGAATCTGCCTGTCGAACCTTCCAGCACGGAGAAGGGCCTTGTCGAGAATATCCGCCCTGTTGGTGGCGGCAAGGATTATCACCCCGGAATTGGAATCAAAACCGTCCATCTCGGTAAGAAGCTGGTTGAGGGTATTTTCCCTTTCATCGTTCGACGAAAAGCCCACATTCTTGCTTCTTGCCCGTCCTACGGCGTCTATTTCATCTATGAAGACGATGCACGGAGCCTTTTCCTTGGCCTGTCTGAACAGATCCCTTACCCTCGACGCACCGACACCCACGAACATTTCGACGAAGTCGGAACCTGAAATCGAGAAAAACGGGACATTGGCTTCACCGGCCACAGCCTTGGCCAACAATGTCTTTCCTGTTCCCGGAGGGCCGACAAGCAAGGCGCCTTTCGGTATCTTTCCGCCGAGAGCGGTATATTTCTGAGGGTTTTTCAGGAAATCCACTATCTCCATGACTTCCTCCTTGGCTCCGTCGAGCCCGGCCACATCCTTGAAAGTCACCTTGATGCTTTCCTTTTCAGCCAATTTGCCGGTGGATTTGCCTACATTGAAGATTCCCCCGGGACCGCCTCCGGCTGCCCTGTTCATCCCCCTGAACATGAAGACCCACATGAGAATCAGCAGCAGCGGGAAAAGAAGCCATTCGATGACGGAGCCCCAAATCTTGCTGTTGTTCTCGATTATTACCTTGAATCTGTCTTCCTCAGGGACCGAGGCGTTCAATTCACCGAACATCTCTTCGGCATTGAAACTTGCAGATACGAGGAATATGAAATGCGGGGACTGTTTCGGGACGACTCCTCCGAACCTGTCCTTGTATTTTTCGAGGCGGTCCGGCCTTATGGTCACCCTGCCTTCGAAATCGTTCCTTATAAAAGTGATTTCCTTGACGTCACCGTCCCTGACGAGAGTCTTGACATCTTCCCATTCGATTTTCTGGGGATTGGAGCCCCCTCTGTTGAAGAACATCCATATTATGCAGAAAATCAATATGATGTATATCCATGAGAAGCTGAATTTGAAATTAATGTTTTTCTGCGGACGTCTGTCCGGAGTCATATTTTCGTTTCCCATACAATAATCTTTGTAAATCAGTCGTTTCCGCCGTATTCAACTCTTTCGGCATCGGCCCAGAGATCCTCGAGCCTGTAAAATTCACGGTACGCTGTCTGGAATACATGGACTACGACATCGCCATAGTCGAGAATAATCCAGAGGGCATTTTCACGGCCCTGCGTTCTCAACACCCTGCGTCCGAGTTTTTCCCTCATCCTGTCTTCGATATTGTCGGCAATGGCTACGACATTGGTGGTGGATTCGGCATTGCAGACGATAAAGTAGTCGGAAATGGCCGTTCCTATTTTCTTCAGGTCAAGAGACACGACATTCACTCCTTTTTTTTCGAGCATGGCGTCCGCAATGACTTTTATTTCGTGGTTTTCC
This sequence comes from uncultured Bacteroidales bacterium, assembly GCA_944323245.1. Lineage (GTDB taxonomy): Bacteria > Bacteroidota > Bacteroidia > Bacteroidales > UBA932 > Cryptobacteroides. The sequence goes on from CALURT010000009.1 coordinate 58,132, forward strand.
ATCAATAAAACGTTAAAATTCCTAAATTTGGCAGACAAAGATAAACAAAATTTACGCCAATGAAAAGAAAGTATGCCATTATATGGATGGATTCCACAGATTCTACTAATAATGAAATAATTAGGAAGGCTGACACTCTTGACAATCTGTCAGTCGTCGCCGCCGTAGAACAGACTGCAGGACGGGGACAGCGCGGCAATTCATGGAAATCGGCACGGGGAGAAAACCTCACGTTCAGCATCCTGCTGAAATTCGGGGACGGCGCCCTCCCTTCGCTTGCCGCCGGAGAACAGTTCAGACTCAGCTGCGTGACCACATTGGCCCTGCTGTCATTCCTGAAAGAGAATGGCATTGAAACCCTCGTAAAATGGCCGAACGACATCTATGCCGGTGACCGGAAAATCTGCGGAATGCTTATAGAAAACTCCCTTAAAGGACAACAGATGCACACCTCGACGATAGGCATCGGATTGAATGTGAATGAAACCGTCTTCCCCGAATATCTGCCCAACCCGGTTTCCATGGCCTCAATCACAGGACGGAAATATGATACGAAAACGCTCCTTGAAGAATTCCTCGGATGTTTCGATGAAAAATTGGACCTTGCATTCTCTGAAAACGGCTCCGCACGCCTTATGAATGACTATACCTCCCGAATGTACCGCAGAAGTACGTTCGCAGCGTATCGCGACAAGGCCGACGGCAGTATTTTCGAAGGGAAAATCAACGGTGTCAGACCTTCCGGCACCCTGATTATGGAAAAAAGGGACGGAAGCAGCAGGGACTATGCCTTCAAGGAAATAGAATTCATCATTGCCTGAGGCTGAGGATGGCAGCAGCCGGATCGGAAGCCCCGAACACCGAACTTCCGGCCACCAATATGTCGGCTCCGGCATCGGCAAGGCTCCGGGCATTGGCAGGAGAGATGCCGCCGTCCACTTCCACGAGACATGAAAGTCCCGAGCGCATGATTTCGTTCTTCACGGTTTCTATCCTCGAATATGTCGTTTCGATGAATTTCTGGCCTCCGAAGCCGGCAAAGACGGACATGATCAGGACAAAATCGCATTCATGCAGATACTTGAAAAGACTTTCCACCGGTATGTCCGGATTTATCGCCAGCCCCGCCTGCATTCCCGCATCCTTCACCATTGCAAGGGCTTCCGACGGAGTGTCGGTGGCATTGAGATGAAAACTCAGCATGTCCGCTCCGGCTTCGGCGAACCTGCCGATGTATTTTTCCGGACGGATTATCATCAGATGGGCATCCATTGGCTTCCGGGCCTTCCGGGCGATGGCTTCCACCACGGGAAAACCGTATGAAATATTAGGCACGAAGACTCCGTCCATGATATCGAGATGAAAAATGTCGGCATGGGCATTCACCGTTTCCACATCCTTTTCAAGATGCAGGAAATCCGCCGAAAGCATGGATGGGGCTATTCTTACCATTATATTATTCCTTTGCGAAATTCACTACGACTTCCTCGAGCAGCCTTACGAACCTGTCCAAGGAGGCTATGTCGAGCCTTTCCCCCGGAGCATGCACACCGCGCAATGTCGGTCCGAATGAAATCATGTCCAGACCCGGATACTTGTCTAAGAAAAGTCCGCATTCAAGTCCGGCATGAATCGCCCTGACCACAGGTTCCTTGCCGAAAAGTTTCTCATACGCTCTGCGCGTCTTCTTCAGGATCGCAGAATTCAGGTCAGGCTGCCATCCCGGATATTCCGATTCATGCGTGACTTCCGCTCCTGCCAATGCGAAGACGGCCTCGACCTTGAGTCCAGCCGCCTTTCTTGCCGATGTCACGGAGCTGCGCTGGCTCGTGCCTATCCTTATCACGCCTTCTCCGGTCATCTTGACGGAAGCAAGATTGGACGAGGTCTCCACAAGTCCCTTTATGTCCCTGCTCATGGCCAATACCCCGTGCGGAGCAGCGAACAGGGCTGCCGCCAAGGATTCGGATACAGTCTTGCCGACGACTTTACGCTTGCACGGGCCGCATTGCGAGAATGAATATTCCATGTCCGGTTCAGTCACGGCATATTCGGCCCTGACATCTTCGCAAAAACGTATGAAACCCTGCTTCAATATTTCCACGTCCTCTGCCGGGACAGCGATTGTTACGGATATATCGCGGGCGATTGCATTCCTCTTGTTGCCGCCGTCGATGGCGCAAATCCTGAAATCCGGCACAGTGTACAGGAAGCAGGCCATAATCGATATCGGATTGGCCCTTCCCTTGTCTATGTCGTCTCCGCTATGACCACCCGTACATCCTCCGATTCCGAGTTTCACCTCTTCGTAGCCGGCAGGAGCATCTTCAGGTTCATAATTGAAGACGGCAGTGGTATCCAAACCGCCTGCGCATCCGATGAAAAGCTCACCTTCATCCTCCGAATCGAGATTGATGAGAGTATTTCCGCTGATAAAACCCGGTTCCAAAGCGTATGCGCCGTCAAGTCCCGTCTCTTCGCTTACGGTAAACAGGCATTCTATTCTCCCTGTCTCAAGAGGGCTTTCGAGAAGGGCAAGCTGGGAGGCGACCCCGATGCCGCAGTCAGCCCCGAGAGTCGTATCCTTGGCTATCATCCAGCCGTCCTCTATGACGTATTTTATCGGGTCCTTTTCGAAATCGTGCTCCACGCCGGGACGTTTTTCGCACACCATGTCGGTGTGACTCTGAAGCACGAGGGCCGGGACGTTTTCGTACCCCGGAGCCGCTTCCTTTATAATAAGGACATTGCCCGCCTTGTCAGATTTCGCTTCAAGAGAATGTTTCTCCGCAAATTCCAAAAGGTAGGCATTGATTTTTTCTTCGTGACCGGACTCCCGGGGAATCCGCGTAATCTCCTTGAAAATTTCCAATACTCTCGATGATTCCATAACTTGAGGGCTTCTTGATAATTGCCTGTCAGGAAATCAATGCCTGACAGGGACAAGCATCTTTTCTATGTCGTTAACGTATTGCTTGAAAGTCTTGTCTATGCTCATGAGATCCTGGACAGTGGTACAGGCATGCAGCACCGTGGCGTGATCCTTGCCGCCTATTTCGGAACCGATGGTCGAAAGCGAGCAGTTCAGAAGATTGCGGCTCATGTACATGGCTATCTGTCTCGCCTGCACTATCTGGCGCTTCCTCGTCTTGGATAGGAGCGTATCGCGGGTGATGTTGAAATACTGGCAGACAGCCTTCTGCACCTTGTCGATGGTGACATCGGTCTTCTGTTCTCCGACTATCTTGTCCGTGATTTTCTCCGCCATCTCCACCGTAATCTCCCTGTGGGCGAAGGTGGCGTTGGCGAGAAGGGATATCAGTGCGCCTTCAAGTTCCCGGAAATTGGAAGTGATGCGTGTGGCAAGGAAAATCAGCACATCCTCGCTCAATTCGACCCCTTCCCTGAAACTGCGGGCCTTCAGCATGGAAAGCCTCGTGGCGAAATCCGGTCTCTGCAGCTCCACCGACAATCCCCATTTCAGACGGGAAAGCAGCCTCTCCTCGAAATTCTGCAATTCCACAGGAGGTCTGTCCGATGTGAAGACAAGCTGTTTGCCTGACTGGTGCAGGTGGTTGAAAATCTGGAAGAACGCAGCCTGTGTGCCCGGAGACGACATATCCTGGATATCGTCCACGATAAGGACGTCCATTTTCATGTAAAATGCCATGAAATCCGTCAGCCTGTTGTTCATGACGGCATCCATGTACTGCGTCTTGAAACGGTTTGCAGGCACGTACAGCACCACGGAATCCGGATACTTCTCCTTGACGGCGATTCCTATGGCCTGGGCGATATGGGTCTTGCCGAGCCCCGGACCTCCGAACAGGAAAAGCGGATTGAAAGCGGTCTTGCCCGGGTATTGGGATATGCTCTCCCCTGCCGTAATGCCCATCTTGTTGCATTCCCCTTCCACAAGGTTGCCGAAACAGTAGTTAGGATTGAGCTGGGTATTGACCTTTACCCTCTGGAGTCCCGGAATCACGAACGGATTCGGCGAACCTGCCTGCGTGTAGGTAGGGACCGTCATCGGTTTGTTTTCAGGAGTATTGCAATGCGCCGCAGGATACGTAAGCGGAGGCTGGACCTTTACCGGCCTGACCGTATAAATCAGTTTTGCGTCCGCACCGATCTCCCTCTTCATCACTTTTTTCAGGACATCCAGATAATAGTCTTCGAGATATTCCCTGAAAAATTCGGACGGGACCTCCACTGTAAGGGCACCTTCAGAAAACGACACCGGCCTGACAGGCTTGAACCAAGTTTCAAACGCCTTAGGGCTGACGATATTCTGGATTATCGTCAGACATCTTTCCCATATAAGCGTATGATTTTCCTTAGTCATCAGCGTCGTTAAACGGTTATAGTCAGGGTTCTGATTTTAACGAAGACAAAGATGAGGAAAAATTTATTATAAAAATATCAATTTGCTATTGTATTTTAATTTTATTTTACTTCTAATCGATTCGGAATTTCCCAATCGATTAATTTATAATATACTGATTATCAATATGTTACAAAACTATAAAATACATAAAACTTATGAAATCGGATAATTAGTATTTAGAATTATTCCAATTTATATTTTACCGTGAAAATCCCTTTCCGAGGTCATTAGAATACGGATATGCGGAGGTATTTTTTCGGATTTGCCTCTATTTTCCTGACCAATGAGTCGACGTCGTCAAGAAGGGTGTCCAAAGAGTCGTACACGGAACTGTCCTTCATCAGCAGTCCGAGACTTCCGTCAGGGTCTTGGATCTTGTCGAGAAGAGCCCTGAATGAAACAAGCATTGCGGCGACCTCGTCGGGATCTATGGCAGCGGTGATGCCGGCAAGGTCGGAAACGGCTTCTCCCGCCACGTTCAGCGTCGAGTCAAGGTGTCCGGCAAGGGAATTCAGATTCTCGGCGAAGGAAGAGAACTCGCCCGCCCTGCTTCCGAGGGCATCCGAAAGCGCTTCCACGTTGGCCGCCGTATTTTCCATGCGGAGCAGGATTGCCGAAACTGCCTTCCTGTTCTCCTCCCCTGTCATGGCGTTGATATTGGAAATGACGGTACCGAGATTGTCGAGGGTGTTTTCTAATTTTTCCGCAAGCGACGTAACGCTTCCGGCGAGAGAGGCAATCATGTCGGCTTCGCTGCCTCCTGCAAGCCTGCTTCCGTCCTGAGCCGCCGTTTCCGACATTCCCGGAAGGATACGCACACCCTTGCCGCCCATGATGTCGGTACTTATTATAATAAGTTCGGAATCTTCAGGTATCGTGTATTCCTTGCTTACGGCGCAAGTGACGGTAAAAAGCCCTGAAGCATTGTCGTATTCCACTTCATTTACCTGACCTACCTTGTATCCCTTGAACATGACGGATGCCGACGGCAGGAGTCCATGTACGTCTTCATATACGGCCGACACCTCGTATTCCCGGTTGAATATGTCCTTGTTCCTGAGATAATTTATCACGAGAAAGGTCGCAGCCAGTACGAGAATCACGAAAATCCCGATTTTCAGTTCCTTGTTGTCAAATATCTTCATTGCCGGATTTTTATCTTGCCTGTCTCCTGACATCACTGCCGTCCACCTTTACGACGAATGAGCCGGGAAACCTGTTTTTTATACTGTCATGTAGTATGAACGCCGCATCTTTCGAAGATGCCGGTATTACATATTTATATATAGTACCGCTTCTGACCGCCTCGACGTCATATCCCTTGAAGGAACTGTCGTCTTCCGGAAGTCTTTTGCCCAAGGCGAATATCTGTATCCCGTAATATGACTGCTGCTGTCCTGCCTCATCCCGGGCCGAAGCCGTCACCGCATAATCCAGACTGCCGTCATACTTCGTCTTGAAGGATTTGAAGGCATTGAAAAGCCTTTGGGCGATGGCATCCTGTCCGGCTGCAGACCTCAGGGTTTTCAGGTCCGAACTGTTGGATATGAAGCCCGCCTCTATCAGGACTGCCGGCATTTTCGTTTTCCACAATACGAGAAACGGGTCCTGCCAGATACCGCGGCTGTGCGAAATGGGGCTTTTCGACATCTCTTCATCCACTTCCGCAGCGAAAAGAAGGCTCTGCTCGTAGTAGGCGTTCTGCATCAGATTGAAAAAGATGAAGGATTCGGGATCATTCGGGTCGAAACCCTGATAGGTGGTGGTATAGTCCTCCTCCATAAGGATAACCGAATTTTCCCTGCGGCATACGTCCATGTTGTATGAGAACAGATCCCGGTTCTTGTCGCTCGACTGTCCGAGGATATGTGTCGAAAATCCGTGAGGGGATGTGGCGTTGACTGAATTTATGTGAATCGATATGAAAAGATTGGCATTGTTTCTGTTTGCAATCTCCGCTCTTTCACTCAATGCTATGTATTTGTCGTCAGACCGTGTATATATGACCTTTACGTCAGGATACGCCTTGGTGATCTTTTCCCCGAGACGCTTCGCCAATGAAAGCGTAAGGTTTTTTTCGTATGTTTTCCTGTCTTTGCTCACGCATCCTGCATCTTTTCCGCCGTGACCTGCATCTATGACTACCGTATTAAGTGTCAGTCTGTCCTTGGCGAAGGCCTGGCGTGAAAGCGGCAGGCACATCAGAAAGGCACAGACGGCAACCATGGCCGACGGACGGACAGGAAAAGGCAGTATCCTTATTCTATATCGCTCCATTTGGTTATTTTTGAAAATAGTTATAAATTTGCGACTTGCAAAAATACGAAATTTTGCTGATAAGAAGATAATTAATGTCACAATATAAATCCGGAAAAACCAAATCGGAGACGAAAAAGATTGCTGCGGCGGCATTGCTATTGCTGCTCGTATGTTCTTTTACCGTTTCTTCACAGGAGGACAGACGCTCCCGCAGGGCAAGACAGAGGGCTGCCGAGCGGGAAATGGTGGCCGATTCTTCCGTCCGGATGACTACGGATTCGCTGAGCATGGCGATGGCCGCCGATTCGTTGAGACGGGCCGACTCGCTTTCCGCGGCCGCAGCCGATTCTTTGGAAATGCTCAACAAGAGTTCCCTTGACCAGCCGGCCTTCACTACGGCGAGAGACTCCATAGTGGAAGATTTCACCGACGGCAAGAGGATGATCTATTACTACGGCGATGTCAGCGTAACTTACGGGGACATGAAGTTGACAGCCGACTACATGGAATACAATATCCAGACGAAAACGGTCTACGCAAGAGGTACCAAGGACTCCACCGGGACCATCGTCGGAATGCCTACCATGGAACAGGCCGGAAAGACCTACACCATGGAGGAACTGCACTATAACTTCGATTCCGGAAAGGCAAGGATATCCAACATGGTGACCCAGGAGCAGGAAGGTATCCTGCACGGGCAGAACATAAAGATGATGAACGACAAGTCCATCAACATCACCAAGGGCAAATATACTGTCTGCGACGCCGAGCATCCGCACTACTATCTGCACCTTACGGCAGCGAAAGTCATCACCAAGCCGTCCCAGAAGACGGTTTTCGGGCCTGCCTACCCGGTCATTGAGGACGTTCCACTCTTCCCCGTCATTCTTCCGTTCGGATTCATTCCGAAAAGGCCTGACAGGGCCACCGGATTCCTGATGCCGACATTCGGAGAGGAAAGCGCACGAGGTTTTTATCTGAGGGATGCCGGAATGTATTTCGTGATAGGAGATTATTTCGACCTTTCGCTCACGGGAGACATATACACCCTCGGCTCATGGAGCGCCCAGATTGACTCCAGATACAAGGTCAACTACAAGTGTACGGGTAACTTTTCCATCACCTACTCCAACGACCAGACAGGTGAAAAAGGAAGCGCCGACTTCTTCCAGACGAGGAACTTCGGTGTCAGATGGAGCCATTCCCAGGATTCCAAGGCCCGGCCGGGAACATCCTTTTCGGCATCCGTCAACTTCTCCAGCCCGTCCAACAACAAATACAACTCGACTTCCGTAAACGAGGCCCTGCAGAACCAGATATCTTCATCCATATCCTATTCGAAGAACTGGAACGGGAAATTCAACCTGTCTGTCAACGCCCTGCACAACCAGAACTCACGCGACAGCTCCTATTCCTTCACCCTTCCTAACCTTACCTTCTCGGTAAGCCGTTTCTACCCTTTCAAAAGGAAGAACAGGGTGGGCAAGGAAAGATTCTACGAACAGTTTTCGCTCGGATACAGCACGACGCTTCAGAACAAGATAAACTTCAAGGCTTCGGAATTCAACCAGCCGGGCTTCTTAGACAAGTTCCAGAACGGTATGACCCATAATTTCCAGATAGGTCTTCCGAACTTCTCGCTGTTCAAGTACATCAACTTCACACCGAGCATCAGCTACGGGATGAACTGGTTCTTCCGCTCCACCGAAAAGGTGTACAACCCCGACACCCAGCAGGTCGAGGACATAGACAGCGGCCAGTTCGGCACGTTCGGAGCCACCCATACCTATTCCGGAAGCCTCTCCATGAATACCCGGCTGTACGGTCTGTTCAATTTCGGAAAGCACAGGAAAATACAGGCCATAAGGCACGTGATATCGCCTTCCATTTCATTCAACTTCAGCCCTGAAAAAGCCAAGTATTTCAACGGATGGAGGACATTGAACTATGTCGACGCCAACGGCCAGCCCCAATCCTTGGAATACAATATCTATCAGGGACAGCTGTATTCTCCGCCGGGCAAGGGCCGTACGGCGAGCATGAACCTTTCCATAGGAAACAATCTCGAAGCCAAGGTCAGGGACCTGCGGGATACCACCGGCAAGGGGGAAAAGAAAATCAAGCTGATAGACCAGCTTACCCTGAGCACGGGATACAATTTTCTCGCCGACTCGCTCAACCTGAGCAACATAGGCATCACCATGTCCACATCCATTTTCGGGAAAGTGGGTATCAGCGCCAATGTCAATCTTGACCCGTACGCCATAGACAAGCGCGGCCGCAAATACAACAAGTTCAATGTCCAGACCATGGGATGGAAACATCCGGTAAGGCTCACAAATGCAAGCGCATCTGTATCGTACTCGCTGTCCGGAGACGGTACCATAAAGGGAAACGACGGCAGCGCACAGGCAGGCGGGAATCCTGCCGACAGCTATACGCGTATCTACTACCATCCAGTGACAGGGGAATACATACCGGGCGGCTGGCTCTATTACATGAACCCGAATTCGCCGTGGTCGGTGAACTTCAACTACTCGTACAGTTACAGCAAATCATACCAGTATTCGAACAACCAGCTGATTACGAATCACAGGCATACCCAGACGCTCGGAATATCCGGAAACGTCAAGATCACGCCCGCTCTGTCGATAAACCTCACTACAGGATTCGACCTCATGGCGCTGAAGATGACCACGACCCAGCTAAGCGCCACGTATGACCTGCACTGCTTCAACATCTCCTTCTCATGGGTTCCGTCGGGACAATGGGAATCATGGTCGTTCCGTATTGCGGCGAATGCTGCGGCCCTCGCCGATTTGCTGAGGTTCAAGAAGAGCAGCAGCTACTGGGATAATTGACAATAAGGGTGCTTTTTTCAGAAAAAACGCATCCTGACGGGCGGGAGTATTGTTTTTCCGGGAAATATGCCTATATTTGTGTTGTCTTCGGAAAGCAGTGTCGCTTTTAATTCCTATTTTTTCGAATACGACGACAAATTATATCGCTATCTGATATTTATCCATACACACATTAATACATTATGCACACTATTTTTGATCTCAACGAGATGGAGTTGGAGCAAGTCAGGGAACTTGCCAAGGAGCTGAAGATTCACACGACCAAGAAAATGGACAAGAAAGAGATCTCGTATCTTATATTGGACAAGGAAGCGGCCATCAATGCCCACACGGCACCGGAAAAGCCTAAGCGCGGACGTCCTAAAAAAGTCAGTGAAGCCGCACCGGTACAGGAGGCAGCCGATACCAAACCTGCCGTAACGGCAGTTGCAGATTCACCGAAAACGGAAGACAAGCCTGCACAGAGGAAAAGAAAGCCGAGGGCTCAGAAACAGGCCGAAGTGCAGACAAAAACAGAAAATACAGCATCTGCTGCACCGGTAGAGGCACCGAAAGTCGAAAAAGCTGTTCCTGCTCAGGAAAGCCATACGGAGCAACAGCCGCAGCAGAAGCGGAAGCGCACAAGGATTCAGAAAGTACAACAGGCAGAGCCTGTCCAGACCGCTGCACCGGCTGCACAGGTATCTCCGGCTCAACCGGCATCTCCGCAGGCCGACACTCCTGTAGCGGAACAGGAAGAAACCCCTGCACAGACCATCCAAAGACCGGTCCGCAATCAGAATTTTCCTTCTGCAAGACAGAATGTCCAGAATTACCAACAGTTCCCCGTTCCTCCGCAGAAAATCGAATTCGAAGGCGTAGTGGAAGCGACGGGAGTATTGGAAATCATGCCGGACGGCTACGGATTCCTCCGCTCGTCGGACTACAACTATCTCAACTCTCCTGATGACATCTACGTATCTGTCAGCCAGATAAAGGCAAACGCACTCAAGACCGGAGATACCGTGACAGGAGAAATCAGGCCGCCGAAAGAAGGGGACAAATACTTCCCTCTCGTAAAAATCAAGTACATCAACGGACGCACTCCGGAATTCATAAGAGACAGAATACCGTTCGACTTCCTCACTCCCCTTTTCCCTGATGAGAAGTTCAACCTCCTCGGCAAGGGGCACAACGATCTTTCCTGCAGGGTTGTGGATATGTTCACTCCTATAGGAAAGGGACAGCGCGGACTTATCGTCGCCCAGCCGAAAACAGGTAAGACTATGCTGCTCAAAGCTATAGCTAACGCCATTGCCGACAATCATCCGGAGGTGTACATGATAGTCCTCCTCATAGACGAAAGGCCGGAAGAAGTCACGGACATGGCACGCAGCGTAAAGGCGGAAGTCGTGGCATCGACTTTCGACGAACCTGCTGAAAAGCATGTGAAAGTGGCCAACATGGTATTGGAAAAAGCCAAAAGGCTCGTCGAGTGCGGACACGACGTGGTGATATTCCTCGATTCCATCACCCGTCTTGCAAGGGCTTACAATACAGTCCAGCCTGCCTCTGGAAAAGTCCTTTCGGGAGGTGTGGATGCCAATGCGCTCCACAAGCCGAAAAGATTTTTCGGAGCCGCAAGGAACATCGAAAACGGAGGTTCTCTCACGATTCTCGCCACTGCACTGACAGACACCGGCTCGAAAATGGACGACGTGATATTCGAAGAGTTCAAGGGTACGGGCAACATGGAGCTCCAGTTGGACAGGAAGCTCGCCAACAAGCGCATCTTCCCTGCAGTGGACGTGACATTGAGCAGCACCCGCCGCGACGACCTGCTTTACACCCAGGAGCAGAGCAACAGAATCTGGATTCTCAGGAATTACCTTGCCGACATGACTTCCGTCGAAGCCATGGAATTCCTGAAGGACCGACTCGAAAAAACCGTTTCCAACGAGGAATTCCTCATCACAATGAACGGAGACCGACTCCAGTAGAATTTTTTCAAAATCAATGTAACAAATCTGCGGCCGTTCCGTCCTTTATGTGAATGCGTCCCACGGAGGGGCGGAAAAACTTAAATTTTACATTGGAATGAAAAAGATCTTTACTGTGATTGCTGCCGTATTGTACGGTATCTCCTTCATGACGGCAGCGGAAATCAGACCGGCGCAAAAGTCGGTCATCGCCGTAATGAAAACTTACGACAGTGTGGACGGAGTGGAATTCATCAACATCGGACCTATGCTCATGAATCTTGCAAGGCACAGTGCCGGAGACGACGGGGATTTCATGAAGTATTTGGACAGGATGGCCGTATTTTCAGCATCGGACGTTCCGGAAAAACAGATGCGGAAGATGGTGGATGATTTCCAGGCATCCCTAAGCGGATATGAGCCGCTGCTGCAGGCTTCGGAGGAAAATGAAAACGTCACGATCTATATCGCAAAAAAGGATGAGAAGACCATCTCCGAAATGATAGTCTATGCACAGGATTCCGAATTGGCGGTAATAGTGATGAAAGGGGAAATTCCCGTTTCCGAGATTGAAAACATGGCCTCCGATGCCATGAACATGTAATCGGAATATCTGTCACCGGCTGGAAGATGGACAGGGAAGAATTCAAAAAGGCCTGGCTGCCTTACGGGGCTGATTTCTACAGGGTAGCTTTTTCAATACTGAAATCGGGACAGGAGGCCGAAGATGCCGTCCAGGATCTGTACATCAGGCTTTGGAACAACCGGGACAGACTTGCCGGTATCGCCTCCCCGAAAGCATACGGACTCATCGTAATACGGCACATCTGCATAGACAGGACGAGAGCGGCTTCCGCAAGGGGAACGGCAGACGACATCGACACCGTAACCGACTCCGCAGCGGTCACTTTCGAGAATGCAGAAAAAAGGCTGATAACGAAAGAAATGCTCAAAAACTTGAAAAAGGCACTTGAGGAACTTCCGGAAAACAGCAGAAAAGTAGCCGAACTGAGATTCTTCGAACAATTGGAATACGGAGAAATCGTGAAAAGGACAGGCCTTTCCTACATCAATGTCAGAGTATTGGTCAACAGAGCCCGGAAAAAACTTTCCGAAGCGCTCGGAAAACAATAAAACACATATGGAAACCAAGGACAAAATACCCGTACCGGAAAATTTGGACAGGAACATTTCGGCCCTGATAGACAATCTTGATGCCGCCGAAAGGCTTGTTTCAGGAAGCGAAGTCCGGAAAAGACGCCTTATTGCAAGCATCGCAGGAGTAGCGGCAGCACTCGCAGCTGCGGTTACACTCGGACTGCACGGATGGGAAACAAGGACGCCGGAAGACACATTCACCGACCCGCGCCTTGCATACGCCGCAGTGGAAAAGGCCCTTTCCACCATATCGGACAAGGCCGCCCCTGCACTTGAACAGACAGAAAACGCCGGCAGGACAATAGAAAAGACAAGTGAAATTTACAGACAATATTTTGAATAGAATCATGAAAAAGACAATCCTGATCATTGCAGCCATCCTCATTCCTCTGATTGGAAGCGCACAGGAAGGCAAGGAACTCTACAATAAATATGCAGGCAAAAAGGGCGTGCAAGCCGTGTACATCTCATCCACCATGTTCGAACTCATGAAAAGCATCCCTGACATAGAAATGGAAGTCGAAGATGTCAACCTCAGTGGCATAATAAAGACTTTTGACGGGATGTACATACTCAGTGTCGAAGACAGGACATTGGCGGCGGAATTGTCCGATGACATGAACAAACGTGTCGGGGACGGGAAATACGAACTCCTCATGTCTGCAATCGATGAAGATGAAACGATGAACATATACATCAGAAGGAAGGAAGATACCGTTACGGACTTTGTAATGGTAGCCGTCGAAAAGGCATCGACATCCGTCATCAGCATAAGCGCCACGATGCCGTTCGAAGACCTCAGGAAATTATTGGAAGCGGAGGACTGAAAATATTGACGCAATTTTTTGTATGTTTGCAAAGAAATTGCAACACGGACCGTTGCTGCGGCTTCGGCCCGTGTTTTCATAACTTCAGGAAATGAAAGATTACGGATTCATAAGAGTGGCTGCGGCCAAACCGTCCGTCAGAGTGGCCGACGTGGATTTCAATGTAGCGGAAATATGCAGGATGACGGAAACCGCCGAAAATTCCAATGTATCTGTCCTGCTTTTCCCGGAGCTGAGCGTGACTGGATACACATGCGGAGATCTGTTCGGACAGCAGCTCCTGACAGTCTCGGCGGAAAACGGGATAAGAAAAATAATGGAATTCACCCGCGGCAAATCCGTGACTGTAATCGCAGGTGCGCCGGTAAGTTTCAAGGGCCGGCTGTATGACTGCGCCATAGTCTTGAAAAACGGCAACATAAAGGGCATTGTCCCGAAAATATGGCTTCCGAACTACAACGAATTCTATGAAGCCCGCTGGTTCGCCTCGGGAAAAGATTTCCTGACACCCCATGCCGTGACTTCGGGACGCAATCTCGTCAACGGAAAGGACTCCGTGCGGGAAGGTTTTCCTGAAGAAATCGAATACGCAGGATTCCGATGCAACATATCCCCGAACCTCCTTTTCGAGACGGGCGGCGTCATTTTCGGAATCGAAATATGCGAAGACATGTGGACACCTGTCCCGCCTTCCACATATCATGCGCTCGCCGGAGCTGAAATCATATTCAATCCTTCGGCAAGCAACGAAATCCTGTCGAAACACGAATACAGGAAGAACCTCATGAGCCAGATTTCGGCAAGAAACGTATGCGGATATGTCTACGTCTCCTCAGGATTCGGGGAATCCACCCAGGACCTCGTCTTCGGAGGGGCTGCGCTGATCCATGAAAACGGAATCCTTCTGTCGGAAAACGAGAGATTCACGACGGAACCGACCCTGACGATTGCCGACATGGATGTGGAGAGACTCAGGCTTCAAAGACAGAAAATCAGCACTTTCGCCGCCGTAACTCCCGACGGGACCCCGTCATCGGAATACCGCAGACTTTATTCTATCGTCAGATTGGGCAGAAATGCTGAAACCGATTTCGCCGAAAAACTCTACAGAAGCGTCGAAGCACATCCTTTCGTTCCAGTCGGGAATCCCGAGGAAACGCAACGCAGATGCAGGGAAATCCTTTCGATACAGGTTACCGGACTCGCATCACGGCTTGCCCATATAGGGGCAAAATCCGCTGTCATAGGCATTTCCGGAGGCCTCGACAGCACCCTTGCCCTGCTCGTGACCGTCCTCGCATTCGACAGGCTCGGTCTTGACAGGAAAGGAATCACGGGAATAACCATGCCGGGATACGGCACCACGGACAGGACACACGACAATGCCGTGGAACTCATGGACTGTCTCGGGATAAGCCGCAGGGAAATATCCATAACCGGAGCATGCGACCGGCATTTCTCCGATATTGGACACGACAGGAACATTCACGACGTCACTTATGAAAATTCACAGGCAAGGGAACGTACCCAGATTCTGATGGATGTCGCCAACAGTCTTTCCGGCATAGTCATCGGCACGGGAGACCTGTCGGAACTTGCATTGGGCTGGGCTACCTACAACGGAGACCACATGTCGATGTACGGTGTCAACGCAAGCATTCCAAAGACTTTGGTAAGGCACCTCGTAAAATGGTGTGCCGACAACCATTTCCACGAAGGATGCGGTAAAAGCGCACGCAATGTCCTGTACGACATAGTGGATACACCTATCAGCCCCGAGCTGCTGCCTGCTGATGAAAACGGGGACATCAGCCAGAAAACCGAGGATATCGTAGGACCTTACGAACTCCACGACTTTTTCCTTTACCATTTCTTCAGGAACGGCTATGCTCCCGCCAAGATATTCTTCCTTGCACGCAAGGCATTCGACGGTGTCTATGACAACGACACGATAAAAAAATGGCTGAAAACCTTCATCAGAAGATTTTTCAGCCAGCAGTTCAAAAGATCCTGCCTGCCTGACGGCCCGAAAGTCGGCAGCGTATCTCTGTCACCGCGCGGAGACTGGCGCATGCCGTCGGATGCAGGATGTGATATTTTCCTGAAAGACGCTGGAGAACTATAGCGATGCTATAAGACGCTCGAACAGCAATGTCATCCTGTCCGCAGCAGCATCGGCAGCCGCCACGACGTCATCGCCGTTGTTCTCGTAATCTTCGGCATAGTCGTCGTGCGCCTCATTGGTAATCACAGACATTCCGAAGACCGGTATGGAGGCATGTCTCGCAGCGATCACCTCCGGAATTGTGGACATTCCCACTGCATCCGCTCCTATCATACGGAAATATTTATACTCTGAAGGAGTCTCGTACGAAGGGCCCGTACCTGCAATGTAAACGCCTTTTTTAAGAGGAATCCCGAGTTCCGACGCTATCTTTTCAGCCGATTTTATCAATGCCGGGTCGTATGGACGGGTCATGTCCGGAAAACGCGGGCCGAATTCTTCGAGGTTCGGTCCGACCAACGGGTTCGGCAGAAGATTGATATGGTCCCTTATTATCATAAGGTCTCCCACACGGAAATCGAAATTCACCCCTCCGGCGGCATTCGAAACGAAAAGATATTGTATTCCGAGCCTTTTCATCACCCTTATCGGAAGTACCACGAGTTCCATCGGATAGCCCTCATAATAATGGAAACGGCCCTGCATGGCAATCACCTTCTTCCCTCCGAGGGTTCCGGCTATGAAATTGCCCTTATGCCCGATTGCGGTGGACACCGGAAAACCGGGAATCTCCTTGTATGGAATCGTTGTCCTGTCTGAAATCCTGTCGGCAAGTTTTCCCAAACCGCTTCCGAGCACTATGCCCACGACCGGCTCGAGTCCGCCGAGTTTTTCCTTTACAAATTCGGCGGCTTTGTCTATTCTTTCGATTCTTGGATCCATAACTATTTTGTTTTAACGAATTTTACTCAATATTTTACGTGCACCGTCGAGAATTTCCCTCTCTCCTTCCACCTGTCTGTGACGCATCACGAAACGCCCGTTGCAAATGACCGAATCGATACAGTCGCTGTGTGCCGAATATACGAAATTGGCAAGAAACGGAGCGTCCGAAAGGAAGAATGTACTGGCAGTATCGACTATGAGAATGTCGGCAAGGGCCCCTTCCTCTATTTTTCCGCAGTCGAGTCCGAGAGCGGAAGCCCCGTTTACCGTCGCCATGGCAAGAAGTTCGTCCAAAGGCATCGCGGCAGGATCCCCCCTCCATGCCTTCTGTACTATGGCGGACGTCTTCATGGCTTCGAGGATGTCGAGATTGTTGGACGAGGCGCAGCCGTCAGTCCCGATGCAGACATTTGTTCCGGCACCCCTCAGTTCATTGTACTGGAATCTGTACCCGGATGAAAGCTTGAGATTGGAATTGATGTTATGGACGCACGAAACCTTTCTTTCCGAAAGAATGGCGATGTCTTCATCATCGATCCACAATGTATGGGCAGCCGTGACATGCGGGCCGAGCACGCCGAGTCTGTCAAGATATTTGACAGGACCGACGCCATGCCTTGCAATGCAGTCGTCGACCTCCTTTTTCGTTTCGCACAGGTGGACATTGAGCCTGAGCCCGTGTCGTACAGCGAAATTCGATGCCCAGAGAATCTGCTCTTCGCTGACGGAATACACCGAATGTACCGCCACGGCGAAACCTATGTTGTCAGGCCATTTCCGGGAATCCTCGTACACTTCCTCGCATTCTTTCCTCTGTCTCATGCTTTCCGCCTTGTCATAATGGTCCAGATGCACGTATGAAAGCACCGCACGAAGACCGCACTCCGCGACCGCACGGGCAGATACGGAAGGATACCAGTATTGGTCATAAAACGTTGTGGTGCCGGTCTTTATCATTTCGAGACAGGCAACCTTGGTGGCATGGTAGATGTATTCTTCGTCGATTTTCCTTTCCTTGGTCCATATCCGGTCTATCCAGTCGGAAAACAGGATATCCTCACCGCTCCCGCGCATCAGCGACATGGCGGCATGCGTATGCGAATTGACGAATCCCGGAAGAGCCGTCATGCCATGGCAATCAACGGTTTCAATACCTTCTATAGTATCAGTCCGGAAGGCCCCCGCTCCGGTTATCCTGCAGATTCTTGCGCCTTCGATGAAAATATCGCAAGGCTTTCCGCCGACGATGATATTCCTTAACAGCAGCTTGTTCATATACTCCGTTATATTTATGCAAACATACGAAAAATAGATTACAGAATCGGAAATTTTTATAAATTTGGAGCCGAATTTCAAAATACGCACCAAAAAATGGCATTCAAAGGTATAATAGAAGTCGACACGCAAAGATGCAAAGGCTGCTCGGTGTGTGTCGCCAATTGCCCGACACACAGCATAAGGCTTTCATCGAAAGTCAACGGGAAAGGATACAATTATGCCGAAATGGTCGGAGACGCTTGCATAGGATGTTCGAATTGTGCCGTCGTATGCCCGGATTCGGTCATAACGGTTTACAGAGTAAAAGTTCAGTGATATGGCAGAAAAGGTTTTGATGAAAGGAAATGAAGCGATTGCCATATCGGCAATCCGCAACGGGGTCGACGGATATTTCGGATACCCTATTACCCCGCAGTCCGAAGTCATGGAGACACTTATGAAAGAAAAGCCGTGGGAGACCACCGGAATGGTGGTGCTGCAGGCTGAAAGCGAGGTATCTTCCATAAATATGGTTTATGGCGGCGCAAGCTGCGGCAAGAAAGTGATGACTTCCTCAAGCAGCCCCGGAATAAGTCTGATGTGCGAAGGTATCAGCTATATGGCCGGAGCGGAACTTCCTTGCGTGGTGGTGGACGTAATGCGCGGTGGCCCGGGCCTCGGGACGATACAGCCGAGCCAGGGCGACTACAACCAGATTGTAAAGGGCGGCGGACACGGAGATTACCATAATATAGTCATTGCTCCCGCATCGGCCCAGGACATGTACGATTTCGTGGACTGGGGATTCGAACTTGCGTTCAAATACCGCAATCCGGTGGTTGTGCTTGCGGACGGAGTGATAGGACAGATGATGGAAAAGGTGGAAATCCACCCTCCGAAACCGAGAATGACGGACGAGGAAATCAGGACGAAGGCTCCATGGGCCACGGTCGGGAAACCGGCTTCGAGGGAACGCAACATCATTACCTCCCTTTCCCTTGACTCCGACACGCAGGAGGCATTCAACAGGAAACTCCATGCAAAATATTCCGAGATTCAGGAAAAGGAAGTGAAATTCACAGAATACATGACCGAAGACGCCGAATACCTTTTCACGGCCTTCGGATGCTCGTCGAGAATCTGCGAAGCTGCGGTGGACATGCTCAGGGCCGAAGGAATCAAGGCAGGACTGCTGAGGCCGGTGACGCTCTTCCCGTTCCCGTACAAGGAAATCTCACGGTTGGCGTCGCAGGTGAAAAGTATCATGAGCATAGAACTGAATTTCGGGCAGATGGTGGAAGACGTAAGGCTCGGAGCCGAAAACAAATGTCCTGTCGGATTTTACGGACGGCAGGGAGGCAACATCTACACGCCCGAAGAAGTGGCCGAAGAATTCAGGAAATTCAACAATATCAAATAGAGAGCGACATGAACATCGAAGATATAAGAAAACCCGAAAACATCGTTTATCGCAAGCCGGCCCTGCTGACCGACAACATAATGCACTACTGTCCGGGATGCTCCCACGGTACTGTCCACAAGATAGTGGCCGAAGTAATCGGGGAGATGGGCATACAGGAAAAGACAATCGGCATCTGCCCGGTAGGATGCTCCGTTTTCGCATACAACTACATCGACATAGACTGGCAGGAAGCCGCCCATGGAAGAGCCCCTGCACTTGCCACGGCCACCAAAAGGCTTTGTCCCGACAAATACGTGTTCACCTATCAGGGTGACGGCGACCTCGCATCCATAGGCACTGCGGAAATCATCCATGCGTGCAGCAGAGGGGAAAACATCGTAGTGATATTCATAAACAACGGAATATATGGAATGACGGGCGGACAGATGGCCCCTACGACGCTTCTCGGCATGAAAACCTCCACCACGCCTTACGGCAGGGACGCCAAACTGAACGGATTCCCTCTGAAAATCACGGAAATGCTGGCTGCATTGGACGGTACCGCATACATTACCCGCCAGTCGGTACACACGGCACCTGCAGCGAGAAAAGCGAAGAACGCAATCCGCAAGGCATTCGAATACAGCGACAGGAACATCGGGCTGTCGTTCGTGGAAATCGTCTCCACCTGCAACTCCGGATGGAAGCTCTCCCCTGTTGCAGCCAACAAATGGATGGAAGAAAACATGTTCAAGGAGTACCCTCTCGGGGATATCAAGGACGTATTGAAATAAGACCGTGAAATCTGACGGAGACTGAAAAGAAATAAAAATACAATGAAAGAGGAAATAATAATAGCCGGCTTCGGCGGACAGGGAGTCCTGTCCATGGGCAAGATATTGGCATATTCGGCAATAATGCAGGATATGGAAGTGACATGGATGCCGTCATACGGGCCTGAAATGAGGGGAGGTACGGCAAATGTATGCGTGATAATCAGCGACAGGAAGATCGGTTCGCCGATTGTCACGAAATATGATACCGCCATAGTGCTCAACCAGCAGTCTTTGGACAAATTCGAAAATGCTGTAAAACCGGGAGGACTGCTGATTTACGATCCGAGCGGAATCACGAGGGAGCCGGTAAGGAAAGACATACAGATCTGCAGGATAGACGCCATCTCGCATGCTGCGGAACTCGGCAATGCCAAGGTGTACAACATGGTGGTACTCGGTGCTTTTCTGAAGATGCACCCTGTCGTGGAACAGAAAAATGTCAGAAAGGGATTGGAAAAATCCATTCCTGCGAGATACAGCGATCTGATAGATTTGAACGAGAAGGCGATTGCCGAAGGGATGAAACACGTGGTAAGCGTAAATCAAATCTGAAAGGCGCACTGTTGTTTTTTTCCGTCGGAATATCTATATTTGCAATGTTGGTTGTTTTCGGACGGAAATGATTGAAGATATAAGGAAGGATGTTGAAAGGCTGATATCCGCCTACGAACGGATCAGAGCGGAATACGGGCATGTTTCCGAAGAACTTCGAAAATGCAAGGCCGAAAACGAAGCCTGCAAAGAGCGTATAGTTGAGTTGGAAAGACAGATAGATAACTTCGAACTTCAACGTGCATTCGGTGCATCCGCCGACAACGGTGAGGCCAAGGAAAGGATTGACGGCATCATCAAGGAAATAAGGAAGTGCATTTCGATGATGGAGGGTTGAAATGGGACAGAGGATTGTAATAAAGATTCTGAACAAACCGTTTGAACTCAATGCAGATACGCCGGAAATGGAAGCCGACATACGTAAGGCAGCAGACAAGGTCAACGCCAAATATTACGAATATGTCAAGCTGTTTCCGGGAAAACTTCCGGCAGATATTTTTTCCTTTATTGCCGTAAATGCCTTCATAGAGGCTGCTGAAGCGAAAAGGGCCGTGGCGGAAACGGAAGCGGAAGCCGACAGACTGCACAATGAACTGGAAAGTTATCTTGACAAAGAAATATAGCCGTTAGTTACTTAATTGCTGAAATCTACAAAATTGACAAGTAACCGAGTGTACTCGAACGGGGATGACGGACCTATGTGACCCTAAGGGGGATTCCGCAAGGCGGGACGGAGGATATCAGAACCGGTTTTCGGAGCTCAAATCTTATTTTTCATGATAAGATTTTCTCAAATCAAGGCTAACGGCTTTTTATGAAAATTTCATTGAATCTTACCGGCCGGCGGACGTACGCTGACCGGTTTTTTCATGCGGACACGGCTTGCAAGACCTTCGGAGAAAATAACGTAAATTATTAACAAACAAACTATTATATAACGATTTTATGGAAATCTTGTATTATATCATTGCTGCGGTGGCTGGAGCCGTAATTGCTCTGTCGGCATACATTGTCATCCGCAAATACACCTTGAACGGCAAGAAGGACGAAATCATCCGAAAGGCCGAAATAGAGGGGGAAAACATAAAGAAGGAGAAAATCTTCCAGGCAAAAGAAAAATTCCTGCAGCTCAAGGGAGAACACGAGCAATACATCAATGACAGGAACAAACAGCTTCAGGAAGCCGAGACCAAACTCAGGCAGAAGGAGAATTACGTGAACCAACAGAGTTCGGAACTCGGAAGAAAGCAGAAAGAGGCTGATGCCATCAGGGAAAATCTCAAGAATCAGGTGGAAATCGCCACCAAGAAATCGGAAGAATACGAGAAACTGAGGAACGAGGCCATAAGGCAGATTGAAAGCATTGCCGGCATGTCGGCTGCAGAAGCCAAGAACCAGCTTATGGAAAACATGAAGGCTGAAGCCCGCAGTCAGGCACAGTCGTACATAAACGACGTGATGGACGAAGCAAGACTCACGGCAAGCAAGGAAGCCAAACGTATTGTAATCAATACGATACAGCGTACCGCATCCGAGACTGCCATAGAAAACGCCGTCACCGTATTCAATATTGAAAGCGATGAAATCAAGGGTCGTATCATAGGACGTGAAGGAAGGAATATCCGTGCCCTTGAAGCGGCTACCGGCGTGGAAATAGTGGTCGACGATACTCCTGAGGCCATTCTGCTGTCTGCATTCGACCCGGTGAGAAGAGAGGTCGCAAGGCTTGCCCTTCACCAGCTCGTGGTGGACGGCCGCATACACCCTGCCCGCATCGAGGAAGTGGTGGCAAAGGTGCAGAAACAGCTTGAAGACGAAATCATGGAAACCGGAAAGAGGACTTGCATCGACCTCGGCATCCATGGACTGCATATAGAACTCGTGAAACTTATCGGAAGGATGAAATACCGTTCTTCCTATGGCCAGAACCTTCTCCAGCACTCCCGCGAAGTAGCCAATATCTGTGCTACAATGGCTTCCGAGCTCGGACTCAATCCGAAACTTGCCAAAAGGGCCGGTCTTCTCCACGACATAGGAAAGGTGTCCGACGAGGACCCTGAACTTCCGCACGCAATTCTCGGAATGAGACTGGCTGAGAAATACAAGGAAAAACCGGAAGTATGCAATGCCATCGGAGCGCACCACGAAGAAGTCGAAATGACTTCGATCATCTCTCCTCTCGTAATGGTGGGAGACGCCATTTCCGGTGCCCGTCCGGGTGCAAGGCGTGAAGTGATAGAGTCTTACATCAAGAGACTCAAGGACATGGAAGATATCGCCAAGTCCTATTCAGGTGTCACCAAGACATACGCCATTCAGGCAGGACGCGAATTGAGGGTAATCGTGGGGGCCGACCAGGTTTCCGACAAGGATGCCGAAAATCTTTCGGGTGAAATCGCAAGGAAGATTCAGGAAGAGATGGTATATCCGGGACAGGTGAAAATCACCGTAATCCGGGAAACGAGGTCTGTGGCCTTTGCGAAATAGACCGTCCCTGAACAGCTGCAAACAATCATAAAATGATAAGAAGAATATTTTCAATACTGTGTGCGGCGGTCATCGCCCTGTCCGTGTACGGTCAGGGGATGAGCGTCGCTCCGGACAGGACCATAGAGTGGACTGTTTCCACGGAACGCACTGACGACGGGAACGCAAGACTTGTCTTCAAGGGTAAGATTCTTGACGGATGGCATGTCTATGACCTTGAAAACAAATACAATCCGACATCGGTGGAAATCGTGTCGGCAGTGGGTGCAACAGCCAATGGGACTCCGTATGAAATATCCGTAAGCACGGACTATTTCGGAGACCCTGTCTTTTTCGGAGAAATCGTCTTGGGACAGGACTTCACTCTCACGGGAGAAAACCCGGTCGTGGAAGGCACGGTCACATGGACCTGCTGCTCTGAAACGATATGCGCACAGCCTGAATATTTCGACTTCAAGGTAACGCTTCCTTCCGATGAATCAGTATCCGCCGCAGCCGGCGCAAGCCAGGCATCCTCATCCGCTTCCGGAGAGGAAGGAGGGAAAGGCGGAGTGGACTGGGGGCTGATATTGGAGGCTATCCTTTGGGGATTTGCAGCCCTGCTTACTCCTTGCGTCTTTCCTATGGTCCCGATGACGGTATCTTTCTTCCTCAAAGGGTCGTCAAGCCCTGCGGCCGGAAGATTCAAGGCATTCATGTACGGACTTTTCATAATCCTGCTCTACACCGTGCCGATTTCGCTCATTATCCTGATTACAAGGATGATAGGAGGAGATACGGTCACGGCTGACATTTTCAACTGGCTTGCCACTCACTGGATACCGAACATCATTTTCTTCGTGGTATTCATGATATTCGCCGCATCGTTCCTCGGGGCGTTCGAAATCGTATTGCCGTCGTCACTTGCCAACAAATCCAACAAGGGTGCAGGCAAGGGCGGTCTGTTGGGAATTTTCTTCATGGCCCTGACATTGGTGCTCGTGTCATTTTCGTGCACGGGACCTATTGTCGGTACGGTGCTTATCAAGTCTACGGAAGGAGAGTTCTGGACACCGATGGTGACGATGCTGGCATTCTCGTTGGCCTTTGCCCTCCCGTTCACATTGCTCGCCCTCTTCCCTTCCCTGCTGAACAAAATGAAAAGCGGAAGCTGGATGAATACCGTCAAGGTAATCCTCGGCTTCGTGGAAATAGCCCTCGGCTTCAAGTTCCTCAGCGTCGCCGACCAGACTTACCATTGGGGACTTTTGGACAGGGAAATCTATCTTGCAATATGGATAACCGTATTCTCGCTGCTCGGATTGTACCTGCTTGGCAAACTCAGATTCGCACATGACGCGCCTGTCGACCATGTCAGCGTACCGAGATTGGCAGGAGCCATAGCGGTATTCGCATTTGTCGTCTACATGATTCCGGGACTTTTCGGAGCGCCGCTGAAAGCCCTTTCCGGCTATCTGCCGCCTATGACGTCCCAGGATTTCGTACTTGGAAGCACTCCTGCGGCAAATACGGAGATACAGCAGGAATCGGAATACGGGCTGCATCTGCCTCTCGGACTTACCGGATATTTCGACCTTGAGGAAGGACTTGCAGCCGCCAAGGAAGCCGGGAAACCGGTATTCGTGGACATTACAGGCCACGGATGCGTAAACTGCCGTGAAATGGAATCCCGCGTCTGGAGCGACCCGCAGGTTCTCGATATTCTCCGCAATGATTATGTCATCGTAGCTCTGTACACTGATGACAAGGGCAGACTGAAAGAAGAAGACTGGGTCACGACGGTAGACGGGAAAGTCCTCAAGCACATCGGCAGGGCCAATTCCTATATAGCAAGGACAAGGTTCGGAGTGAATGCCCAGCCGAACTACATACTGCTTTCCCCGGACGGAGAAATGCTTGCTCCGGTCAGAGGGTACGATCTGAGTATCCCGGGCTTTGTGGAATTTCTGAATTCAGGACTCGGAAAAATGGCGGATCAGTCTCCGAAAACAGCGGATTAGTCCCCGAAAACAAGGGACATGTCCGCTTCCATCATTTCACAGGCCCGTTTTTCAGGAATGAAACACCAGTGGCCGATAACCGACGGCTCGTTGATGAGGCCGTCCGTCAGAGTGCCGTGTTCCCTGATATAATCATAAATCATGCTCCTGATGTCGGGATGACGGGCGACCACCCTTTCATTCAGAGCGTCAGAGTCTATTCCGGCCCCGTATTTCATGAGGCCTCCCCCTCCGCTGGCGCGGTACGAAGTCATGGCCACTTCATAAATTCCGTCACAGGCAAAACTTTCTCCTGAAGCAAGCGAAGTGATATGGACCCTCTCCCCTGCAGGTTTCGTGATGTCCACAGTGTACACGAGACCTGCGGCCGAGTCGAAATTATATGCCCTGTTGACAAAAGACCACTGCACGGAACCCGTCCTCGGATCCGGGGCGTTCTCGATTTTCAGCAGATGCTCTCTCTTGCGTCCTCCGGATGAAACCGTGTTTATCCATCTGTCATAGGACAGTTCAAGATAATCCTTGATTTCCTTTCCGCTCATGCGTACCGTAAAAAGCTGGTTTTCGAAAGGATATATCGTAAACAGATCATTGTAGACAAGCCGCCCCGGCTCAATGTGCCCGTCGAAATCGAGAGGTGCGGCAAAAGACACCTGAGCACCGGAACATTGCAGGTTTATCGTATGCAGGAAATTGATGTAATTGCTCATCCCCATATACGAAAGACGGGTTACGAGAGGCACTTCAAGTTCGCCTACAGGCTTTACTGTAAAGGCTTTTACCGCCTCATACTGAGGACGGAAACGTTCCCTCATCACGGTGTCAGTCTTTTCCTTGTCCACCGGAATCAGGCTTGCAGACAGGGCCTTGGAAACGACTTTCCCGTCTTTTGTCTCAATATCGATACGTCCGAAACCGATATTCCGGCAATGACTCCCGGAATTTATCATACAGATACTGTCCGTCTCGAAAACAGCCGGTCTGTGATCGTGAGCGCATACTAAGAAATCCACGCCTTCGAGTGTCCTGAACAGGTCAAGTCCTTCGTTTTCAATGGAATTCCCGTTTCCTTCACCAGTTCCCGAATGCACGGCCACTATCACGACATGCGGCTTTTCCTTTTCTATCACACGATCCACAGTCTCCTGCGCCATCGGGAGAATCCTTTCGAATTCCATTCCGCTCCACAACTCCGGCGAAAGCCAGTTCTTGATGTTGGCGTTCGTAAAGCCTATGACGGCTATCCTGACTCCATGCCTTCTGATTACGGCATATTCGTCGAAGTAAGCCTTTCCGTTGTCCGTACGCAAGGCGTTTGCTGCAAGCATCGGGGCTTTCAATTGCTTTCTCAGCCTGTCATAGACCGGATGGCCGGTTTCGATGTCATGATTTCCAAGCACATGGGCATCATAACACATGTAATTGGCCATTTCCGCATAAAGATGAGGCGAGAGCGTATCCACGAAATTGAAATAATACGACGCATTGTCACCCTGAACGCAGTCGCCGGCATCCACAAGGACCACGTTTTCATCCCCGCATGCCGTCCTGATGCTGTCAACGACACGTGAGACTGCAAGGAGAGAGCCTTTGGTATCCGTACCCACATAAAGCGAGTCGAAATACCGACCGTGGACATCATTCGTCGTACATAAATAAAATGTGTGCATCCCGTCTTTCGGCCCGCACGAAACCGCAAGCGAAAGAATCAGGACGGAAAGGAAAAACCTGCATTTCATGATTATCTTCTTCTTTTAAAGGTCCTGTCATTCAAGTCAACATTGATGGAAACAATCTGCTGCCATCCGGAAAAACCTTCGTTGAAATGGCAGACAGCCGCCACCTTGAGTTGCACGAAACGTGCTATATACGGGGCATAAAAGACTTCCAATCTGTCATAAAACGCCTCTTTTAACGTCCCGACGGTACGGTAAAAGGTATCCCCGAAATAAAGGCTGTTCCCGTATTTGACACCTGCGGCATCAGTGCTGTCATAATACGGCATCATGCCGGCCCCGTAAAACAGCCTGTTCTCGATGCCGACGTTCCAGTTACGTATGGAAAAGACGAACTCCCCTCCTCCTGGGAAAACATATTTGCCGACATTCCTCCTGTCGTTCTGCATAGACTGCAGATAACCCAATGAAAAGGAAAGTCGCTGCAATCCCGTGAGTCTCCCGAGCTCGAATGCCGCATAAGGATTCACAAGAATGTTGTCCACCACACCTGTCACGTTTTCCGAACCGGCATAATGGTACATGTAAGCGGAAAGGCCGAGTCTGAAGAATTTCGTCAGATAACCGTATCCGCTGCCGAATATCATGAACCTTTCCCTCCTGTTTTCGCCGTATTTGCCCATCCAGTCGCAGCCTATTTCATAAAAGGAGCGGGGCCGCCGGAATGTAAGAAGCAGGCCTTCGAGACTGCTGTCATAGAATTTCAGTGAATCGGAAAAGAATGCCGTGGAATATTCGCCCTGCATCATCCTCCTCGGGAAAATCCCTGCTGTCATGGTCATGTCCGTCTTCCGGAAGCGTCTGTCCCACTTGTAATACAGGAGCATCCCAGCCTTTATATCGGGAGAGCCGAAATCCTTCAGCACATCGGCCCCGGCCATCAACGCATGCGAAGAACGGCCGTTCCGGGATGAAATCCCCAATCCGACGACAGGCGACACCCTTGCACCGAAGATCGTCATTGACTTTGAATACGGACTTGCATCATACTCCCTGTTGTCGAATCTGAATTCAAAATCGGCATCATACACAAAGTGCGGGCGTTGGGCCATACACAGGGTCACCGCAAATGACATGACAATCAATGCCGTAAGATATTTATACCAGTTCTCCATAGCCGAAACGATCCCTCAAATTTAACATTTTACGGCGGAAACGGCAAATAACCGGGGTTTTTCTTTAGATTTGCACCGGACAACCATAATTTTTCGGAAATGTTGAAATTGCAGACGCCGGTAGAAACAGGGAAAAGCAAGGTGAAAGTCTCCGTAGATGACAGGATACTCGTCCTCGGTAGCTGCTTTGCGGACAACACAGGTAAAAAAATGACCGATTTGGGTCTGAAAGCGTGCGTGAATCCTTTCGGGACATTGTACAATCCGCTGTCGATACTCTCGTCGCTGAAAAGACTGCTTTCGGGAGAGCCTTTCAATGCTTCGGACTGCAGGATGATGGGCAGCGGTGCAGGACTCGTATGCTCTTTCCACCACCACACCTCATTTGCAAGGAAAACAGAAGAGGAATTTCTCGAAAATGCCAATTCGGCCCTGAAATCGGCCTCCATTTTCTTCAGAGAATGCGACAAGGTGCTCATCACGTTCGGCACAAGCAGATGTTACAGGCACATAGCCGATGACATGATCGTGTCGAACTGTCTGAAACGGGATGCAAGGGAATTTGCCGTCGAAAGGATGACCGTAGAGGCCGTTACGGACGCCATGGAGGAAATCCATAGCATTTGCGCTGCCTCGGGAAAGGAAATGATATTCACCGTCAGCCCGATAAGGCACATGAAGGACGGGGCCCACGGAAACTCTCTCAACAAGGCTGCCCTTCTGCTTGCCGCGGACATGATTTGTTCCGAATACGCCGACTGCGAATATTTTCCGGCGTTTGAAATCATGATGGACGAACTCAGGGACTACAGATTCTATGCGGAAGACATGGTTCATCCGTCATCCCAGGCCGTAAACTACATCTGGGAAAGATTCAATGAGTTCGCCGGAATGGAAAAAGACCGCCTGATGGAACTTGAAAAAACCTTCAGGCGGTCTCATCACAGACCTAATATTAACGTCAGTTCGACGAATTCATGTTGCTCTGCAATAAGGAATTCGTCGAACCGTCGTTAATGATTTCCCCGAAATCCCTTTATTTCCACGTGTCACCCCTCCTGAATCCTCCCCTGCGTATGGGAGGACTTGCTGCCGGATTCGTTTACGAATCCTCGTATAAGAGGTTGGCCTCCATTAGAAATTAATTCCCAATGCTACATAGAACTGGCTTCTGTTCAGGGAAGAAGTCTGGGCGGCGTCTCCCTTGAGCCTGTTGAGAAGACCGTAATCATATCCCGCCTTGACAGTGAGGAACTTGAAGAGATCTATGCCGACTCCGCCTCCTATCATCACGTCGAATCTCGACATTACAGAACTCGGTAATTGACCGCTGAGACTGCCTTCGCTGCCCTCAGGAAGTCCTTCAGTCTTGATTTTTCCGGAGTACATGTCGTACTTGGCATTCACTTCAAGCTGCTGCCCCAATACCTCTCCCGACATGGCGACCTTGGTCTGGGAGGCAAGGCCAACGGAAAATGTAGGACCGACGAAAACATGGATTTTCAGAATCGGCAGGATGCCGAAGGTGTATTTGATGTCGATTGGAATGTTCAGATTGTGCTCTGTCTGCGATGCCGTCAGCCTGAACCCGGCTTCTTCTTCGGAATCGGAATATTTTCCGTATGAATAGTAAAGCCCCGGCTGTACGGACAGTCCGGCTACGATTTTCCAGTCGTTGTTTACTCCGACATAAAAGCCCTGGAGAGGATCCGATTTCTCCACACTCTCCACACCGTCAGTCTTGGTGGTGTACATGGTATTGAGATATCCTCCTTCAATGCCGCTCTTTGCGAACAGTCCCGTAGCCATAAGCAGAAACGATGCTGCCGTGACCAAGATTTTGTAACTCGTTTTCATGACTTTATAATTAAATAAACAGTTGCTGTCAAATTTACACTTTTTTATTGATGCAAAAAAATATCCGATTGTGACATAATGGATTTTCAAAAAAAATTTTGGATATAAGAAATATTCTTCATTACTTTGTAGTGTATTACTTCACTAACACACAAAAACATTATAATTTTATGATCAGAATCGACAGAATATCATTCAGTTATGGAAAGAATCCCGTTCTGAAGGACATTTCCATGAATCTCGAGAATGGTAAAATCTACGGTCTTCTTGGAGAAAACGGTGTCGGAAAAACGACATTGCTCACTCTGCTGTGCGGATTGAAACGCGCGGATGCCGGTTCGATAGACATCGACGGCTACGATCCTTTCAAGCGCTGCCCGAGCCTGCTTGCCATGCAATTCTTCCTGAGCGACGAGGTTGCAGCCTCGCCCATGAAAGCCATCGACTATGCAAGGGAAAACGGGAAATTCAGAAAGGATTTCGACATGGGAAAGTTCAGGGAACTAATGGAAATCTTTGAAACCGAAAGCGACCGGAAGATGAACCGGATGTCTTTCGGGCAATTGAAAAAGACACATATTTCATTGGCCCTCGCCTGCAACTGCAGGTATCTTTTCATGGACGAACCCACCAACGGACTCGACATCCCATCGAAAGCCCAGTTCAGAAAGGCCATAATGAAATACACGGACGAGGAATCCACCATCCTCATCTCGACGCATCAGGTCAGAGACCTCGAAAACATCATTGACCCTATCATCATCCTCGACAGACAGGATGTACTGTTGGACGCATCAGTGGCCGAAATCTCGGAAAAACTGTATTTCGACTATTCCAACGACCGAATCGACGACGCCCTCTACAGGGAGATGATTCCGGGAGGCAACATACAGGTCTGCCTGAATCCAGACGGAAAGGAAAGCAAGGTGAATATCGAAGCCCTGTTCAACACCGTCCACAGACATAAGGAACTGATAAAAGGAATTTTCAAAAAATAAACGCTTATGAAGGAGATCTTCAATTTCCGCAGATTCGGGAAATATCTGTGGACAGATATAAAGACAGGATACATGTCATACGGCATCAGCCTTCTGAGTCTCGGACTTGCAGGGATTGCCGTGAACATCGTCGTCCTTATTTTCAATACCATGATCGGTGACTACTGTGCATGGGACAGCGGCACGCGTGCCGTTTTGTTCTTCCTGTGCGGCTTCTTCGCCACAGTGATGATTCCCGTGAGACGTTACGGCATCATTACCGACAGGCGCAAAGGAGCGGAATTCCTGCTCTGCCCTGCATCCACATTCGAGAAATTCGTCTCGATGATACTTGTGTCCGTAATAGTGATTCCTGTATTCTATTCGGTGATATTCCTCGGCATGGATGCGCTGTGGGGAGCTTGCGACAAGACATACGACATGAGTGTCTTCAAATACATCTTCGGCGATTCGTGGGTAGCGTTGAACATAAACGAAAAGCCGATTCCGTTATTCACGGCGGACGACCTCGCCAACATCATCCTTACCTTCCTGCTCGGAGGCATGGTATTCAGGAAGAGCAAAATAGGAAAGACATTCCTCGTGATTCTCGGCATCGGCGTCGTCCTTTCCATTGTCACCATAAAGGTAATTGGGAGTATGGACTTCGATATCAATACCTTAAGCATTTCCGATCTTGTCCTTGCCGACAATATCAGCGACACCGCCGTCCTCCTGCTTCTTCTGACAGGTATTTATTTCAGAATGCGTAAAATCCAGCTTTGACATTATGGAATTCGACTCTAACAAACCCATATTCATGCAGATTGTGGACAATTTCCACGAAAGGATACTGCAAGGTGAACTGAAACCGGAAGACAGGATACTTTCGGTCAGGGAACTCGGAGCAGAGTTGGGTGTCAATCCGAACACTGTGATGAGAAGCTATGAGAGACTGACTGCTTCGGGTATAATATACAATAAACGTGGCATCGGTTATTTTATCAGCGACGGGGCAAAAAACATAGTGGAACAACTCCAGCGGGAGGATTTCCTGACCAACGAAGTCCCTCGGATAAAGAAAAAACTGGAACTCCTCGGATTGGATTCCAGCATTTTCAACTAATGGCGGCAGTTTCGGCACGCTATTTGGATATTCCGTGAAAGCACACGATTAGTTAAACATAAATTCTTCTACATAAAGGCGTCCGGGAGAGATTCTCCGACGCCTTTTCTTGTGTACTTCCTGACTGATGCGGTAATGATGCGGTAATGATGCGATACAATTCCGAAAATTTCAACGTCTCGGACGCTTCATGTTCTTCATCATGTTCTGCATTCCGCCTCCTATGGCGGTCTTCATCATCCTGCGGGTGCCTTCAAACTGCTTGAGAAGCCTGTTCACCTCAGCTATCGACCGTCCGCTGCCGTCAGCAATTCTCTTGCGCCTGCTTCCGTTGATAATCTCGGGCTTCTCCCTTTCGAGAGGAGTCATGGACATGATGATGGCTTCAATGCCCTTGAACGAATCATTGTCCATCTCGACGTCTTTCAAGGCCTTGCCTACTCCCGGAATCATAGAGGCAAGATCCTTTATGTTGCCCATTTTCTTGATCTGCTGGATCTGATTGTAGAAATCCATCAGCGTGAACTGGTTCTTGGCGAGTTTCTTCTTGAGTTTCCTTGCCTGCTCCTCGTCGAACTGCTCCTGTGCCTTTTCCACGAGAGTGACCACGTCGCCCATTCCGAGGATTCTGTCGGCGATTCTCTTCGGATGGAAGACATCCAATGCCTCCATCTTTTCCCCGGAACTTATGAACTTGATAGGTTTGCCCACAACAGCCTTGATGGAAAGGGCCGCACCGCCCCTCGTGTCTCCGTCCATCTTGGTAAGTACGACTCCGTCGAAATCGAGCCTGTCATTGAAGGCCTTGGCTGTCTCCACAGCGTCCTGTCCCGTCATGGCATCGACCACAAAGAGGGTTTCCGTAGGCTGCAGGGCCTTTTTAAGGGCTGCGATTTCATCCATCATCTCCTCGTCCACGGCGAGTCGTCCCGCAGTATCGACTATCACTACGGAGCAGCCTTCCTGCTTGGCCTTCTCCACGGCGTGCTTGGCTATCGCCACCGGATCCTTGACACCTTCTTCCGAATATACGGGCACTCCTATCTGCTCTCCGAGCACCTTCAACTGGTCTATGGCCGCAGGCCTGTAAACGTCGCAGGCTGCAAGCATGACCTTCATTCCTTTTTTACTCTTGCAGTTGAGCGCCAATTTTCCTGAAAAGGTGGTCTTACCCGAACCCTGAAGACCGGCGACAAGGACAATACCCGGATGTCCCTTCACGTTGATGTCTGTGGATTCGCTTCCCATAAGGGCGGCCAATTCGTCATGGACTATCTTGACCATCATCTGGTCCGGTCTCACGGCGGTAAGCACGTCCATTCCGAGCGCCTTCTGCTTCACATCGTCGCAGAACTGCTTGGCAATCTTATAGCTGACATCGGCGTCGAGCAATGCCCGCCTTATATCCTTGAGCGTTTCCGCAACGTTTATTTCGGTAATCTTTCCCTGTCCTTTCAGAATCTTGAAAGAACGTTCGAGTCTGTCTACTAAATTATCAAACATATATCCAATATCTTTTGTTTTTCATTATTCACTGACAGCAACGGGCGGGACTGCGGTCACTGCGTCGCCGATTCTGTCGGAGTAGACGGTCCCGGCGCAGTCCCTCAGGTTGTACCTCATGGACATCACCTGTCCGTATGCACCGGCTGTCCTTATTGCTATCAGATCTCCCCTGACACTCGCCGGAAGCACTCTGCCTGCGCCCCAGACATCGCTCGATTCGCAGACCGGTCCCACAATGTCATAAACCTGCTCTCCGGACGCACCGCGATGCGAAGCGGAAACGTTTTCAATGCTGTGATATGCTCCGTACAACGCCGGACGTATGAGATCGTTCATTCCGGCGTCGACTATCAGAAAGGTCTTGGTATCGCCGCCCTTGACATAGAGGACCTTAGTAAAAAGCGTACCGCACTGAGCCACGACTGAACGGCCGGGCTCGACATGTATCCTCTGACCGCTTCTGCGTTTCAGGTGCCTGTCGATGGTATCGAACCAAAGGCCGAAATCAGGCAGAATGGCATCATCCGGATTCTCGTAATCCACACCGAGACCGCCTCCGAGGTCGATATTCTGGACGGCGAATCCTGCCGACTCGAAATATTCCACCACCTCGGACGCCCTTCTGCATTCCAACGAGAACACTTCCTTCACATCGGTAATCTGCGAACCTACATGGAAATGAAGTCCGTTGAAGTCTATGTTCCCGCAATCCCGCAGGAGTATTATCGCACTGTCGAAATCATGGGCCGATATGCCGAACTTGTTTTCATAAAGCCCGGTGGTAACATATTTGTGCGTATGGGCGTCGATATTCGGGTTGATCCTGAGCGACACCTTAGCCCTGACTCCCAATCTTCCCGCCAAGGCGTCCAATACCTTGAGTTCCTGAAGGGATTCACAGTTGAATGCAAAAATATCAGCCTCCAACGCATGGATGATTTCCTCATCTGTCTTCCCCGCTCCGGCAAAGACTGTCTTCTCCGGAGGGAAACCGCACCTAATGGCACAAAGGACCTCGTTCCCGCTTACGCAATCAGCTCCTATACCCTTGGCGCTTATTGCCTTAAGAATCCTTTCATCGGCATTTGCCTTGACGGCGTAGTGGACTTCGATTCCGTGTCTTGCGGCAGATTCCGTCAATGAGACAAGGGTCGCATCCAAGAGGTCCATGTCGTAATGGTAAAACGGTGTCCTTATTTTTTCAAGTTCTGATATTTCTCTAATATTCAACATATTGGGCATCAAGCTCAAATTAAACGCAAAAACGATTGCAAAAATAGGGAAAAAATCGCTAATTTCGCAGCCTGAAACAAGATAATGTCAACATTATAAATAAAAAAACAGATGAAAATGGAAAAAGGTCCTATTTCTAAATTCATTACGCACCATTACCGCCATTTCAATTCGGCGGCTCTGGTGGATGCCGCCAAAGCATACGATGAGCACATCAACAAGGGCGGAAAAATGATGTTAGCCATGGCCGGAGCCATGAGTACTGCTGAACTCGGGCTGTCGCTTGCTGAAATGATCCGTCAGGACAAGATCCAGATCGTTTCCTGCTCGGCAAACAATCTCGAGGAAGACATCATGAACCTCGTGGCACACAACCATTACTACCGTGTCCCGAACTACAGGGATCTGACTCCTGCGCAGGAAAAGGAACTTCTCGAAAATCACATGAACCGCGTGACCGATACGTGCATTCCTGAAGAGGAGGCTTTCCGCAGGCTCGAAGACCATCTTCTCGAGGTATGGAAAGACATGCAGGCCAAAGGCGAAAGACTCCTCCCGTACGAAGTGATGTACCGTCTGCTCAGAAGCGGAGTACTCGAAAAATACTACGAAATCGACCCTAAGGACAGCTGGGTGCTTGCCGCCTGCGAAAAGAACATTCCTATCGTCGTTCCGGCATGGGAGGACTGCACCACGGCCAACATCTTCACGGCACACTGCATAAAGGGAGAACTCGATCCGCACATCATCAAGAACGGTGTCGAGACCATGATTTTCCTTACAGACTGGTACAAGCACAATTCGGGCGGAGCAGGCGTAGGCTTCTTCCAGATCGGAGGCGGTACTGCAGGCGACTTCCCTATCTGCGTGGTTCCTATGATGGAACAGGACCTCGGCTGGACAGGCACGCCGCTTTGGGCATACTTCTGCCAGATTTCAGACTGCACCACTTCCTACGGTTCATATTCCGGAGCTGTCCCTAACGAAAAGATTACATGGGGAAAGCTTGATGTAGATACGCCGAGATTCATCATCGAATCGGATGCTACCATAGTTGCGCCGCTGATTTTCAGCTACGTACTCGGATGGTAACCCGGTCATGGGTTTCTTCGAAACACTGAACGACATCAGACTGTTGCAGAAAATCGCAATGGTCGTTGCAGCGTCCCTCGCCATCGTCCTGCTGCTTATCAAGGTTCCACATTCGGAACACGCCAAAAAGCTGACGAGAGCGAAGGACACTGTTGCGTTCAGCTACCTTATATGTTCATTCATATTCGGTTATACCCTCTACCACAGCGATATCGGGAATTACGAGGTATTTTCGGCCCTGATGATGCTTATCAACGTGGCATTTTCGTCCGCCACCCTCGGTTATTCCCTTATAAACCTGTTGAACTACAGGAGTGTAAGTGCAGGCAGACTCCTTATCAGTATTTTCGCCATTTTCCTTGCCAGCATAGCACTTGTCGAAATTTTCTTCTCCGACACGGACAGGCTGTTCAAGATAGCCATGATAGTCGGGATAGCGCTTTTCTGCGGATTGTGCATATACTACATCATAATTTTCGACAAACTGTACAAGAAAGGAGTCAAGCTGCTTGAAAAATATTATGACGAGGACGAAGACCACAAACTGAAGTGGATCAAGTTCTGCTTCATACTTGCAATGCTTACCGACATGTTCATTCTCGTCTATCTTCTGCTGCCGAAGGGCCTGATGATCATCTATGTCGGCTTCTACATCCTTTTTCTTCTGTATTTCGCAAGCAATTTCATCTCCTTCATCGGTAGCCACAAACTGCTTTTAGATGCATTCGGACATTGGACCATCAGCAGGCCGAGAAAGAAAAGAAAGACGGCACAGCGTGTCAGAAAGGCCGTTGTGTCCGCACCCAAAGAGGACAGCCAGCAAGAAGACAAGACCGATCCTGACACTCTCGAAAATGCCCTTGAAAAATGGGTAAGCGAAAAGAAATTCAGGGAATACGACAAAAGTCGGGAGGAAATAGCTGCAGAACTCGGTACATCGAAAGAATATCTCCACTACTATTTCATCACAAACAAGGGCGTCGATTTCCGGACATGGAGGACCGAACTGCGCATTGAAGAGGCCAAAAGACTTCTTATCGAGGACAAGAATCTATCAATCAACATAATAGGCGAAATGTCCGGATTCAGCGACCGTTCCAATTTCCACAGGCAGTTTACCAAGACTGTCGGATGTTCGCCGAAACAATGGAGAGAAAACAAGGGTGTCATTCAGGAATGACTGGCACCCAGAAATCCGTCAGAACGTACGAATTGGTTTCCTTGTCGTAGCCCTGGCCCGAAAAATCTATACTCAGTACCTGCCTTGACAATCTGTACCGGCCGTTCTCATCTCCGTCCACATCGGATACTTCCAATACATAGTAACATTTGTCGGACATTTCCGCAGCGACGCCGAATGCCCCGTTCTCATCGGAAAATGTCTCTTCGGTCTGCAAAGGGTAATTGCCGCTCTTGTCATCATTGTCATACACTTTCAGAGCGACCTTCATACCGGGAACCGCCGCTTCGGTATCCCAGTCATAAACGCCTCCGGAAATGACGAAAAGACCCTCTCCGTATTCGGGAGAGTCCATATCCATCATTAATTGACTGCATGAGGAAGTGAACGAGGCAATCAGACAGAGGCCTGCCGCCGCCATCATGATTCTGCCGTGAATGTATTCTGATAATTTCATACCGGTATATACTTGCTATATTGCCGGCTCAGGTTTTATTACGGCGCAAAGATAATGAGAAGGGACGCTCAATGCAAATTTATTTGATGATTCGGGAATTAGACGGGGAATCTGCCTTTTCCACCCGAACAATTCCCGAATACATTTGTTTGCCTACTGATGCGCAGGCCTGAGAAGGTCGAGAACCACCTTTACAGGATTGAATGTCTCAAGAGGGACTTCCACGAAAAGCGTATTCCAGTCGCTCATGGCCCCGTTCCACAGTCCCGGAAGTTCCAATGCCTTCAGTTCCCTTCCCTGATAACTCTTGGAACTGATGAATCCCGCATTCTCATCTACATGTGACAGAAGGTCGAAGCTGTTTCCCTTGTAGTCATGCAGGCAGCATACGATGTCTACCGGATTGAAATGCGTGGCCGAAGCAAGGGCATTGCGGGCATTCTCATCCGCAGTATTTATCTGCACGCTTTCGAGAATCTGAAGCGAAGTGGACCCGTCGCTCTCCCTTATGATAAACGGCCCGCCGCCCGGTTCACCCTGATTGCGCACCATTCCGCAGACCCTTATCGGCCTGTTGAGTTTTTCCCGGAGTCTTATCGCCCTTGTCTTGCAATCCTCGGCGTATGGCATTTCGATACAGAGTTCATCACGGAGGAATTCTTCTATATCATTGCAGAGCAACTGGCATTTTTCGCTCATGTAAGCCTCGTCGACTCCT
Source organism: uncultured Bacteroidales bacterium (assembly GCA_944323245.1). GTDB lineage: Bacteria > Bacteroidota > Bacteroidia > Bacteroidales > UBA932 > Cryptobacteroides. Next base: position 96,063 of record CALURT010000009.1, read on the forward strand.
ATCGGATTGTACCCCGGAATATTCGGGGTCGGTTCGAACATCTTGAAGTCCGCCCCGGTCACCGCGTCGAGTTCTTTCAGATAACCGAATATCTTGTCCCTGAGTTCCACGGCCTTTCCGAGCAGGACCTTCTTGTATTTGACCGTTACCGGCAAAAGCCTCTCGTTGGCGACATTGTCGATATTCTTTATCGAAACCACTTCCTCCTCGATTTCATTCAGATTGTAGATAAGGGCGCCGTGTCCGGCCGGACGGAAGAGGAGACTCCCGTCTTCCGTGCGGAAAGGATTGTTCTCCACGTCAACAGCCACGGTATCTGTCGCCTTGTCCTGGAAAGTGAAACGGATATTGTACCTGACACCGTATCTTTTCTCGAAAATATCCTGCACGGAGGCAAGCGCTTCTTCGAACAGATGCTGATGTTCCGGCGAAATGGTCACCACGAGATTTGCCGAGCCGTCCGAGTTTCTCATGTAGTTCTGCGCCTCCACAAGGTGTTCCGCAAAGGCGGTTCTCGTCTCTCCGTCGGCATAGCGGTGGAATTTGAGGACACCTTTCGGTTTGGCCCCGTAATTCAGGCCTTCGGAAGTCAACGTCTTCGACAACACCGATTTCCTGTATTCCGGCGTATCTTCAGGAGAGCCGAAAAGCTCACTGTCATAAAAGGCGAAACGCCCGATATTTGCCACGAACTTGGCCGCAGGCGAATCCGCAGGCACGTCTTCTCCGTTTTTCAATTTGTCAAGACCGCTGAACAGGTCCTTGAACATTCTCGAAGCGGCTCCCGAAGCAGGCACGAACTTGCATTTTCCGTTGATTTCAGCCGATTCGTAATACTTCACTGCAGCTTCAGCCTGGGCGTCATCGAGCACGCATATCCCCTTCTCGGGAGTGGCCGGAGCCACTATGTCCATCCACGGGAATCCTTTTCTGAATTGCTCGATCTGTCCTTTCACAGTCTGTACCGAGGAGCCTCTTTCCTCAATCTGTCTGATGTCTTTTTCAGTAAACATGGTCTTATAGGTTTATGTGTTATTACTTGAATGCCGTTATCGGTTGAACTTCCTTTCCGTCAGTCCACGAATATTTCACGTCTGTACTTGTAGTTGCTCCTCAGCTTTTCAAAGTCATGCGGAGCCATGCGGAACATGAAATCATCCGTAAATATAGGATAATTATATTGAAAAACAGAGGTTATTTCCCCCTGGTTCTTTCCTCTGAGGTCGAGCTTTACCGGCTGGTGTTCCGGAAGATCGCTTTCCGGATAGAAGTCGAAAAGCTCGTATATGCCGAATTTACGGGCGATTGCCTGTACGGAAGAGGCTGTCCCGTTCATCTTGCCCTGCAGGGAATAGCCTGCTATATGAGGAGTGGCGATATCCACCATATCCATAAGTCCAAGATTGATATCAGGTTCATGACACCACGTGTCTATGATGACAGGACCGAGTTTCGGAATGGCTTCCATAAGGGCGTTCTCGTCGACTACCTCTCCTCTCGATGCGTTGATGAAAAAGGTTCCGGGGCGCATCAGCCCGAAGAAATCGCTGTCGGCCATTCCTCTTGTCGTCTCGTCCAACGGAGTGTGCATCGTGACGATATTGGCGTTTGCAAGGAGATAGTCGAGAGGGCAGAATTTTTCGGAACCTTCCCTTTCCGCCCTCGGAGGGTCACAGCGCAGGATACGGAATCCGAGATGGGCTGCCATGTGCTCGATCTTGCGACCTACGTTTCCCACGCCTATGATACCGATGACCGGGTCGTCCAATTTTATGGATTTCCTCGATGCCGTCCCGTATAGGGCGGAAAAGACATACTGCATCACGCCTCCCGCATTGCATCCTGCAGCGTTATGCACTTCAATTCCGTGCGCAGCACAATATTCCGAATCTATATGGTCGGTCCCTATCGTAGCCGTGGCTATCATCCTGACCGGAGTGCCGTCAAGCAGTGACGCATTGCACAATGTGCGTGTCCTGATTATCAATGCGTCGGCATCCGCTATATCGGCCTTTGAAATGGCATTGCCGTCAATATATGAAATGTCGGCGTATGGTTCGAAGACGCCTTCGAGAAAGGGTACGTGGCTGTCTGCCACTATTTTCAGTCTTTTTCCTGTCATGTTCATCTTAAAACTATGTCTTTCAGCAGGCCTGTCTTCCTGTCATCCTTTACGAAAAGCTCGTCCTGCGAAAGCCGGAGATTGATTCTGTCGAGAATCTCCTTTCTGTGATAATAAAGTCTGTTGCGGATTACGGACGAAGATATGCCGCAATACAGGACATTGTCCCTTACATATTTCGACACCGTATAGGCAGCCGCCCCGGACACCGAGTCCCATGCGGAAAAGATGAGCTGCTCGTTCAGCCCCGAGGCTATTTTCAAATCCCGGATGACGGCGGAAACGACTTCCGCCATGGACAATTCGTTCTTCTTCGACAGCCTGTTCGTCATATTCTCGTAAAATGTCCTGATACAGTTTCGAAATAGGCCCTGTCGCTCGTCAGCGAGTCCACGATTCCGGCCATTCTCACCTTGTTGCTGTCGGTTATGAAAATCTGTCCGAACTCATTGGAGGAGACCATGGACAGAAGATTGGCAATCCGCGTCATGTCCAATTTGTCGAACACGTCGTCAAGAAGCAGTATAGGAGCGAATCCGCAAGCCTCCTTCATTATTTCATACTGTGAAAATTTCAGCGACACGAGAAAGGATTTCTGCTGGCCCTGCGAGCCGCACCTGCGTATCGGATGACCGTTCATTCCGAATATGAAGTCGTCCCTCTGGATTCCGGCTGTAGTATATCTTACGGCGCAGTCTTTTTCGAATGAAGATTTCAATATGGAAAGCAGGGAGCCCCTGTCAAGATCGGAGCGGTATTCCATATCGACCTCTTCCCTGCCTCCGGACAGGATTCCGTAATATTTTCCGACCACTGCCCTGATGTCATCGGTGAATTTCTTCCTTGCCTTCCACACAGGTTCCGCCGCAGCCGCCATCCTTTCGTCTATTACTGACAGAAGTTCCATGTTCACGTTCATGGACTTGAGCATGGTATTGCGCTGAGTCAGAAGCCTGTTGTACTGCTGGAGAGCCGACATGTATTCCCTGTCGATCTGCGAAAGCACGGCATTGGCAAACCTGCGCCTTTCCTCTCCCGATTCGCTCACAAGGGAGATGTCCGAAGGCGACACTATCACCACGGGAATATTGCCGATATGCTCCGAAACCTTGGAATAGACCTTGTCGTCGCGTTTCACCTTTTTCACTCCCGACGCTTCCGAACTTACGGAGAATCTCGTTTCCGTGCCGTTCGGCATGCGGTAAAGTCCCGAAATGGAAAATCTGTCCGTCCCGTACCTGAAACTGAACCTGTCCGAGGGCGCAAAGGCGCTTTTGGTCATCGACAGATAATAGATGGCATCGATAAGGTTGGTCTTCCCTTCTCCATTGTTTCCGGAAATGCAATTCAGGTTGGGAGAGAAGTCCAGTTCTTCGAATTCGATGTTCCTGAAGTTCGAAATCATTATTTTTTCCAAAAGCGGCATCTCGTGAGATTAGCGGTGCAAAGTTACTACAAAAAAGTGAAATGCGGAAAGATATAGTGATAGAATTGAGTTACAAGGGTTTTGGTTGAAGT